>JBKEBV010000102.1:0-67129 GCA_047973315.1 Propioniciclava sp.
TCCTCGTCAAGGACGACCGTGACCTCCTGCCGTTGGGCCGCTGCGGCCGCCAGCCCGAGCAGAGCGACGCCGAGAACGATGAGCACGATCCCGAGGACGACCAGGGCTCCCGGCCAGGCGAACTGGGAGGCAGCAACAGCCAGGGCCGCTCCGCCGAGGGTGAGGACCGCAGCAAGGACGAACGCCCGCACCGGCGGACGCGCTCGCAGCACGTAGCGGCTCTCCACGCGGCGAGGGTGGGATTCGAACCCACGGAGCGTTGCCGCTCGGCCGCTTTCAAGGCGGCTGCACTAGTCCACTATGCGACCTCGCCGAAGGCCCCTATGGTACCGAGTCCATCGACGGCCGTGCCCACGACCGTCCGGACCGGTTCTGCTTCGGGCAAAAGCGCAGCGTCGATGACGGGGCAGCCGTAGGCTCAAGTCATGCGCGCTGTCATCACGACCGAACCCGGCGGACCCGACGTTCTCCACGTGGGCGACCTGCCCCTCCCGGAGCCGGCCGCCGACGAGGTGCGCATCCGGGTCACCGCCGCCGGGGTGAATCGGGCCGACCTGCTGCAGCGGCGCGGGCACTATCCGCCTCCAAAAGGGATCTCGGACATCCTCGGGCTCGAGGTCTCCGGGCACGTCGACGCGGTGGGGGCGTCGGTCACCTCCTGGTCGGTCGGTGACCCCTGTGTGGCACTGCTCGCCGGTGGCGGCTACGCCGAGTTCGTGACGGTTCCCGCCGGGCAGATCACCGCACCGCCGGCCGGGATTCCGCTCATCACCGCGGGAGCACTGATCGAGGTCGCCGCGACGGTGGTATCAAATTTCGACCACGTCCACCTGCAGCCGGGCGAAACGGTGCTCATCCATGGCGGCACCGGGGGTGTGGGCAGTTTCGCCATCCAGTACGCCAAACGGCTGGGCTGCACCGTCATCGCCACGGCGGGATCGGCGGCCAAGCTGGCGACCTGCACCGACCTGGGCGCCGATGTCGTCCTCGACCACCACGACGCGTGGGCGGCCGGAGTCACCGACGCCACGGAGGGCCGTGGGGTTGACGTGATCCTCGACATCATGGGCGCCAAGTACCTGCCCGACCATGTCGCCATCCTCGCGCGCGGCGGCCGACTGGTGGTGATCGGGCTGCAGGGAGGGGTGAAGGGTGAGTTGAATCTCAACCGCCTGCTGATGAAAGGCGCGACGGTGACGGCGACCTCGTTGCGTTACCGGCCGGTCGCCGAGAAGGCCGCCATCGTGGGACGGGTCACCGAGACCGCCTGGCCGCTCATCAGTTCCGGGGCCGTCCGGCTCGCTGGCGAGACCCGATTCGCCCTCGACGACGCTGCCGGGGCCCACCGCTACCTGGAGGGCGGGACAGCAGTGGGCAAGGCCCTGCTCACCCTGTGATCGGGGAGCCGGCCGAGCCCGCCGCCCCGACCCGGGATCCTTCGCGCCCAGGAAGGCGCCGATGCAGCAACGAACCGCTCCCGGCGTCAGAGGCGACCAGGCCCTGACGGACATCGAGAGCAGGTGAGGCCGCCTGGTCCGGCGCGCCGGACGATGGCCGGAACTGTCACCCCGCTGTGACAAGCTGGGTCGGTGCAGTGGTCGGGATATCGGGAGGTCTGGTCCCACCCAGCAGTCCGCCAGGCGTCGATCTGGGGACTGGTCGGCAAGGCACCCTGGTTCGGGGCCGGCATTCTACTCACCCTGCACGTGGTGGACGGGCTCGGTCAGACCTACGCGGCTGCCGGCCTGATCACCGGTGTCTTCACCGTGTCACTGGGACTCTCCTCACCATGGCGCGGACGACTGCTGGACACCATCGGACTACGACGGACCCTGGCACCGAGCCTGATCGTGCTGCCGATCGTGTTCCTGATCGCCCCGTTCGCCAACTACTGGGTACTGCTGGTGGGGATGACGGTGGTCGGTGCGCTGGCCGTGCCCTGGTTCGTGCTGACACGTCAGATGATCATCGCCGCGGTTCCGGTCGATCACCGCCGAACCGCGATCGCGCTCGACTCGATCCTCAGCGAGGTCTCGTTCATCGTGGGCCCGGTGTTCGCCGTGCTGGCTGCTGTCTGGTGGGACACCCGCTGGGCCCTGCTGGTCTTCACCCTGCTCAGCATGGTGGGGGCGGCCGCCCTCGCCTGGGCCAACCCTCCCCTCACCCCACCGGGGACCAACCCCGCCAATCCTGCTCCCGGACGCCGATCGGTCCGCGCCTGGATGAGCATCCCGGTCATCACCACGTTCATCGCCAGTGTCGCGGTCGCCTTCGCCCTGTCCGGCATGGATCTCTCCATCGTCGCCGCCACCCGGGACATGGACGCCACCCCCATGCTCGCTGTCGTCCTGGCCACCTGGGGTGCTGGGTCGTTGATCGGCGGGCTCCTTTACGGCGGTACCAGGCCCGGCACCGTCTCGCTCACCTTCCTGGTGGGCGGCCTGTCGGTGACGACGCTGCTCGGCGCGCTCGGCGTCACCTGGTGGCTCCTGGCTGCACTGATGACCGTCGCTGGGCTGTTCGTCGCCCCGACGCTGTCGGCGGCATCCGAACGCCTGAGCCATGCGGTCGTCGAGGAGTACCGGGGCGAGGCCTTCGGCTGGCAGGGGACCTGTTCCACCATCGGCAACGCGATGGCACCACCGTTGGTCGGCTGGACCCTGGATCATCTCGGCTGGCAGGAAGGATTCCTGGTGACCGGCGGCGCCGCACTGGCCCTCGCCGCCGTCGGCTGGTGTGCGCTCACCGTGGTCCGCAGGGTGCGCAGGCCCGCGGCCTGAGGCCTGGTCGGTGGCCGATCAGCCCGAGGAGCCCGCGCCGGGGAGGGGACGGCGACCCGACCCTGCGGAGCGCCGACCTGCGCGGCTATCGGCAGCGGCGAGCGCCCCCGCGTGCCGCCAGCACCGTCAGGCGGCGACGAGTCGCTGCGACAGGAGGTCGGCGAAGGCGTCGAAGTCGCGGATGCGGTGAAGTTCAGCGAAAAGCTCAGGCTGGCACAGCATGCGGATCAGGGGCTCGTAGATGGAGGTGAAATCAGCATCATCACCCTGGCTCACCGCCAGCATCAACACCATGCTCACCTCCGAGGCTCCCCACCGGACAGGTGCCGAGGGGATCAGCACGGCGACGGTCGTCTCCCGGGCGAGCAGTTCCATCGGGTGGGGTACCGCGACCCGGTTGGCGAACGCGGTGGAGGAGTAGCGTTCGCGCGTCCGGACGCTGTCGGAGAAGCCCTCCGACACCCGTCCGGTGGCCTCAAGTTCGGCGCACAGGAAGTCGATCACCTCATCGGAGGTGCCGAAGCCGCGATCCACGAAGAAGACCCGCCGGTCCAGGAAGCGCGCCAGAATCGCCGCCAGCCGGGCCTGCTCGCGGCGAGCCGCGACGCGCGCGACACCGCGCCCGACCGCCTCCAGGTCATGCTCCGGGCAGAGCGCCGAGATCTCGACGGTCTCCAACACGGTCGCGGTCGCGCCGGCCGTGGTGACCACCAGCTCACCGTCGGTGGCCTCCGCCTCCTCCAGGCTTGAGACCACATCGCAGATGACGATCCGGTCGCCGAAGTGCTCCAGCAGACGGCTCAGCAGCCATTCCCGGAGCGTGAGATAGGCGGGACAGACGATCGTGACGGCGACAGCGTCAGCGGAGGTGTCGTGATGGTCGGCATAAAGACCCAGGTAGATGGCGAACAGGCTGATCTCGTCGTCGTTCATCCTCACGTTGAGCGAAGCGGCGATGTGGTGGGCCAGGTGTACGGCCACGTCGTAGAGGTACGGCGATCGGGTGCGCATGGACTCCCGCAGGCCGTTGCGGAAGAACATCAGGGTCGCGTTGCGGGCGATCAGCCGCATCGTGTGGGCGGTGACACTGTCGACGAGCTTGTCGCGCTGGGCGCTGAGGTCGAAGTGCGCCAGACACTCGTCCACGGCGGCCGCCACTGCCCGCCGGACCAGATCCTCATCGGCCAGCGCGGGAGTCGGCACCGGGAGCGCGGCGTCCAGGCTGACCCCGACGACCCGGAGCAGCTGGGCCCGGTCGTCGGCGCCGAGCGGCCGGTCCGGATACTCCTGGGCGAGGGCGGCCAGGAGCTCGTCGGTGTAATGGTGGACCGCCGCGGGCGGTTCCCTTCCCACCGTCACCTCGACAGGGTCATCGAAACGCTGAAGGCTGATCGCGGCGTGGACCAGCAGGCTCTGCCGGATGGGATCGTCCAGGCCGCCGAACGGGTAGGTCACCACCCGGTCAACCGTCTGCTCAAGCCGTTCCAGATCCACATCGGGAAGCAGACGCTGGAGCCGGGCCGCGCCGCCCACAGGATCGTTCATCGCGTCCCGGACCAGGTCGCCGAGTAGTCGGCGCCGGTCGGACTCGCGGCCAGCCACCCGGATACGGGAACCGCGTAGGGTCACGGTCAGGTCGTGCTCCTGCGCCCGCGCGCCGAGCCGGATGAGCGCAGCGCGGACCGCGCTCTCGCCGAGGAGACACTCGTTCGCCGCGTCGTAGAGGCTCCGCTCGGGGCGTTGCAGAAGATAGACCAGCAGGCGCTCGTCGTCGTCGAGCACGCTGGTCACCCGGGGTGCCTCACGGAGGACGCGCCGGTAGGCGGCGGCGTTGAGGTGATAGCCCGCACTGGTGGAGTCGATGACGGGCTCACGGAGTCGGTTGATCCGTCCGATGTCGTTGCGTAGCGTCCGAGGGCTGACCCCCAGAAGGTCCGACAGGTCCGCACTCACCACCGGGCGCGCCGCCTCGCGGAGGACTTCCAGGAGCAGGGACTCACGCTCTGTGAAAGTCACCACGGTGTGTACCTCCCCTCCGCCCATCGTGGGCTCGCGGACGTGAGAACGCAATCGTCCCGGTTGCCACACCCCCGGCAGATCCGCCCCGCCGCAGGGGTGGCAAACAGGCGTTTGCCCCACCGGAAGTCGGCGGTCAAGGATCGTCTCATCGCCGGCTGTCCGCCCCGGCGGCGGCCCGAACGATCGGAACAACCGGGTGCCCCGGCGGCTCCCGGCACCCCCGATGATCAAGGAGGATCAGTGCAAGGAACGATGAAGGCCGCGCTCATGTACGGGCCGAACGACATCAGGGTCGAGGAGGTGGCCGCGCCGTCGTGCCCTGACGGCGGTTTCGTCGTCAAAGTCCGGGCCGTCGGCCTGTGCGGCAGCGACATCCGCAACCTGACCACCGACTCCCGGAAGGGCGACTACCCCCACATCTACGGCCACGAGGTGGTCGGTGAGGTGGCGGAGGTGGCTCCCGGGGTGACGGCTTACCGTCCCGGCCAACAGATCTACGTCTACCCGGCCGCCCACTGCCTGAGGTGCGAGAACTGCCGCATGGCCCACCACGAGCAGTGCACCGACCTCGACGACTATCTGAACCGTCCGGGCGGCTTCGCCGAGTACATCGCCTACCCGGCCTCCCGCGTCGCCCGCGGCGCCACCTTCGAACTGGCCGAGGGCCAGGACCCGGTGCTGGCCTCGCTCGCCGAGCCGATGTCGTCAACATACGCCTGCGTGGACAACATCGATGTCACGCTCGGCGACACGGTGGTCGTCATCGGCGCCGGACCGATCGGGGTGTTCCTCAGCATCCTGTCCCGGATGCGGGGGGCGGCCACGATCATCGTGATCGACATCAACGATGAGCGTCTCGCGAAGGTGTCCGCGTTCGGCGTCGACCACACCATCAACTCGACCACGCATGACCCGGTCGAGGAAGTCATGCGCCTCACCAGGGGGCTGGGCGCCCACAAGGTGATCTCGGCGAACCCGAGCACGCAGGCGCAGGCGCAGGCGATCCGGATGGCCAGGGCCTGCGGCACCGTCGTCTTCTTCGGTGGGGTGCCGGCCGGCGCGCTGGCGGAGATCGACTCCAACCTCGTCCACTACCGGGGCCTGTGGATCTACGGACACTACGGCGCCAACAGCATCCAGGTGCAGCGGGCCTTCGAGCTGGCGGTCAGCCCCGGATTCCCGGGTGCGCAGATCGTGACGAACATCCTGCCCCTCGAGCAGATCAATGAAGCCATCGAACTGACCAGAACCGGAGCAGCACTCAAAGTGGTGCTCCGTCCCGACCTCAACGAGGAGGAAATCGCATGAACCCCGTCCGGATTCTCATCGCCTGCGGCAGTGGTATCGCCACCTCAACCGTCGCCCAGGAAAAAGTGAAGGAAATTCTCAAGGAGCATGACATTCCGGCGACCATCACCAAGGGGACCGTCGGGCAGATCCCTGCGCTGCAGGACGGCGCAGATATCATCCTGGTCACCACGCCCTACCGCAAGCCGGTCGACAAACCGATCATCTCGGTCTTCAACCTCATCTCCGGCATCAACGAGCAGGCGACGGCCCAGGAGATCGTCGCCGCCTGCCGCGCCGTGACCGGGGAGTGAGGCAGCGGCATGGACATCGTCGTTGACGCCTTCCAGCAGGTTCTCGCGCTGGGGGCAGCCGTCATGCTGCCCATCGTGATGACCCTTCTGGGCATCATTTTCCGGATGAAGCTCGGGCGGGCACTCAAGGCCGGCATCATGATCGGCATCGGCTTCTCCGGGCTCCAGCTCGTCATCACGCTCCTCATGGAGACGGTGCAACCGGCCATCGACTACTACCGCAGCTTCGGCGATTCGGCGCGGTTCACCACGGTGGATGTCGGCTGGGCCGCGATGGGTGCGGCCTCGTTCTCGGTACCGTTCGCGGCCCCCGCCATCCTGCTGATCATCGGGATCAATGTGGCGCTGGTGCTCCTGAAGTGGACCAACGTCCTCAACGTGGACATCTGGAACTTCATCCACTTCCTGATCCCCGGCACTCTGGCCTACGCCATCACCGGCAACTTCTGGATCGGTCTGGGCGTGACTGTCGGTATCTCGGTCATCACCTTGTTCGTGGCCCAGTGGATCGCCCCGCTGTGGCAGAAGTTCTACGGTCTGACCGGCACCACCTGCTCGACATTCTCTTTCATCGCCTGGGCGTTCCCGATCGCGTGGGGCGTCAACTGGTTGATCGATCGGATCCCGAAGGTCCGCGACATCGACATCGACCTGGAGAAGGTGGGCGACAAGCTCGGGTTCTTCGGCGACACCGCGTTCATCGGCGTCATCGTCGGGGTCTTCCTGGGCGTGATGACGCTCCAGCCGTGGGAGACGGTCCTCATCATGGGCATGGGCATCGCCGCCACGCTGGTGCTGCTGCCGAAGATGGTGTCGGTGATGATGGAGGGGCTGAGTGCCCTGGGGGACGGGGCGCAGGCGTTCATGCGTCGACGTCTGGGCGACAAGCACGAGCTGAACATCGGCATGGACGTCGCGTTGGCCCTGGGTGATCCGACCGCGATCACGACCACGGTGATCCTGATCCCCCTGTGCATCGGGTATGCGTTCATCATCCCCAACATGTCCTACTTCCCGGTGGGGATCCTGACCGCGATCGTCTACATGGTTCCGATGTGCTCCCTGGCCAGCAAGGGGAACCTGCTGCGGACGCTCATCTCGAGCGCCATCTTCTTGTTCATCGTGGTGTACTTCGCCAACATCTTCGCCCCGCAGGCAACGATGATGATGAATGCGACCGGCGTCGAGGTCGACGGTTCGGTGACCGACGGATCCTTCGGATTCAACCCGGCCGCCGTGCTCATCAGCGCACTCGACCAACTCTTCGGCTGAGGGAGGGGAGACCATGCAGTACCGGGAGGCACGCGAACGGCTGGCAAGGATCGCCGGATCCATGTTCACCCGATGGCTCACCAATGCCGCCGGCGGGAACCTGTCGGAGAAGGTGGACGAGGACCGCTACGTCATGACGGCCTCGGGGTTGTCGTCCCACCGACTGTGGGACATCAGCCCAGACGATGTTCTCGTCGTCGACGGCGACCTCAACGTGATCGAGGGCCGGGGAAAACCCACCCGCGAGATCAACATGCACATGGCGATGTACCGCAACGACAACAAGCTGGGCGCGGTCATCCATTCCCACCCCAAAGACCTGATGGTCTACGCCAGCATGGGTGCGGACATGCCGCTGGTCTGCGAGGCGGTGGAATACTTGGGGGCGTCCCTGCACTGCCTGCCGTATCGGATGGCCACGACCGTGGAACTGGCCCGGACAGTGGGGGCGTGGACCAAGGAGTTCAGCACGGCGTTCGGCCAGAAGACCTTCGCCATGGAGGACATCTACGCCTACGGTGTCCTGCTGCGCCGGCACGGGGTCATCATCGGAGCCTCCGGGAGCTGGGAGGCCAATGACATGCTGGAACGACTGGAGACCAACGCCTACGTCGCCCTCCACTGCTCCATGCTGGAGCAGGGCGGAATGGTACGTCAGCCTTGACGCCCGCGCGTGCCGCGCCCTCGGTCCCGGCACGCGCGGTCACCCTTGCGACCACTCAACCCTCGACACCGTGGGACCACCACACGGAGGTGCACCGATGATCGAAGTAGTCTCCCCCCAGTTCGTGTACCGTCGCGTGCGCGTCGCGGACACCGATGCTCTTTTCGACCGGATCGGGGCCGACCTGCACGCAGCCGGGCGGGTGAGACCCACCTTCGTCGACGGCCTGAAGAGCCGGGAATCGAGGTATCCCACCGGCATCCCCGTCAGCGGTGGCGTCGCCATCCCACACACCGATGCCGAGCACGTCCTCCACGACACCATCGCCGTCGCCACCCTGGCCGAACCGGTGAGCTTCGGGTCGATGGGCGGTGGGGACCAGGACGTCGCCGTGGCCACGGTCTTCCTGCTGGCCCTGCACGACCCGTCGCAGCACATGACCTTCCTTCCCCGCGTGGTCAAGGGACTCCAGGACGAGGCGTTCGTCCAGGAATTGCATGCGGCGGGCGCCGTCGAGGAGATCGCCGAGCGCGTCGCGCACGCCTTCGCCTCCGCAGAGGGTCTCCGGTGAGCGCACACACGATCCGGGCACCGTCCGGAGGCAGGCGCGGGACTCTAGCGCTTGGCATCGGGCGCGTCGGCCTTCGCGCCATGGTCCGGGATCAGGAAGACGATCAACGTCGGGATGCCCGTGCCGATCATCGGCCAGACGGGCCAGAAGTAGGCCGGCCCACCCACGGAGAAGATCCACGTGGCCAACCAGATGACGGTGAACAGGAGGGCCAGACCCAACCAGACGCGGACCGCGATGTCGCGGGCCACCCTCACCGTCGAGGGCGACGGGCGGACCGGCCATTCCACGGCCCGATCGGTCTCTGACACCACGACATCACCCAGCAGCCGGGCCAACTCACCCAAGGTGCGTGCAGCGAGGGCCGCCTGAAGGCGGTCGCCATGTTCGGCCTCGTCGAGACGGCCCTCCCCGAACGCCTCAGTGATGACGCCGAGGGCCACGTCCCGGTCCCGGTCGCTGGCCCGCACGTCGGGACGGCGGCGCGGGTCTGCGGTGAAGCGCGCCCACACCGGCACCTCGGGACGTTCAGGGGTCATGGCCCGAGGCTACCCGATGACAGACATTCAATTACCAAGCCATCCAGGGACACCCACGCGTCCTCAAGCTTTTCAACAAGAGATGAGGACGCGTACGCATCATTCCTATCGACGAACAGGTACATATTCCTGATGACCTGTGGGATCGAGTACAGGACAGAGCCAGGTCCCGCTCAGTTGAAGGGGCGCCTCGCAGGGCCCCGACCAATTGCTCCATGTCGGCGCAGAGCCGGAGATATTCCGCGTCATCGAAACGCATCGATATTCTCAGCTGACCGACAAAGGAATTTTCGTGTGAATACTCTTCGAGATTTTTTCTATTCTGTCACGCTATTTGCTCGATTATTCTGACGGCGCTTGCGATGACCGGGTTGCGGTGGGGCTGTTCGCCGTTGGCCGTGGTGCGCTGGCTGGTCAAGCGGTGATGGTGCCAGCGAGCCGGTCGGTTTTCGGCGGTGCTGGCGGTGGTGAGCCAACCCTTGCAGCCCGGGACTGCGCGCGAGTGCGTCTCGGCTGCCTTGAAGGCCGTGGTCGATGCAGACCTCGCGCAGCCGCAGCGCCGGGGGTGCCTGATCGGCAACACGGCGGTCGAGTTCGCCGGCGAAGACGCGCCGGTGTCCGAAAAGTTGAGGCGAATGCAGGACGAGTCGACGAGCTGGTTCGCCGAGCGTATCCGCCGTGGCCAGGTCGAGGGCGATGTCCCTCGCGATCACAACGCTCAGGCACTGGCCGAGCATGTGGCGAACACGCTTGCCGGCCTGCGCGTGCTCGCGATGACCCATGAGGCCCCATCCCTGCACCGGATCATCGACACCGCCTTGGCCGTGCTCTAGGGCCTCGCCCCTGGAAGCCGGTTGGGTTTCTCCATGTCCAGGTTTTAGACCAGTAGTTCAAGAACGGTGATGCATATGGAACTCGCACTCAACGGCAAGAGGGCTCTCGTCACGGGAGCAAGTCGGGGAAATCGGGCTCGCCACGGCGCGTGCCCTCGCAGCAGAAGGCGTACGCGTGGTCGGCGCAGCACGTACGGTCACCCCCGAACTCGAGGCCGTGGCGCCCTTGAGTATCGCGGCCGACCTCTCCACGCCGGAGGGCGCTCAACGAGTCGTCGCCGCAACCCTCGCCGAGGTCGGAGGCCTGGATATTCTGGTCAACAACGTGGGAGCCGGCGATGCCGACCAGCTGAAGCTCGGCGGGTTTCTCGACGCCGACGATGCCCGGTGGCGGAACCTCCTCGACCTGAATCTGTTCAGTGCAGTGTGGGCATCCCGGGGCGCGCTGCCGTCGCTGATCGAGCGGCAGGGGGCGATCGTCAACGTGTCTTCGATCAACGCGCGCGTCCCCTCGACGGGTCCCGTCGGGTACAGCGAGGCGAAAGCAGCCCTCACCGCTTTCGGCAAGCGACTGGCGGACAAGTTCGGCCCGCAGGGCGTTCGTATGAACACGGTCTCGCCCGACCTTCGTCATCGACGGCGGCACCGTCAAAACCGTCTGAGAACCCTTCCTCATCAATCGACCAGGAGAACTCCATGAACACTCACGACACCGACGACTTCCGCCAGAACTATCTGTCGACCTGGACCGATCCCGACCCCGAGCAGCGACGCCGCCTCATCGAGAACGTGTGGGCTCCCGACGGCACGCTTGTGGTCTCCTCGCCCGGAATCACCCTCCGCGGCACGGCAGCGATCGCTGCCACATCGCCGGTGTTCACGACGACATGATCGCCGACAAAGGACTCGTCTTCAGCTACGACCAGCAGTTCGACGCCGATGACGCGCGCCTCCTGCGCTGGTCGATGACAGCCCCCTCGGGCGCCGTTTTCGGACGCGGCGTCGACGTTGTGTTCCGCAACGCCGCCGGCCAGGTGACCACCGCGTACATGTTCATGGGCGTGAACTGAACAGCCATACCGGTGCACCTCTCACCGGCGACAGCCTGCTGAGCTGACCCGGGCAGGCCCCCGCCGTCCGGTGGCTGCTTGTGGAAGGGTGGTGGCATGCCGTTCCTTCCCCGCCTGATCGCCCTCGACGTCGACGGGACCGTCGTCGATGAATCGAACGTCGTCCCCAGCGAGGTCCGCGACGCCATCACAGCGGTGCAGGCGAACGGGATCACCGTCGTGCTCGCCACCGGTCGCAGCCTGATGTCGGCCCTGAGCGTGCTCGACGATCTCGGGCTCCCCGAAGCCGAACATGTGTTCTCCAACGGGGCGGTGACGGCGATCTACCCGCCCGCCCGGGTGGTGGATGTCCTGACCTTCGACCCCCGGCCGGTGGTCCAGGAGGTGCGCCGGGCCATCCCGGAGGCCCGGTTCGCCGTCGAGGTCGTCGGGCAGGGGTATCACGTCACCGAGCCCTTTCCCGACGGCGAACTGCACGGGACGATCACCGTGGTGCCCCTGGAGGAGCTGATCGATCGTGACGTCACCCGCGTCGTGGTCCGCGACCCCGGCGCGACCGTCGAGGAGTTCGACGCCCTCGCCGCCCGGATGGGCATGGAAGGAGTGACCTATCACGTCGGCTACAGCGCCTGGCTCGACCTGGCGCCGCACGGCGTGGACAAGGCGCACGGGCTGGCCCGGGTGGCAGCCCGCGCAGGCATCTCCGCGGCGGAGGTGTTGACCATCGGCGACGGCCGCAACGACATCAGCATGCTCAGCTGGGCCGGACGCGGGGTGGCCATGGGCGGATCGCCCTCGGAGGTGGTGGCGGCGGCCGACGCGGTCACCGGAACCCTCAGCGAGGGCGGCCTCATCGACGAACTCAGCCGCTGGATCTGACCGCCGGCCCACCGCGTTCGGCTGACACGCTTCAGCCGTGGCGGCATCACCGGCGATGGATTCCTCACCGGAGCGTTGCCCACGAGCAGACCAACGGTCCGACGAGAAAGGGGCGTGCCCCGGAGGGTCAGGACCCCTGCCAACGGCCTACAGCACGCCGCACAGCCTGGTCACGCCCCGGGCGTCAGGAGCTCCCGTCCGCCCAGATAGGGGCGCAGCACCGCGGGAATCCGGACCGATCCATCGGCCTGCTGGTGGTTCTCCAGGAGCAGGATGATCATCCGAGTCATGGCGCACAGGGTGCCGTTGAGGGTGGCCAGCGGGCGGGTGCCCTCAGCATCGCGGGTGCGGATGTCGAGACGGCGGGCCTGGAACTCGGTGCAGTTCGACGTCGAGGTGATCTCCCGGTACCTGCCCTGGGTGGGAATCCAGCCCTCACAGTCGTACTTGCGCGCCGCGGACAGGCCGAGGTCACCAGCGGCGACGTCAATCACCCGGAAGGGGATCTCCAGGCTGGCGAGGAACTCCTTCTCGAATCCGAGCAGTCGGGCGTGCATCTCCTCGGCCTGCTCGGGCTCGCAGTAGACGAACATCTCAACCTTGTCGAACCAGTGCACCCGGAAGATGCCGCGGGTGTCCTTGCCGTAGCTGCCCGCCTCCCGGCGGAAGCAGGGGCTGTAGCCGGCGTACATCCGGGGCAGGGTGTCGGCGGGCAGGATCTCGTTGCTGTGGTAGGCCGCCAGCGGCACTTCGGCGGTCCCGACCAGGTAGAGGTCATCGGCCTCGAGGCGGTAGACGTTCTCGGCCGCCTGGCCGAGGAACCCGGTGCCCTCCATCGCCGACGGATTCACCAGGGCCGGCGGAATCATCGGGGTGAAGCCCCAGGCGACCGCCTTCGCCATCGCGTACTGGACGAGGGCGAACTCCAGCAGCGCACCCTGCCCGGTGAGGAAGTAGAAACGGCTCCCGGACACCTTCGCGCCCCGCTCCATGTCGATCGCGCCGAGCATCTCGCCGAGTTCCAGGTGATCGCGCGGCTCGAAACCCTCAGCGGTGAAGTCGCGGGGGTTGCCGATCTCCTCCAGCACGACGAAGTCGTCCTCCCCGCCGGACGGCACGCCGTCGATGGTGAGGTTGGCCAGGTCGCGCATGAGCCCGTCGAAGGTCCGCTTCGCCTCATCAGCCTCGGCATTCATCCGCTTGACATCGGCAGAGAGCTCCTTGGTGCGCGCCAGCAGTTCCTGCTTCTCCTCGCCCGAGGCCCCGGGAATCCGACCCGAGAGCGCTTTCTGCTCGGCCCGCAGACTTTCGGAGGACGCGATCAGGGCCCGGCGCTGCTCATCGGCAGCCACCAGGAGGTCAACGAGATCAACCGACTCTCCGCGGGACTCCTGACTCCGGCGGATGCGGTCAGGGTCGGTACGGAGGATCCTCGGGTCGATCATGGCCAGGAGTCTACCGAGGCTTCGCCGCTGACCGCCGCGTCGTGCTGGTCCGGTGCTGAGGTGCGACGCGCCGGACTCGCCACCATCGACCGGCAGGCACATCACCCCCATCAGTACGTCGGATCGCGGCATCATGGCCCTGTGACGAATCAGCCTGAGGCGACCCGCTGCCCGAGGTCGCAGCGGAAGACATCCCGGCCCGGGGAGGCCGACGCCCCGCCGGTCGAGCTCCGCGGTGGCGTCTGGCAGGTGCGCTCCCTCCCGGTGGCCCGCGCGATTCTCCGGGAGCCGTCGGCGACCCTGCAGGCAGGGTTCAACGCCGACGACGTGCGCCGCGCCCCGACCAGGCTCCCTCTGCTCTTCTCCGACGGACCCGAACACCGCCAGCAACGGACCAAGGCCGCCCGCTTCTTCGCTCCCAGGACGGTGACCACGCGCTACCGCGACCTCATGGTGCGCCGGGCCGACGCGTTGGTGGCCGCCATGGTCGGGAACACCGTCGACCTGTCGGAGGCCTCGCTGCGCATGGCCGTCGACGTCGCCGCCGTCGTTATCGGCCTCACCGACAGCGACCGCGCAGGCATGACCCGCCGCCTGGAGCGCTTCTTCGCCATCGGCCAGGTCGCCCCGGACGCCCGCCGCCCCCGGATCGCCCGGCTGAGTCAGCTCGTCCTGGCCCAGGGGCGGCTGTGGTCCTTCCACCTGCGTGACGTGCGGCCCGCCGTCCGGGCGCGACGTCGCGCACCCCGAGACGATGTCATCTCGCATCTGATCGCCGAGGGCTGCAGCGATGTCGACATCCTGATCGAGGTGATCACCTATGCGGCCGCGGGCATGGCGACCACCCGGGAGTTCATCTCGATGGCCGCCTGGCACCTTCTGGAGGACCCCTCCCGGCGCCGGGATTTCCTCGACGCCGATGAGCCTGGCCAACTCCGGCTGCTGGCCGAGATCCTCCGGTTGGAACCCGTCGTCGGGCACCTCTACCGGCGGACCGTCAGCGAGATCACTGTTTCCGGGCCCGACGGCGAGGAGCTCCGCTTCCCCGCTGGCGCGATCCTCGACCTCTTTGTCCGGTCGGCCAACGCCGACGTCGGCGCCGACGGCCTGTGCCTGCGTCCGGGCCGCGAGCTCCCGGCAGGGGTCGGTGCGGAGGTCCTCAGCTTCGGCGACGGCGCCCACAAGTGCCCGGGCAACGCGCTGGCGATGTACGAGACCGCGATCCTGCTGCGCCGCCTGCTCTCCCAGGAGGTGACCCTGGTCAGCGAACCGGTCATCCGGTGGGACGATCTCATCGCCGGTTACGAGGTCCGCGACATGATGCTGCTGGTCGCCCCGCCCCGGTGAACGCCGTCGCGGCGACGCCCTGAGCTGCGACTCCCGCGGAACTGCGCCAGCGCCCTTACGTCCAGCTGAACCGGAGAAGATCAGCCAGGTCACTCGCCCGGCGCACCCGGCGCGGCCCCAGCGATCAGCGCATGGAGCCGGGCGAGGCTTCCCTGACACACTGGGCGCATGCGACGTTTCAGCCTGGCCCCCACCGCGCTGGTCGGGGCGTCGGTGCTGTTCGCCGGATGGACCTGGCTGACCTTCGCCACCAACGCCTTCAGCCGGCTCGACGACCGATCACTCGAACCCGGCGTGACAGCCTTGTCGCCGGCCGGGCAGATCCTGTCCGGGCTGGCCCTGGTCTCCTCGCCGGTGATGCTGTTCCTCGGCCTCGCCGTCGCCCTGGGATGGGCGGTACGCCACCGGCTGAACCACCTCGCCTGGGCGATGGGCCTCGCGATCCCGCTGGTGTGGGGTGGCTCCCACCTGGCAAAGCTCCTCTTCGGTCGGATGCGCCCGCCGACCGCGCTCCCCCTCATCACCGCCGAGGGCTACGGCTACCCGTCCGGCCACATGATGGCGATCACCGCCGTCGCCACGCTGGTGATCTCGGGTTTCGTCCACACCCGGCAGCGGCGGGCCACCGTGGCGCTGGTCACCGTCGCCGCACTGGCAGCCTGGGCGCTGGTCTTCTACGATCGTTGGGCGCTGCGCGCGCACTGGTTCAGCGACCTGGTCGGCGGCAGCCTGCTCGGGCTGGCCCTGGCCGCGCTGTGCCTGACCATGGCCGGTGTCCGGGTGGCCCCCCTGCCCGATGCCCGGATCACCGCCCGCGAGGACGGGACCGCACTGCGGGCCGCCATCATCGTCAATCCGACCAAGATCCCTGACCCCGGAGTGTTCCGCCGCCACGTCGAGGCCGAGTGCCGCGTGCGTGGCTGGGCGCCGCCGCTGTGGCTGGAGACCGAGGTCGACGATGCCGGACGGGCGGCCTCGCGGCGGGCCCGACGCCGCCGCGTCGACCTGGTGGTGACCGCTGGCGGCGACGGAACGGTCCGGACCGTCCTGGGCTCGATGGCGGGCACCGACATCCCGATCGCCGTGCTGCCGTTGGGCACGGCCAACCTGCTGGCCCGCAACCTGGGCATCCCGCTCGACCTGTCCGACGCGCTTGATGTCGCCCTCGACGGGGATCCCCGACCCATCGACCTGGTCCAGGTGCGCGCCGACGCCGAGGATCCCGAGCCGTCGGCGGTGATGGCCGGGATGGGAGCCGACGCCGCCCTGATGCAGGGCACCAGCGAAGACCTGAAACGCATGATGGGTGCGGCCGCCTACGTGGTGGCGGTGCCGTCGGGGATCAACCACAAGCCGTTCGGATCGACGATCTCCTTCGACAGTGGCGAACCGATCCAGCGGACCCCACGGCTGGTGCTGGTCTCCAATGTGGGCCGGATCTCCCAACTCGTCCTCAGCCCAGATGCGCGCCCCGATGACGGGCTGATGGATATTGCGGTGGCCTCCCCCAAACGGCGCGGCGACTGGGCCCTGATCACCACCAGCGTGCTGACCCGCGCCGCCGACAACCCTTCGGTGGAGCGCGCGCAGGTCAAGAGAGTCCTCATCGAGACCGACGAGCCGATCCCCTACCAGATCGACGGCGACGCGATCGGTAGCTGCCGCCGCTTCGAGGCGGCCCTGTTGCCCCGGGCCGTCCGGATCATGGTCCCCTCCACCTGAACGCCCCACCACTCCTGTCCCGAAGACACTGGCGACGCCAGGCGATCCAGCCGCCGCCACGCGGCGACTCGCTGCGCCGGGTTGAAGCCGTGGCAGGCGCCTACGAATCGCCGTGGCAGGCGTTCATGGAGCACGCCCCGGACGGGCCCTCGGGCGTGGGGCGGCAGATCGAGGGCAGCCCGGGCGATCCGATGCTCTGGTTGACGAAGTCACCGCACGGGTAACGCTCGTCCTCGGCGTGCCGGGTGACCCACAGGTGATGGCGGGCGAACGCCGCCCGCCGGCTGATGGAGGAGTCATCGGCACCGGCCGGCGTGGGGAGACCCTCGGGATAAGACTGTAGGCAACCGGTTCGCCTACGTGGTTCAGCTGGTGGGGATTGACAATCTCCCAGACCCGGCCCACCGCCCCCTCAGCCCGACGGACCGCCTCGGACTCCCTGGTGAACACCGTGCGCGAGCGGGTGAACGCATTGCCGTGCGGATTCGTCGCACTCGTCGGCAGCCGCTGCAGGTCGAGTTCGTGGACCGCATTGGTGTCGCCGTCCACCGCCATGTCCAGGCGGGCGCAGAAGAGGTGCTGGTGGTAGGGAGCTGCCAGCCCCGAGGCGATCTGCGCGGCGTAGGGGTACCCGGCGCCCGGGTGACGGGCGGTGAAGACGATGCCGGTGGCCTTGGCCTCGAACTCGATCGTGCCGTCGAGGTACAGGTGCCAGTAGAAGCCGTAGTCGTAGTTGCCCACCGTGGTGAAGAAGCTGATGACCAGCCGCCGTTGGCGCCGGGTCGAGGTTGTGCGAGGCCCAGTCGTCGGTGTGCTTCCACAGCAGGCCGAAGTCCTCCTCGTGGATGCAGATCGCCTGGTCGATCACGCGCGGATTGCCGAAGTCGTCGGCGACCACGGGCGAGAGGTAGACGATCTCGCCGAGGCAGTCGCAGCCGCGCTCCAGTGAGTTCGCGTCCCGGCCCACTAGGTACTCCCCGGTGTCGAAGTAGTTCTGCTACGAACGATAGGGCGCGGGGTCACCGTAGGGCACCACCATCTCCGCGATGGAGGCCCGGTCGATGACGGGCCGTCGCACGCCCCGGTCCTCGAAGCCGGATGCGGTGCAGGACGAGGCCCTCGCGGGCATCGAACCCGAGGTGCACGTCCCACTTCCACCAGTGGAGCGCGTTGCCGTCGAGATGGAAGCTGGGTCCCTCCGGTTGGGTGATGTGCAGCGGTTTGAGATCGTTCCGCACGGGTCCGGTGAGGGCGGGATCCTCAAAGTTCCCGCTGGTGAGCGGGTCCTCGGCGGGCCCGTCCTCGATGATGCGCACGACCCGCCGGTCGATCATGTCGACGAAGGCCACCAGTTGGTCGACCGGGTTGCCCCAGGCGTACTGATCGGCCTCGGTCTGTACGAAGGCGAGCCCGCGGAGCAGGCGGCGCCCGCCCTCGCCGGGGTAGTCGAACACCCCGGCCGACAGCGGCGCCACCCGAACCTGGCCCGGTGCGAGCCCACGAGTCGTCAGCGCCTCGCACCATCCGTCGTCAGTGGCGAGGATCTCCTCCAGCAGATCGAACTCCTCCAGCAGTACCGGCTCGGCGACCACGACGGCGCCCGCGGTGAGGTCGAGCACCACGTCGAGCGTCTCACCCGTCGCGGTGTCCAGCAGGATGCCGCGCGCCTAGCGTGCCGGTGCGGGCCCCTCACCGGCGAGGGCAGCGCGGACGGCATGCTTGGCGGGCTCCTTGAGGCCCAGGTAGGCGACGCGCCCACCGTCACCCAGCAGGCCATGGTCGCCGAGCAGGTCACGCGCCACGCGGATCTCGTCGGCGCTCAGCGCATCGAGCGGATGCGGGGCACTGGAGGTCAGCGTCATCGGGTCTCCTCTGTTCGCACTGGTCTCAACCATGCTGGATCCAGGTGGTCTTCCAGTCGGTGTAGGTGTCCAGCCATCGACCATCGCCAGGTAATTTCCGGTATTGATCTGCGCGGAGACGGTCCGAACCCTGGCCCTCACCATCCGCTTGTACATGCCAACCTCCCGGCTCCACCACCGTGATCCACGTTACCGGCAGCACCCGGCCGAGACATCAATGCCGTCGCCGCGGTGCAGACGCCGGCCCCGTCCCGCACGGGAGTTCACCAGGCGCACCGCCACGTCGACGTCAGTGCACCACCGGCGGATCGCGCCAGGTGGGCTGGTGCGGGTGGGAGTGCGGTACAGGGGCCGCCCCATAAGGCGACCCCTGCCGTGGTTCCGGTCGGCGCTCCTCGCGCCGCTCTGGTCAGGCCACCTCAGGCATCGCCACGACCGTCGACGGCGGCCGGTGTCGCGCGATGACTGCTGCGCAGGATCTCACCGAGACCGGCATCGACCTGGGTCCAGTACCCGAAGAAGCGCTCGCGGATCTCGTCGATCGTGATCGCGCTTGCCTGGCCGGCGAGCGTCTCGTGGAAGCGGGCCCGCTCCTCGTCGCTGAACACCTCGCGGTAGAGGATCCCCGCCTGCACGAAGTCGCCGTCATCGTCGCGGAGCGTGGCGGCGGCGCGCGTCAGCTCACCGTCGTCCTCCCAACTCGCCTCCACCGCGCCTGCGGGATCGACGGCAGGCCCACCGGCAGCACCATAGGAGTGGGGGTGGTAGACCCGCTGCTCCGCGGGCGGAAAGTGGTACTGCATGTTGCCCTGGTGCATGTAGTGGTGCGCTTCGGTCGCGTGCGGCTGGTTCACCGGCAGCTGGTTGTAATTGCTGCCGACGCGGTAGCGCTGCGCATCGGGATAGGAGAACACCCGGGCCATCAACATCTTGTCCGGCGAGATACCTGTGCCGGGCACCTGATTGCCGGGCGAGAACGCGGCCTGCTCGATCTCGGCGAAGAAGTTCTGCGGGTTCCGGTTCAGCGTGAGGGTGCCGACCTTGATGCGCGGATAGTCAGCCTTCGGCCAGGTCTTGGTGAGGTCGAAGGGATTGAATCGATAGGTCTTGGCCTCCTCATAGGGCATCACCTGCACGAACAGATCCCAGGCGGGATAGTCGCCCTCGGCGATGGCGGTGAACAGATCGCGACGGTAGTAGTCGGCATCCTCGCCCGCGAGCCGCTCAGCATCCTCGGCGCGCATGGGCTCCACCCCCTGGTGGGAGAGGAAGTGGTACTTCACCCAGAAACGCTCGCCGGCGGCGTTGATCCACTGGTAGGTGTGCGAACCGTAGCCGTTCATGTGCCGCCAGCTGCGGGACAGGCCGCGGTCACCCATCAGATAGGTCACCTGGTGGGCAGACTCGGGCGACAGGGTCCAGAAGTCCCACTGCATGTCGGGGTCGCGCAGCCCGGAGTCGCCCAGACGCTTCTGCGAGTGGATGAAGTCGGGGAACTTGATCGCGTCGCGGATGAAGAAGGTCGGGGTGTTGTTGCCGACGATGTCGAGGTTTCCTTGGGTGGTGTAGAAGCGCAGCGAGAAGCCACGGACGTCGCGCCAGGTGTCGGGGGATCCCTGCTCACCGGCCACCGAGGAGAATCGGAGCAGTGTCTCGCTGGTGGCGCCCGGCTGGAACACTGCCGCGCTGGTGTACTGCGAGACGTCCTCGGTGGCGACGAACTCGCCGAACCCACCACTGCCCTTGGCGTGCGGGTTGCGTTCGGGCACCCGCTCGCGGTTGAACTGGGCGAGCTTCTCGACCAGGTACCGGTCGTGCAGCACCGTCGTGCCGTTGGCCCCCACGGTCAGCGAGTGCTCGTCGCTGGCGACGGGAGTCCCGGTCTGGGTGGTGGTTGGTTTCTGCTTCTGCTCTGACATGCGTTCCTTTCTCGGTAGGTACAGTCATGACGGATTCGCCGCCATGACGTCAGCGTTCGGCCTGCGGGGCCCGGCTCAGGCGGGGGTCAGGTCCCGCAGTCCGGGCACAGGCCGGTGAAGGTGATATCGGCCGACAGGATCTCGAAACCGTGACCCTCGCTCGGCGCGAGGCAGGGCGCCGCGCCCTGTACACAGGGAACGTCCTCGATCCGGCCGCAGTTCACACACAGCAGGTGATGGTGATTGTCCCCGACGCGGGCCTCGTAGAGTGCCGCGTTGCCCGACAGCTCGATCTTGCGGACGATCCCCGCCTCGGTGAAAGCGGCCAGCACGTTGTAGATGGCCTGCAGCGATGTGCCCGGGAGGTCTCTGGCGACGAGAGCGAAGATCTCGGCGGCGCTGCGATGGCCACCGCGGTTGAGCGCCTCGAGTGTCGCCCGGCGGGGAGCGGTTGACCGCAGTCCGCGTTCACCCAGCCTGACGGCATCCCCCGTGCCGCCCGACCGTGTTTCCATGCCACCGATGTTACGGCTTATTTTGAGTAATTCAAATTTTGGCCTCGTGCTCGGCGATTTCGGCGCCCGCCAGGGCCCTCGTGGCGCTCATCCTGTCGCGGTGAGCGCGGCGGCCGCGCACGCGACCAGCCCGCCCTGAGGTCCAAGCGTTGGCGTCAGGCCAGCCCTCGACCACAACCGGAGGCGCTACTCCGGTTGTAGGATGTCGGCATGAGTGCACGTCCTCTGCGCGCTGACGCCGAGCGGAACCGGCAGCGGATCCTTGCCGTTGCCCGCGACGCCTACGCGGCGGGCGGAGTCGAGGTCTCCCTGGACGAGATCGCCCGCCTCGCCGGTCTCGGGGTGGGCACCGTGTACCGGCGGTTCCCGACCAAGGACGCACTGCTGGACGCGCTGTTCGAGGAGCAGATGACGGCTTACGCCGAGCACACCGAGGCAGCCCGGGACCTCGCCGAGACCGACCCGTGGCGCGCCTTTCGCGAGCACGTCCTCTTCATCGGCAGCGCTCAGGCCTGCGATCTCGGGTTCAGCGACATTCTTCGGGACCCGGCTCGGGGCTCGGCGGAATTCCAAGCCCTTCACCGGCGGGCGCTGCGCGCCTCGATGGCACTGGTACGGACGGCCAAGGCCGCCGGGGCCCTGCGCGCCGACTTCCGTCACAGCGACCTGCTCCTGCTCACCAACGCCAACTTCGGCGTCGTCAGCGCCCAGCCCGGCACCGCCACAGCGGCGTCCCGTCGCCTGGTTGACCTGATGCTGGACGCCTTCGCTGCACCGCCGCACCGACACCCGCGACACTGAGCCCGGGACGGGAAGCAGCCTCCCGATCACGGCCGTTCCCCGCACGCTCGCGCTGAGAGGCCGGTTGGCGCGGTGGGGATGCGGACGCTCCCCGCGCGCTGAAGCTGAGGGCTCGGTGGCAATGGCCGCCGCAGGCAACCGGACAGCCAGAAACCCCCGGTATCCCTCCACCGGGGGTTTCTGCCCGAACCTCAGATGCTGAGGTGGTCCAGAGGTGAGCAGTCAAGCTGGATCACTGCTCGCCCAGAGCGGGTGCCGACCACATGACCCGCGGTTGGGTGCTGGCCGTTGACCCGAACACTGTCGACACCGCCGATACCGGCGGCGCAACGGATCAGCTGACCGGTACCCCAGCGCGAAGAACCGCCGTGAGGAACCACGGAGCCGATCCGCTCAACCTGCCGGGTGCCGGATCAGGTCGGCTCGGCGGGCGAAGCGGCCGTCCACGTCGATTCGGGTGCGGGGTTTCCGGTGCCCGTCGATGTGGAGCCCTAAGAAACCTCCCGGGAGCGCCGTTCCTGCGCTGCCCGCTGCCGCTCCGATCGGGACTGCTGCCGCAACTCCGATGCGGACGCGTCGGACTGTGCGGCCGACGGAACGAGGGAGGACGGCTCCCCGGCGAGCCCCTCCGCCTGGGCACCACCACAGGCGGTCAGCGCGAGAGAGACGAGGGCGACGGGAAGGACAGGCGACGCGTCGATTCATGGAGGGGATGCTCCTGGGGGTGTTGGCCTTGTGCAGTTCCTGAGAGATTTCCGGAGTGTCTGAGAAATTCTCAGTATCAGAGTACAGGCTGATCGCCAGACGTCAACTCCCTCGCCTTCGGTAGCGGGGATTCAGCGCGAATCACCCGCTGACTCAGGACCTCAGCTCTCACGGGCCCGGCGGCGGTCCGGGGTCGCCCGGTGCACCGCGCAGCATCTGCTCGGCGGCCTGCCCGATGCGCCGGGCCAACCGGTGCGCAGGCGCCTCGATCCAACGCGCGAACCCGTGGGCGATCAGCAGCGATGCCGGCCAGGCGATCACGAGGGCTGTCCACTCACCGGCGGGGAAGGTCAGCAACCGGGCCGTGGTGATCACCGGCTCGTGGATCAGGTAGAGGGAGAACGACACCGTCCCCAACCATTGGCACAGCCGCGACCTGAGCAGCCGCCGCAACGGCCGATACCAGGCTGCTGCCACCACGAGGGTCGCCACCCCGACCACGGTGTCGGGGCCCACCAGGCTGCTCGGGGCAGGCAGCCCGAGTCCGACCAGGCTCCACCGCACCGTCGTCAGTCCCAGGGCCAGGGTCAGGATCGCCGGCCAGGCACCGCGCCATCGGCTCAACCGCTGGGCCAGCACCCCCACCTGGCCCCAGGCGGCGGCCAGGACGGCACCCACCGCGAAGACCGGGAGGTGGATCGCCGCCGGTATGCCCAGACGCTCCCCGGCCAGCATCACCAGCAGCAGCGCGGCGACGGCCAGCCACCACCAGCGCCGACACCACAACGCCGCCAGCACGAACAACGGCAGCAGCAGGCTGAAGAACACCTCCCACGGCAGCGACCACAGCGGGGTGTTCACCCCGGAGGTCCCCAGCAGGAGGGTCGCGTCCAAGGCGATGCCGCGCCAGTCGTAGCCATCGGCATGGATCGCCATCCACGAACCGAGCGCCGGGTCGCTGAACCGTGGCACCAGGGTGACCAGGAGCAGCGTGACCAGGACCGCGGCCCACACCGGCAGGTACAGCCGCGCGACCCGGCGTCCGAAGTAGCCGAACCAGGAGAACCGCTCCCCGGACCGCAGCACCGGGAGCGTGAGGACGACGCCACTGAGCACGAAGAAGAGCCACACCGCCTCTCCGCCGGCCCAGACCAGGTGCGCCGGGGTGTAGGTCAGCCACCAGGCAGCCGTCCCTGCCGCGGGCCCAGCCGGCCCGAGGTAGGCGCCGGCGAACGCCGGAAAGGTCAGCAGGCCATGATGGATCATGACGATCAGGGCGGCGACGCCGCGCAGGCCGTCGAGGGACGGCAGCCGGCCGGCCGACGCCGGGACGTCCGCGCTCCCCGTAGACTCACGCTGCGTGATCAAGTACCTGGGCTCCAAACGAGTCCTCGTGCCCGTCCTGGGTGCACTGGCGGCGGCCTCCGGTGCCACCACGGCGGTGGACCTGTTCACCGGGACCACCCGGGTCGCCCGGGAGTTCAAACGCCTCGGGCTGGCCGTCACCGCAACCGACATCGCCAGCTACAGCAGCGTTCTCGCCGACTGCTACATCGCCACCGATGCCACCACGGTCGACCGTGAAGAGCTGGCCGGCATCCTGGACCGGCTCAACGCCCTGCCGGGACGCCCGGGCTACGTGACCCGGACCTTCTGCGAGGAGGCACGCTATTTCCAGCCCGCCAATGGTGCGCGGATCGACGCCATCCGGGACGCCATCGAGGCTGACTACGCCGGCCACCGGCTCTATCCGGTCCTGCTCACCAGCCTGATGCTGGCTGCCGACCGGGTCGACTCGACCACCGGGGTCCAAATGGCCTACCTGAAGGGGTGGGCCCCCCGCGCCAGCAATCCTCTCGACCTGCGGGCCCCCGATCTGCTGCCCGGGCCCGGGACGGCGCGCCTGGGTGATGCGATGACCCTGGTCGACCAGCTCCCCCGGACCGACCTGCTCTACCTCGACCCGCCCTACAACCAGCACCGCTATTTCACCAACTACCACGTCTGGGAGACCCTGGTCCGCTGGGACGCCCCCGACCACTACGGCATCGCCTGCAAACGGGTCGACGCCCGCGACCCGGCCACCAAGAGCGTCTTCAACAGCAAGCCCGCCATGCCGTCGGCCCTGGCCAGCCTGATCCAGCGCGCGCGCGCCGCACTGGTGGTTCTCTCCTACAACGACGAGTCGTGGATCACCGCCGACCAGATGATGGCCACCCTCCGCGAGGCCGGCCACGACGATGTCCGGATGCTCGCCTTCGACGCCCGGCGTTATGTCGGCGCCCAGATCGGCATCCACAACCCGTCCGGGGTCAAGGTCGGACAGGTCAAGCGACTCCGCAACACCGAGTACGTGTTCCTTGCCGGGGAGCGCTCCCAGGTGGAGGCCTGCGCCCGGGCGGCCGCCACGCGGTAGCGGCGCCGGCGCCTGGACTGCGACCCACATCATTCCATCCCCCCTGGCCCGATGGCCGTCGTCTGACCGGCCGCTCCGCGGCGCGATCAGATCGGGCAGTCGATCGTGAGCGTGCTGAGGAACAGGTTCTCCTGGGTTCCCGGCGAGCCGGTGCTCCAGGCCGTCACGGTGAACGCGGTCATCGCCGTGGTCTGATAGTCGAAGGCGACATTGGCGATGCTGCTGGTGACGTTGTTGTTGTCGTTGAAGTTGCCCACCGATCGCCACGGGTCGAGCACGGTCCCCGACCCGGTCATGGCACTGCCCAGGCCCGGGGAGGCCGACGGCACCGGGCTGATGGTCACGTTCTCCCGGTTCTCAACGAGCCCGGCCAGCGCAGGGTTGGGCCCGTCCCAGTCGATATCGGTGACGGCGAAGCGCAGTCCGGTGACCTGCTGACTGAAGGAGATCGTCCAGTCGGTGCGGTTGGGATACCCGGTGGTGGTCCACTCGTTGTAGTTCAGGGTGATGCTGGAGGTGTAGGGGCCGCCGGTCTGGGCATTGCGGTGGAAGTTCACCCCGGAACCGTGCGAGGTGCCGTGGCGCGTCGTCGCGGCGGTGATGGTGAGCTCGGGCCAGACGTCCGGAACGAAGGTGAAGCCGATCACCTCGGTCACCGCACCAACGGTCTGGGTGGTCTCCAGGTAGGTCCCGTAGCGCCAGTCGATCGCCATCGTGCCACCGGGCGTACACAGCGGAGAGGCGATCAGGCGGGGGGCGGCAGCGGCGGCGATCACCGCCGGCGCGGCCCACGTGGCTCCCAGAGCGAGGGTTCGACGGGTGATCGTGGCCATGCGGGGTATCCCTTCCGAGGTGGCGGGGGGCGTCACGCCAGCCACCCGCAGCCCGAGCGCCACAAGCGCATGGCCGTTGCGATGTTCCCCCCTTGTGAGGATCCATATTAGGAAGGGAGTGGTGCGATCTTCAACCAATCTTCGCTATTGCTGAGGAAATAACCCAGTTATCCCAAGGGGCGAGATGACTGCCCAGCGGCCGATCACCAGGCGACCCGCGGGCAGGTGAAGGTCATCGTCGACACGAAGATGTTCTCGGTGTCGATGCGGGGATTCTCGTTCCATGCCTTGACGGTGAAGGAACTGACCGAGCTGGCGCCGTAGTCGATGTACACATTGCCGACCGGCGCGGCGTTGTTGTCGGCATTGTAGATCCGGTTCCAGATGGCGTTCTTTTCGGTGGTGGTGCAGGTGGTGCAGGCCTGATAGTCCTGCCAAGCCTGATCGTTGTAGTAGGTGCTGACCCAGGGATCGGCGTCAGTACCGGCGCCGATGACATCGGTCTCCACGGTGGGCGTCGAACCCGGCATCGGGGTCAGCGTGACGTTTTCCCGGTCGCTGAGGGGCGCGGTACCGGGAGCCATCCCGGTGTCGAGGGGGGCGTTGCCGAAGTCGATGTCGGTGATGGCGAACCGGAGACCGTCCACGGTGACGGGAGCGCCGGTCGCGGTGCTGGTGAAGCTGACCGCCCAGGTCGCATAGTTCGCCGTGGCACTACCGACATAGGACTGCCCGGCAGCGGGACCGCTGTACCTGTTCTGCCAGCCCAGCACCAGACCGGAGGAGTAGTACCCACCAATCGTCTGGACGGAGGCGCCGGCCAGCGGCTCGGCCTTGAGATTCGAGCCCGACCCACGGACCTGCCCCACCCGCGTGGTCGACACGGTGATGGTGAGCTCGGGCCAGACGTCGGGGACGAAGGTGACCGATAACGGTTCCCCCCAGGCGTCGGTGGAGGTGACCACCCGGGTACCCCTGAGCCAGTCGATCGTCATCGTGTTCTGCGGGTCACACAACGGCGAGGCAGCGATCCGCGGCGCCGCTGAGGCGGCCACAACCATCGGTGTCACCCACAGTGCACCAACGGCGAGGGTCCGACGCGAGACAGGTTGAACCATGGCATTGTTCCTTCATCCGGACGACGTCCTCCGGAGGCGACGCAGGACACTGACGCGGCTCAACCTAAACAGATTCGATTTAAAGTTCAATCATCTGCGTGGGTGACAGCGCCTGAGTGAGCGCGGCGTCCGCCTTGCCCGGTCCCCATCACGGCGGACCCGGATCAGCCGACGTAGGGCTGGTCCCGATACTTGGCGGCATAGGCGTCCATCTGACCGGTCTGGATCGCTATCGCCAGCTCCGCCAGCTGGGGCTCGTCGACAATGTCGATGGCCTGCCCGTCCGGCGAACGTCCGAAACCGGCGATGTGCGCCTGGAGCATGACGATGTCGCTGCCCCCGGTTACGCGCATGCTGGTGGCGGTGCTGAAGATCTCCTGGGTGGTCAGGCCCTCGTCCACGGTGAAGTACTGGCCGAGCGATTCCATCACCGCGTTGAACCTCAGCGGATCGCTGAGCACATCGCGGCTCATCAGCTTCTCCAGAATGGCCTTGACCATGGCGCGTTGCCGCTCGGCCCGGTCAAGGTCCCCGTTGGGGAGGGTGTAGCGCTGCCGGACATAGACCAGTGCCTCCTCACCCTGAAGGGTGATCTCCCCGACCGGGAACGTGTGCAGCACCTCGCCGCGCACCACATCCTCCGAAGCGACCCGATTGACGACCGTCACCCCGTCCAGCTCGCCGGTGAGTCCGATGAAGCCCTCGAAATCGATCTTGACGGCGTGGTCCATCCGGACGCCGACCAGCGACTCCAGCGTCTGCGTCGCCAGCGCGTCGCCACCCCACGCGTAGGCGGCGTTGATCTTGGCGTGGCCGCGCCCGGGGATCTGCACCCACATGTCGCGGGGGAAGGAGACGATATAGACCTTGTCCCGCTCCGGGGGAACATGGGCGAGCATCAGCACGTCGCTGCGCCCCCGGTCCCCCTCCCCGCGGGAGTCACTGCCCATCAGCACATAGTTGAAGGAGCCCTCCGCGGCCGCGTCGGCAGCCGGACGGTCGTCCTCACCTGCGGGCAGGAGCGTGGTGGTGCGCTCCATCTCGCTGACCGTCGTCCAGACCCGCCACAGATAGAAACCTCCGACCACCAGCGCGAGGGCAACGACCATGCCGACCCCAGCGAAGAACCATCCAACGATCCGTCGGGCCCTGCTGCGGGGTTTCTTCTCCGGCTCGAGCGCCCGGGCCGGCGTGGCTGAACCCATGCTCAGACCTCGTCGGTGACGCTGGCCCAGACCTCGGCGTCGCGATCGCGCTGATCGGCCCAGCGACGCCAGACGACCCAGCCCACCAGCGTCGCCGCGGCAGCAACCAGCAGTGTCCTCATGGGCCCAGTGTAGATTTGCGGCTTCTCCGGCTGAGTCCCGTCCACAGGTGACCGACGTCGGCGGTGCTCGTACGCTGGAGGCGATGAGCACCAGTGAGACGATGTTCCCCAGGGGCGCCACCCAGCGGGACTGGGTGGCGGACGGGATCCTCGCTGCCACACTCGCGGCCATCTCGGTGATCCCTTACCGACCTCAGGCCGAAGGTGACGCCTCCTACGTGGCGCTGGTCGCCCTGTCCTGGGGTCTGGTGCTCCCCTTGGCCCTCCGCCGCCACGCCCCGCTGGTGATGCTGGCCCTGGTCACCCTGGCCGGGACCCTGCAGCTGGTGATCATCTCGCAACCCACACCCTCCCTGGTCGCCGTGCCGATCGTCGCCTACTCGGTAGCGCGCTGGGTCCCGGGCCACGCCTCGCGGAGCGTCGTCGTGGTCGGGATCTTCGCCTCGGTGCTCGGCCCGATGCGCTGGTACGGCGGGAGTTCGGGCAACCCCAGCATCGACATTCTCTCCTGGGGGGCCTGCATGGGCGCGGTGCTGACCCCGTACGCGGTCGGACGACGCACCCGCGAACTCGCCGAGGCCCGCGCCAATGACATGCGGATCGCCGAGGAACGCTACGCCCTCCTGCTCGCCGAACGTGATCAGCAGGCTCGTCTGGCGGAGGCGTCGACCCGGACCATGATCGCCCGCGAACTTCACGACATCGTCGCCCACTCGCTGTCGGTGATGATCGTCCAGGCCGAGGGCGGACACGCCGTCGCCGCCCGGCAACCCGAGGCCTCCGCCGAGGCCCTCGACACGATCGCGAACACCGGCCGGGAGGCGCTCCACGACCTGCGCCGCATCGTCGGGGTGCTGCGCGGCAGCTCCGGCGAGCAACCGAGCTATGCCCCCTCGCCGACGCTGCAGGACATCCCCGACCTGGTGGCCCGCACCAGCGACCGCGTCGCCCTGCGGATCCTCGGTGAACCCCGCCCGGTGCCACCGGCGGTCGAGTTGACCGTCTATCGGGTGGTCCAGGAGGCGCTGACCAATTTCCTCAAACACGCTGGCCCCGACGCCGAGGCCCGGGTGACCCTCACCTACGGTCTGCGGACGGTGTCGGTCGACATCCTCGACAACGGCATCGGCGTGGCGGACCCGACCGAGGGTGGGGGCAACGGGCTCCGCGGCATGTACGAGCGCATCACCTCCATGGGCGGACGGCTGCGGGCCGGGCCGCGTGAGGACGGCCCGGGCTTCCACGTCGCCGCTTCCATACCGACCCAGAGTTCTCCGACCACCGACCAGCGAAGGACCTGAACCGTGGCATCCATCAGTGTTTTTCTCGCCGACGACCAGGCGCTCGTCCGCAGCGGCTTCCGAATGCTCATCGACTCCTCCGAGGACATGCGCGTGGTCGGTGAGGCCGCCGACGGCGCCGCCGCCCTGGAGGCCCTCAGCCGGACTGCTGTCGATGTCGTCCTGATGGACGTGCGGATGCCGGTGCTCGACGGCGTGGAGACCACCCGGCGGATCACCGCCGCAGGCCTGCCGGCCAAGGTCCTGGTCCTGACAACCTTCGACCTCGACGAGTATGCGTTCGCCGCCCTGCAGGCCGGGGCGAGCGGGTTCCTGCTCAAGGACGCCCGGCCGGCCGACCTGCTCAGCGCGATTCGGAGCGTGGCCGCCGGCGACGCCGTGGTCGCGCCCTCCACCACCCGCCGCCTGCTCGACCATGTCGCCCCGACCCTCGCGCACTCCCCGCACGCCCAGGATCCCCGACTGGCGCTGCTCACCGAACGGGAGCGGGAGGTTCTCACCGAGGTGGCCGCGGGGCGCACCAACGCCGAGATCGCCAGCGCCCTGTACATGGCTGAGGGCACCGTCAAGACCCACATCGGTCGGCTGCTGACCAAACTTCAGGCCCGCGACCGGGTCGGCCTGGTGCTGTTCGCCTACGAGAACGGCCTGGCGGGAACCTCCTGAACCACCGTGGACCGCAGCAAGTCGCTGACCAACGGACAACGGTGAAAGCCGGCCTCACCCGACGAGGTCGGCCAGAAGCTCCCGCCGGTGAGCCGCGAGTGCCCGCACCCCTCTGCTGCAGCGCCACCGGACCACGTCCCGGCTCAGGCCCAGCTCGGCGGCGGCGTCCCGGCTCGACCGACCGGTGAGGTAGACACATTCCAGAGTTCGTCGGGTCACCGTGTCGATATGGCCGAGCCGGGCTCCCGCCTCAAGGACAGCGGCACCGTCGGGAAGATCGTCCTCGGCCGGCGGCGCCGATCCCGTCGGCGGGTGGCGCCGCACCCGGGAACCGGCGATGGTCTTGAGCGTGTCGAGGGCGAGGTTGGCCGCCACTGCCCGCGGACGCCGCTCGATCGGGTACGTGCTGATCCGCTCCCACAATGCGGCGAGAACATCGCTCAGCGACGCCTCCGGATCCCGCAGGGCGAGCCGGACGGCCTTCGGCATCATCGCCTGGAGCACCGCCCTTCCTGCCAGGCCATCACCCGCGCGGGCGCAGGTCAGCAGTCCGAGGAGGATCGTGTCGGGATCGGCGGGGATCCGGGTCAGGATGTCCGGGATGTCCTCGGCATCGCGAATTGCGGGACAGGCGAGACGCCACCGCGCCGGCACGAGGCTGCCCGGCGGGGCCGCGCGCGCCCAGTCGGTATCCCATTCCTGGAGGGTGGCGTGGAGGCGGTGACGTGTCATGGCTCGAGGCTCGCCGACCGGTGTTGGCCAGATTGTTGTCCGGGGCCGCGTCGGTGTTGTGCGAGCCGCGAAATCCATCACATCGGGGCCTTCTCCGGCTTGGCCACGGGGCAGCGCCACGCCTGAGCGCCCAAGATGCTATCAAATAGTGACCTTTGGTCAGCCCTTGAACCGTTGCAAGCCTCTCAGGCCGGTCTTAGAATTTGAATCGCCCGGGGGGCTGCTGGTTGGGGTGCCGCAGCTCCTCGGAGCATTTTCTCCCGCGGACGTCAGTTCCCGGGCCTCAGCCGGCCTGGAGAACACGGTCGAGGAAGTCGGCGAGATCGCCGCTCTCCCCGTCCCGGGCACCGCGACCCACCACCAGCTCGGGCAGGGACGGCTGCAGCTTGGCCCCGGTGAACCGGCCCCAGCGCGACGCCGGAACGGTGAGCACATACCAGGCCCCATCGGTCCCAATCGCCACCGAGCGGGCCTTGTTCACATACCAGCCGACCTTGTCGGTCCGCACCCGCCGGCCGTCGAGCCGGGTCGCCTGGAGCGCAACCGGAGCAATTCCCTGCGCTGTCGCCTCGGCCACGAAGCGATCGATGATCACCTGGGCCGCCTCGCCCTCCCGCAGCCGGGCCGCCTCGGCCATCGCCATCATCCGGCGGGCGTCCTCCTGACGCCGCGACTGTGCCATGCCCCCACCGTAGGACCACACCACACCCGGACGCCATCGTCGCCCCGGGCGCAGCGTCAGCCAGAATGGAACCCATGACGCCGATGCTCACGTTCACCTGGCCCGACACTCCCCTGGAGATCGGCGCGATCATCCTCGTGGCGATCATCCTGCGTTTCCTGCTCCGGTATGCGATCAGACTTGCGGTCAAGGCCTCCCTCGCCGCCGCGGACGCCCGCAGGCACCAGCCGGCCGAGGGCGCGGCCAAGGAGCTGCTCCGCACCCTGACCGGCGCCGATGATGACCGCCACGAGGCCCGGGTGCGAACGCTGGGCAGCCTGCTGCGCAATATCGTCGACGTGCTGCTGGTGGCCGTCGTGCTGCTGACGATCCTGCGCATCCTCGGCATCCCGCTCGAACCGATCATCGCCTCAGCCGGTATCGGCGGCGTCGCCCTCGCCTTCGGCGCCCAAAGCCTGGTCAAGGACTACATCACCGGCATCTTCATGATCTTCGAGGACCAGTTCGGCGTGGGCGACTACATCGACACCGGTGAGATCAAGGGCACGGTCGAGGCGGTGGGACTCCGGGTGACCCGGCTCCGCGACTCGCTGGGGCAGCTGTGGTACATCCGCAACGGAGAGATCCTCCGCGTCGGCAATGAGTCCCAGGGGTGGTCGACCGCGCGGGTGGACGTTCCCATCGCCTATGACGAGAACGCCAGCCGGGCCATCGAGGTTCTCCAACCGGTGATGGCCGCGATCGGCGCCGACGAGCAGTGGTCCGCGGTGCTGCTGGAGACACCGACGGTCGCCGGTGTCGACGCTGTGGTGAACGGTGCCGCCAGCATCAGGATCAGCGCGCGATGCGCGCCGAACCAGCAGTGGGGTCTGCAGCGGGCGATGCTGGAGCACTCGGTCACCGCCCTCCAGTCGGCCGGGTTCCGAGGCCCGACCTACGCCCTGCCGCCGACACCACCCGCCTGATCCGCCGCGGCCGACTGCTTGGCCGACGTTGGTGACATCAACGGTCACCGCGATGGTGCTGTCGGCCGCGTCCGACCCGGCACTGATCAGACGCGCGCGACGGCGGGGCGGGCCCGCAGCCCCGGGACTGATCGGCTGCTGATCAACGCCCTGGGCTGCTCGACACCCTGGACTGATGGACACTCGCGGCGGCGCCCATCGCACCGTCGCGGAGAGGGGATCGCCCGCGCAGGTGCGCCACGGCCACGGCCTGATCGATCAGCGGTTCCTCAGCACGGGACCGCCGCCGGAATCAAGTCCCGTCAGCCTGTGGACCGGCGCCCGGGGCATCGGAGGCGGACCCTAGGCTGATCTCATGACGGACGAGACTCAGCTGACCGGAAGCGCTGACCCTGCCGACGAGGCACCTTCGACCGACCACCGTGTCTTCGGCCCCTCGACCAGGCCGACCCATCCGCTGGCACTCGCCCCGGTCGGGTCGCCACCGCACTCCGTCGACGGGTTCGTGAAGGAGTTCCTCCACGAGCTCAACACCAGCCAGGGGGTGTCGCTGTCGGAGTCGTCGATCAACGACCAGTACCACGCACTCGCCACGACGGTCCGCAATTACCTGATGGCCCGCTGGCTGGAGACCGGCCGCCGGACGAAGGCCGCCCGGACCAAGACCATCGGCTACCTGTCCGCGGAGTACCTGCTGGGTCGACAGCTCGGCAACGCGCTGCTGGCCACCGATCTCAACGAGATCGCCTTCGAGGGCCTCAAGCAGTGCGGCGTCGACCTGCCGACGATGCGCCGCCAAGAGGTCGAGCCCGGCCTGGGCAACGGCGGTCTGGGCCGGCTGGCGGCCTGCTTCATCGACTCGCTCGCCACCATGAACGTTCCCTGCATCGGTTACGGCATCCGCTACGAGTACGGCATCTTCCGCCAGACCTTCGTCGACGGACGTCAGGTGGAGCAGCCGGACACCTGGTTGGCCCTGGGCTCGCCGTGGGAATTCCCCCACCCGGAGGCCTCGGTCCAGGTTGATTTCGGCGGCAGGACCGAGACCTACGTCGGCGAGGACGGCCGCGAACGGACCCGCTGGCTGCCCGACTGGAACGTGCTCGGGGTCCCCTACAACTACATGGTCCCCGGTTACCTCAACGGCCGGGTGAACACCCTGCGCCTGTGGAGCGCCCAGGCCACCCAGGCCTTCGACCTGCAGATCTTCAACTCCGGCGACTACGCCCAGGCCGTTCGCGCACAGACGTTCGCGGAGAACATCTCCAAGGTTCTCTACCCGGAGGACTCGACGCCGCAGGGCAAGGAGCTGCGGCTGCAGCAGCAGTACTTCTTCGTCGCCTGCTCGCTTCGGGACTTCATCCACGAACTGGAGGAGGGCTTCGACCTGCACGACCTGCCGAGCCGGATCATCTTCCAGCTCAATGACACCCACCCGGTGATCGCCGTGCCCGAGCTGATGCGCATTCTCATCGACGAGCACGACTTCGCCTGGGACGAGGCCTGGGAGACCACCAAGGGCTGCTTCGCCTACACCTGCCATACGCTGCTGCCCGAGGCGTTGGAGGTGTGGCCGACCGAACTGCTCGGGCGGCTGCTGCCCCGCCACCTGGAGATCATCCTCGGCATCAACGAGAGGTTCCTCGAGGAGGTCCGGGAGGCATTCCCGAACGACGACCTTCGCGCCCAGCGGATGTCCATCATTGCCGAATACCCCGAGCGGGCCATCCGAATGGCCTACCTCGCCACGGTCGCCGGCACCAAGGTCAACGGCGTCGCCGCCCTGCACTCGCAACTGCTCCGCGACAAGGTGCTTCCCGACTTCTCCGAGATGTGGCCGGACAAGTTCACCAATGTCACCAACGGGGTGACGCCGCGCCGGTTCGTGCGGCTGGCCAACTGGCGTCTGTCCGAACTCATCACCGACGCCATCGGCCCGGGTTGGGTCACCGATCTCGAGCGCCTCCAGGAGCTGGAGCCCTACGCCGAGGACGAGGACTTCCGGATGAGGTTCCGCGAGGTCAAGGCCCACAACAAGCGACGCCTCACCAAGCTGCTGGCCTCCCGGGACGGTATCGCGCTCCCCGAGGGTCATCTGCTCGACGTCATGGTGAAGCGCCTGCACGAGTACAAGCGCCAGTCCCTCAAGATCCTCCATGTCGTGTCCCTGTACGAGCAGGTGTTCTCGGGCAGGATCGCCGCAGCCGACCTGACCCCACGGACGGTCGTGTTCGGCGCCAAGGCTGCGCCCGGCTACCGGGCCGCCAAGGAGACCATCCACCTGATCAACGCCGTCGGCGCCACCATCAATGCCGACGAGCGGCTCGAGGGGCGCCTGAAGGTCGCCTTCCCGGCCAATTACAACGTGACGCTCGCCGAGCGCCTCATCCCCGCCGCCGACCTGTCCGAGCAGATCTCCCTGGCCGGTATGGAGGCCTCCGGAACCGGAAACATGAAGTTCGCCCTCAACGGCGCACTGACCATCGGCACCGACGACGGCGCGAACGTCGAGATCCGCGGCCTCGTCGGCGATGACAACTTCTTCCTCTTCGGCATGACCGAGCCCGAGGTTGCCGCACTGCAGGAGCAGGGCTACCAGCCGTCGGCCTCCTACGAGGGGAATGAGCAGCTCAAGGCCGCCATCGATCTCATCCTGGCCGGAACGTTCAGCCCTCAGGACCAGCACGCCTTCGACGGGCTCATGCACGGCCTGATCAACTCCGACCGCTTCATGGCCCTGGCCGACTTCGCCGGTTACGTCGAGGCGCAGAGCCGGGTCGAGGAGACCTACGCCGACGTCGAGGCGTGGACACGGGCGGCCATCCTCAATGTCGCCCGCTCGGGCTACTTCAGCTCGGACCGCTCCATGAAGGATTACCTGAAGCGCATCTGGCACACCCAGCCGATGCTCTGAACCGGTCATTTCCCGCCAAGCCCTGAAGACGTCGATCGAGGCCGCCCGGTGCGCGAACGTGCCGGGCGGGATGACCCGCCACGCCAGCTCTCGTGCCCGGGCGCCAGACGCCCACGCACAAGCCGGGGAAGCTGTGCCGCACCGACATGCTGGCCCACGCGCCGATCGCCGACGCAGCCATCTTCGGGGCGCTGACCGGGTACCGGACGTCCGTCGATCGGTCAGACCATGAGACGTCAGCGGCTCCCGGCGCGCCGTGCCGTCCGCACGACACCGATGGAGGCGGTGATCACGCAGGCCATGGCAAGGATCTCAACCGGGCGGAGCTGTTCCCCGAGCAGCAGGAAGGCGAACAGGCCGGCGGCGGCCGGTTCCAGGCTCATCAGTATCCCGAAGATGCGCGGCTGGATCCGTCGCAGGGCGACCATCTCCAGGCCGTAGGGGATCACCGAGGCCAGCAGACCGACGACCAGTCCCTGGATCCAGACCGGTGCGGCCGGTGGCGGCAGCGCGCCCGCCAGCAGCACCGGAACCGTTGCGGCGGCAAGGCCCACCCACATGCCGACCGTCACCCCGCTCACACCGGCCCAGGAACGACCGACGGGGCCCGCCAACAGAATGTAGGCGGCCCACATCGCGGCGGCCACCAGGGCCAGAGCGATGCCGACCGGGTCCAGGTCGCCGGGTGTGAAGCCCAGGAGAACCACACCGACCGCGGCGAGGGCCACCCAGGTGAGGTCGCGCGGCCGCCGCGACAGGGCCACCGAGACTCCGAGGGGCCCGAGGAACTCCAGGGTGACCGCCATCCCGATGGGGATGCGCGCGATCGCCGCGTAGAACGAGGTGTTCATGCCGGCGAGCACGAGACCGTAGGCGATGACCCATGCCCACTCACGCGGGCGGCGGCCCCGCAGCCGGGGTCGGGCGACGAACGCCAGGACGACCGCAGCCGACAGCAGCCGGAGCCAGGCGACGGTGAACGGCGTCACCTGCTCATACAGGCCCTTGGCGACCGACGACCCGACCTGAACCGAAGCGATGGACACCGTCACCAGCAGCACCGGGGAAACCGCCAGCCCCACCACCCCACCGGGGGGACGCTGCGGACGCTCGGGTGTCACCCACCCATCCTGCCGTACTCGGTCGGCGCAGGGCGCGGTGCAAATCCAGCAATGGCGGACCCGGGCGGTCGGCACCGCCGGATAGGCAACCCGGCCCCGGGTAGGCTGAAAGGGTGAGCCCAACGACACCCCCACCAGGTCGGTCGGCCCGGAGAGGCGCCATCCTCGTCACGGTCGCCGTGGCCCTGGTCCTCGGTCTGGTGGTTGCCGTCACACTGGTGGCGACTGGCCTCATCAGGACCGGACCGCACCTGGAACGCGGAACGCTCGACGAGATTGCGGCGGTCGCCGTCAGCAGCGGGGTCGCCGACAGCCCACGAGGGACAACCATCTGGTGCACGGTCAGCGAAGGCCAGTTCTGCGCCCTCGAATCCGCCGGCGAGTCGGTCCGGGTCAATCTTCCGGACGATCTCACCCTGCGGGTGCAGGATCAGCTGGACGTGAAGACCATCGAACATGCCAGGTCCGAACAGGTGCGGGTTCGCTGCACTCTAGACGCCTATGCCTGCGAGATGGACGTCGGTGGCGGCTGGAAACCGATCCCTGTCCGGTAGGTGCCTCGGCCCGGGGTCAACCCGTGGCTGCGAGCCGGGGCGCGAGGAGCTATCGCCTGGCACGGTCTCGCTCATGCCGGCGAGAGCCGGAACGCCTACCCCCGCTGCTCTCAGCACGCCACGAGGCGATAGCGGCGAGACGTCGGGACACCAGCTCGGGATCGGTGGCCAGCGCTGCTGCGGAGAAGCGCACGACCATCCAGCCGTGAGCCAGGAGTGCGGCATCGCGGTCCCGGTCTGACTCGAAGGCGGCGCGCGAACCATGGAAGGCCCAGCCGTCCGCCTCGATACCGAGACCGAGTTCGGGGAGTGCCAGGTCGAGGTAGACCAGCCGCCCGCCACCAAGACGTACGGGGTAGTTGGTCCGGTAGTCCCAGGCCAGATCGGCGTCCCGGTAGATGCGATGCAGGTCGCGTTCTGCTTCCGACCAGGGCTGGTCGCGGGAGTCATCCAGCAGGCGTCGACGCAGCTGATTCCCGGCGCGACCCGGAGTCTTCTCCAGTGCTTCCCACATCTGCCCCAGAGTGGCAGCTCGGCGGCGGAGGGCCTCGTCGATCACGGCCCCACCGTGGGCGGGGATGAGGTCCAGCACACACAGCGCCGGTCCAGCAACCATCACCGGCCCCACCGAAGTGAGGAGGTCACCGTCGAGGGAGCGCTCCTCCCAGACATACCCCGGTGACGTCGGGCTCGTCCCTGAACGTGTCGCCGTCACAGCATCAACCGGCACCTGCGGCCACCACGTCAGGAATGCGGCTGCGGCTCCGGTCACCACGGCATCGGGGTGGATCATGGCGAGCGCCTCGACGCGCAATCGGACATCGTCCCGGGCACCAGGAGGACCGTAAACCCCTGGGAGCAGCCGTTCCATCCTTCCGCGGGCGACTGCCCGACTGGCACAGGTCTGTTCGCGAGGAGTGCGGGGGCGAAGGAGTCGCGTCATGCTGGCACCTTGGCGCCACGCCGTCACCGGCTCCCGGTCTCAGGTGTAAGAACCTCGGGTCCAGATTCGGAGGAACACCCCCGGACCTCAGTCCCACTGCAGTTCCTGGCGCCATGTCGAAGACTAGACCCGAGGTTCTTACCGTTCCTGTGTGCTGGGCGCCTCGACGCGCAATCGGTGGATGCTCAGGCCTCGCCGCGGGCCTCCCACCACGACCGGAGCTCGTCGCGGGCACGCTCCTCACCGAGCGGACCCTCATCCATCCGGCGCTCCAGCAGGAACCGGTAGGCCTCGCCGACAACCCGGCCCGGTCGGATGCCGAGGAGCTCCATGATCTGGGTGCCGTCGAGGTCGGGGCGGATAGCGTTGAGCTCCTCCGCGGCGGCGAGCTCGTCGATCCGCCACTCGAGTTGCTCATAGGCGGTCCGCAGCCGGTTCGCTTTGCGGACATTCCGGGTGGTGCAGTCGGCCCGGGTGAGGATGTGGAGGCGTTCCAGCTGATCTCCGGCATCCCGCACATAGCGGCGCACGGCCGCATCGCTCCAGTCCGCGTCGGCGTAGCCGTGGAAGCGCAGGTGAAGCTCCACCAGGCGCGCCACCGCGGCCACCTGATCGGCGCTGAACCGGAGTTCTTTGAGCCGCTTCCTGGTCATTTTGGCCCCCACCACATCGTGATGGTGGAAGGTGACCTTGCCTCCGGCCTCGTAGCGCTTGGTCGGCGGCTTGCCGACATCGTGGAACAGGGCGGCGAGCCGGTTGATCAGGTCGGGATCATGCCCGCGAGTCTGCTCGAGCTCGATGGCCTGTTCCAGCACGGTGAGGGTGTGCGCGTAGATGTCCTTGTGCCGGCCGTGCTCGTCGACCTCGGTCTCGAGCGCGGCCACCTCAGGAATCACCTGGGCGGCCAGACCGGTGCGCACCAGCAGGTCGAGTCCCTCGCCGGGAGCCTCGGCGAGCAGCAGCTTGGTGAGTTCATCGCGGACGCGTTCGGCCGAGACAATGGAGATCCGCTCGGCCATCGCGGTCATCGCGGTGACCACCTCCGGCGTCGGCCGGAAACCCAGCTGGGCGGTGAAGCGTGCCGCGCGCATCATCCGCAGCGGGTCGTCGGAGAAGGAAACCTCGGGCGCCGACGGCGTGCGCAGCAGCCGGTCCTCCAGGTCGCCGAGCCCTCCGTAGGGATCGGTGAACGCTCCGGTCACCACCGACAGCGCCATCGCATTCACGGTGAAGTCCCGACGGATGAGATCGCCCGCGAGCGTGTCCCCGAACTCGACGGTCGGCTTGCGGGAGGTGGCGTCATAGGAGTCGGCCCGGTAGGTGGTGATCTCCACGACCATTTCGTCATCGCCGTCGACGAGTTGCGCGCCGATCGTACCGAAGGCCCGGCCGATATCCCAGCTGGTGCGCACCAACGGACGCACGATGGCCTCGATCTCCTCCGGACGCGCGTGGGTGGTGAAGTCGAGGTCATGCCCGCGGCGGCCCATAATGGCATCCCGCACCGGCCCGCCGACCAGGTGGAGATCGTGTCCTCGGGCGGCGAACGCGTCGCCGATCCGGCGGATCGCGGGAAAGCGCAGGACGACCGCTTCGAGGGCGCGGCGCTGATCTTGACGCAGGTTGGGCACGATGACCCACCCTACCGCCCTACCATGGTCCGGTGAACGTGACGTCGCCCGCCCTGCACGCGCGCTGGCGTCCCGTGCTGATCTGCTGCTGGGTACTGATCCTGATCACCCTGATCACCGGCCCGGCCGTCCCCCCGGCGTCGGCCGAGGACACCGTGACCCTCCGCCTGCAGAGCGCCCAGGTCCACGGTGCGGGATCCGACGCCCGGATCAGGCTGTCGGGGACGGTGACCAATGACACCGCCGAACCGGTGTACGACCTCACCGTCGCCGTGTGGCGCTCCACCCAGGTGCTGCGATCCCGTTCGGCGGTCACCGACGCTCTCACCGCCGCGACCGCCCCCGCCGGGAGACACCTTCGCGAGGAAGCGGTGAGGGTCGTCGAGGACGACACCGCCTTCGCGCCGGGCGAATCGCGCACCGTCACCCTCAACGCGACCCTCGACGACATCGGGATCGTCGAGGACGACGCCAGCTACTGGACCGGGCTCACCGCGACCTCGCGTCCCGCCGAGGGCGGCGGCACCGCCGTGGTCGCCACGGCCCGGACCCTGGTCACCGTTCCCAGCGAGGATGACGTCAGCATCGCCACGGTGGTCGATCTGTCCGCCCCGCCCCATCAGATCAAGGACAACCTGTTCCTCGACGAGAGCCTCGCCGACGAGCTCAGCGACCGCCTCACCCCCCTGCTCGCGCTGGCCGAGGAGGACCACGACTGGATCATCGACCCCTCGACCCTGACCGAGATCCGCGACATGGCTGACGGCTACCGGGTGCAGCATGCGGACGGGTCCGTCGCCGGCGAGCACGCCGAGGAGGCGGCGGCCTGGTTGGCGCGTTTCGACGCTCTCCCGACCGAACGCGGCTGGACGGCCCTGTTCGCCGAACCGGACCTGTCCGATCCGGCGGTGCTCCCGGCCGCCCTCGCCCTGGACGCCGACGACCCGGAGGGAACCGCACCGATCCTCACCCTCACCGCGCCCACCCCCGACCTGGTGGCGCAGCTCACCGATCTCGACCGACCGGTGCTGGCCACCGGCCTCCAGACGACCAGCCCGCCCTTCGAGCAGGACGGCGTGGTGGTGATCCCCGCCATCGACCCCGCGACGGTGACCCTGGGCGCGGCGCTCGGCAACTCAGCGACCAGCCACAGCGCCGCGCTGACCGCGCTCGCCCGCCTCGACCAGACCCAGGTCCGCCTGGTGAGAACCGCCCGGGACGCTGCGGCAGCAGCCCGGATCCCGGCGTGGGTGGAGCAGCCCACCCTGCAGCGGCTGACCGAGAATCCGGCCGCCACCGGCACGCTGACCCCGTCGGCTGACCTGACCCCGCCACTCGGAGGCGGTACCGGGGAACGGGTCACTGAGCTCGTCGAGGAGGTCGGCCTCTACGCCGACGCCACCGGGGTGGCGGCGCTGGCCACCCTGCCCGACACCGTGCAGACCCGGGCCGCATCGCGCTGGTGGTCCGACGACGCCGACGGTCAGGACGCCTGGCTGGCGGCTGTGGACGCCCGGGCCGGTGCCGACACCCTCCAGGAGGCGATCAGCCTGGACGTCTCCCCACGGTTGTCCCTGGCCGGTGGCACCAGCGATTTCCCGGTGACCGTCACCAACGATCTGGTCGACCCGGTGACCGTCACTCTCCGGATCACCGAGGACAACCCGCAGCGCATCCGCCTCATCCCACCCGACAGTGTCACCATCCCCGCCGGTTCGAGCCAGACGGTCCTGGCCACGGCCGAGGTGTACGGCGGCGGGGTGGTCCAGGGTCGGATCCACGTGGAGACCCTCGACGGTCGTAGGCTGACGGCACCGGAATCCATCACCGTGGAAACGACAAGCTACGGGCAGGTGGCGTGGACGCTCATCGTCATCTCGGGCATCGTCCTGGTGGTGTCGACCGCGGTGAGGATCCGCCAGGTGCGAGGACGACACAGAAAGGTCACCGATGGCTGAGGACGCGCACCCCGGGGGGGCTGCCGCCGGTGAGTCGCCGCCCCCGGGCGCAGCGAGCCGCCGCCTGCTCAACGCGACGGCACTGATGGCATCGGGGACGCTGATCAGTCGCGTCCTGGGCTTCCTGAAGTCGATGCTGCTCGTCTTTGTGCTGGGCGCCTCCTCCCCGCAGGCCGATGCCTACTCGCTGGCCACGCTCATCCCCAACTCGCTCTACATCCTGCTGGCGGGCGGAGCGCTCAACACCGTCCTGGTCCCGCAGATCGTCCGCCACACCAAGAACGATGAGGACGGCGGCGAGGCGTTCATCAACCGGATCATGACCGCCTTCCTGGTGCTGCTGGCCGCAGCCGCCCTCATCGCCACCGCGCTGACCCCCCAGCTGCTGATGCTGTGGACCGACGCCGAGTGGCGCACCCCGGCGATGGCGGACAACTGGCACTCGCTGGTGCTGCTGGCCTTCCTGACCATGCCGCAGCTGTTCTTCTTCGGGGCGTTCTTCCTGATCGGGCAGGTGCTGAACGCCCGCGACCGGTTCGGTCCGATGATGTGGGCGCCGATCGTCAACAACATCGTCGGCATCGCCGTGCTGGCCGGCTACGCGGCCGTCTGGGGCACCAATGTCGGCCAGCCGTTCACCGACACCCAGGTGATCGTTCTCGGTATCGGCTCGACGCTCGGCATCATCGCCCAGACCTTGGCACTCATCCCGGCGATGCGGGCCATCGGTATGCGCTACCGGCCGCGCTGGGATTTCAAGGGCCAGGGGCTCGGCGAGACCTTTCACCTGGCCAAGTGGATGCTGGGCTACGCGCTGTTGGCCCAGCTGGTGCAGTTCCTGGTGGTCCGGCTCGCCTCCGGTGCGACGGTCGCCGGCTCCGGCGGAGCCGAGGGTGGTGCCGGCGTCGCGGCCTACAACACCGCCTATCTGGTCTGGATCCTCCCCCATTCCCTGCTGACGGTCTCCCTGGCCACCGCGATGCTGCCCTCGGCGTCGCGGCTCTTCGCGGCCGGGGACCTGTCCGCGGTGGCCGCCGAGACCTCCCGGACCCTGCGGCTGGCGGTGACCTTCATCGTGCCGGCCTCGCTCGGTTTCCTCGTGCTGGGTCTCCCGTTCAGCAGACTCGCCCTCAGCCACGGTGCGGGCGAGTCCGGATGGACGTTCATCGGATGGACCCTGATCGCCTTCGCGATCGGTCTGGTGCCCTACACGATCCAGTACCTGTCCCTGCGCGGCTACTACGCCATGGACAACACCAGGGTCCCTTTCCTGCTGCAGCTTCTCATCTCGGTGGTGAACATCGGTCTCGCGCTGGGACTCGTCGCCCTGGTGGACGATCCGAGCACGGTCGCTGCCCGGCTGGCCCTGGCCTATTCGGGGGCCTACATCGTCGGCGCGCTCGCCACCCATCTCGCGCTGCGCCGGCGGCTCACCGGGCTGTCGGGACGTTCCCTGCTGCGCCACATCCTCCGGGTGACAGCGGCCACCACGCCCGGCGCGGCGGTCGCGGCGGCGATCACCTGGTTCACCCTGCCCCATCCCTCCCTGCTCGTCGTGCTGCTCGGGGTCGTCGGCAGCGTCCTGATCATCGTGGTCGGGTACTTCTTCGTGGCAAAGCGCCTCGGCATCCGGGAGGCGACTCAGGTGCTGTCGCTGGTCCGCCGCCGCCGGTCGGAGGATGAGGCAGCCGTGCCCGTCGAGGCGGTCGATCTGGTCGTCGAGGGGGCCGTTCCGCCCACCAGGCCTGCCGACGAGGGTCCGCTGCTGGAATACCCCGACCCTCACGCCCCCACACACGAGCCGTCCGCACTGGTGCCGGACGGACGCACGACGCCGGGGCAGATCCTCAACGGGCGCTACCAACTCACCGAACGGCTCCACCGCCGCGGTGAGACGGTGAGCTGGCTCGGCTTCGATCTCACCTTGTCCCGGCCGGTGCTGATCCACCTGCTGCACCCGGACGAACCCCGCGCGCTGGAACTGCTCGACCAGGCCCGTCAGGCGGCTCCCGCGGTGGACGGACGGTTCCTCCGGGTCTGGGACGCGGTCCTGGTTGAGGGCGAGCCGCACGGCAGCTACATCGTGTGTGAGTATCTTCCCGCCCAGTCGCTGCGACTCCTGCTCCACGACGGTCCGTTCGGGGACCGGGAAGCGGCCTGGATCGTCCACGAACTCGCCGGTGGACTCGCGAGCGTCCACATCCAGAACCTGCACCACCGTCACCTCAACCCCGACAATGTGGTGATCACCGCTGGTGGCCATGTGAAGATCGTCGGCTTCCTGCTGGAGAACGCCTTCCAAGCAGGGGAGGACCGCACGGACGGGGCCGCGGCCGACGTGGTGGCCCTCGGCCGGCTGCTGTACGCGCTGTGCACCGGTTTCTGGCCCGGCAGCGCCCGCTACGACCTCCCGGCGGCTCCCACCGATCTGCATGGGCGCCCCCTGCAGCCCCGACAGGTCTCCACCCGGATCTCCCCGCAGCTGTCGACCATTGTCGATCGCATCCTCTCCCGCACCCCGCGCGACGGAGCGTCGCGGCTGGCCTCCGCCGACGAGGTGTCGGCGGCCTTGGACGTGCTGCTGCGGGGGCAGAACGCCTCGACACGGGTGGCCTCCCGGGTGGACCTCCAGGCCGGTGACGCGCTCCAGGCGTGGGCTGACCCGACCGCCTCGACGCCGTCCCTCCAGGCATCGCTGACCCGCACTGAGCGTGATCCGGCGCGGTGGCGGGAGGAGACCGGTGCGACACCGTCGGCGGTGCAGGGCAACCCCGACCGTCCGGTGCTGCCCGGCAGTAGTTCGGCGGCGGAGGTGAGCGCGACGGAGGAGTCGACCCACATCGTCATGACCGCCGCGTCGCCGGGCACCGGAGCCATCACCCCGATCCCGCCCCCGACGAATGCACCCCGCAGTGCAGCCGATCCGTCACGACGATGGCTGCTGTGGTTGTTCGCGGCGTTCGTCGTCGTGCTGGGGGTGAGTCTGGCCATGGTCTTCACCGAGGCGTTCCAGCGCCGCGTCGAGCAGGCGGCGACCACCAGCCATCCCATCGTTGCGGTGGACGACTTCGACCCCAGCAGCGACGGCGGCGACGACACCGAACAGCCCGACGAGGTGGGGTTCGCCACCGACGACGACCTGGCGACGGCCTGGACGACGGAGAACTACGGCCGGTCGGCCGACTTCAACGGCCGCAAGCCCGGAGCCGGGCTGGTCCTCGATCTGGGCGATACCCGCGAGGTGCGCCAGGTGGCGGTGGTGCTGGGCGACGGGTTCACCTCCGGGCAGGTACTCATCCCCCGCCCCGACACCGCGACGGAGGCTCCCTACACCAGCGTCGACGACTGGCAGCGGCAGGCAGTCTTCGGCCCGGCCTCCGGTGAGGTGACCGTCACCCTCGACGAGCCGGTCCGGACCCGGTACCTGCTGGTCTATCTGACCGAGTTGCCGCCATCGGGGCCGAACTATGTCGGGGCGATCCACGAGGTCCGCGTGGCCGGTTGACCGGGGAATAGCCCTCGGACGCGCCGCGTTCCTCCTCGCGGGCAGAGCTCGGCATTAGGGTTGGGCTGCGACACACGCTGAACGGGGAGAACATGAGCGACGACGTCCGCGACATCATCATCATCGGGTCCGGACCTTCGGGCTACACCGCCGCGGTCTACGCGGCGCGAGCCGACCTCAAACCGCTGGTCCTCACCGGCGCCATCGAGGCCGGGGGTGCGCTGATGAACACCACCGAGGTGGAGAATTTCCCCGGCTTCCCCGACGGCATCATGGGGCCCGACCTGATGATGAACCTGCAGAAGCAGGCGGAACGGTTCGGCGCGGAGTTGGTGGTCGAGGACGCCGTGGAGGTCGACCTGACCGGCCCGGTCAAGACAGTCACCGATTCAGCAGGCACCACCCACCGCGCCCGGGCGGTCATTCTCGCCATGGGTTCGGGGTACCGCCGCCTCGGCGTGCCCGGGGAGGACGAGTTCTCCGGGCGGGGTGTCTCCTGGTGCGCCACCTGTGACGGGTTCTTCTTCCGCGACAAGCCGATCGCGGTGATCGGTGGCGGGGACTCTGCCGTCGAGGAGGCGACCTTCCTGTCCCGGTTCGGCACCTCGATCACGCTGGTCCACCGCCGTGACGAGTTGCGCGCCTCGAAGATCATGGTCGCCCGCGCCGAGAACGATCCGAAGGTGGAGTTCGCCTGGAACTCGGTGGTGGAGTCCGTCAACGGGGACGGTTCGGTGCAGTCGCTGACCCTGAAGGACACCGTGACCGGCCAGACGCGCGACCTCGAGGTCAAGGGCGTCTTCGTCGCCATTGGTCACGACCCCCGCTCCCAGCTCCTCCGGGGCCAGGTCGACCTCGACGAGGGCGGATATGTCCTCACGCAACCGGGATCGACGCGCACCAGCCTGGCCGGCGTGTTCGCCGCCGGCGACCTGGTCGACCACACCTACCGGCAGGCGGTGACGGCGGCGGGCACCGGCTGCGAGGCGGCCCTGGACGCCGAGCGGTACCTGGCCGACCTCGACGCCTGAGCCCGAGCACCCGGCCGCGGCGCCGGCGCCGATGCGCTGCGGACCCGGCGCTGACCAGGGGATTCACCTCAGGGGTTGACCCTCACGCGACGTGAGGGTTTAGCGTCTGGATCAAGGAGGTGGGAACACATGACCAACACACCCACGTACACAACCGACCTGCTCGTCCGACAGCTCACCAGCGAGGACCTGGCGACGCGCTTCGACGCCGCGTCCCTGATCGGGATGGACGGCGTCACCGGCGCCGCCGACGCCCTGGTGGAGCGACTGGGGACCGAGACCGACTGTCAGGTCCGTGAGCGGGTGACCTGGGCGACCGTACGCGTCATTGACGCTGCCCTGCCCGGCCTCCTCACCGCACTGGAGTCGTCGCGCCCGGAGATCCGGATGCAGGCCGCCCACGTGCTGAGCAAGGCCGCCCGTCCCGAGTTCGCCGAGCACCTGGAAGCGGTCGTCGGTGACACCGACGCCGCGGTGGCCATCAAGGGCTACCGTGCGGCGGCCAACACCGGCGACCCCCGCGTGATCGCCTGGCTCACCGCCCGGCTCGGTGACGGCGATCCGCATCAGCGGGACGCGCTGACGAACGCCTTCGTCACCCTCGGGGAGCCGGCCGTCGCCGCATTGGTGACCGCGCTCGACGACGACCGGACCGCCGTCCGCGCCCACGCCGCCGAGGCGTTGGGGCATGTGGCGATCGGCACGTGCGTGGCCATCACCGCGCTCAGGGTGGCTGCCGCCGACGTCGACCCGGAGGTGCGCCTGGTGGCCACCACCGCGCTCGGCGAACTCGGCGCGGACGCCAGTGATGCCTTGGCAGCGCTGCGGACGTCGGCAGACCCGCGCGTCGCTGCGGTCGCCTCAGCCCTCCTGGCCGCCTGAGCCCGGCCGGAGCCGCCGAGCCAGAAGCCGGGTGCGCTCATCGGGAGAGTCCAACGCTTTCTCGATGGCGCGCCCGGCTTCGTCATTGTCCAAACCACCGAGCCCGAGCAGCGCAGCGAGGCCCACCTCCGGATCCGGGTCGGCCAGCGCCTGCACCAACGGCAGCGTGGCCGCCCCTTCACCGATCGCCCCCAGCGCCTCCACCGCCCCGCGGCGCACCCGGGGGTCGGCGGCGGCGACCTGATCGGCGAGGGGGGCAACCGCACCGGATCCCAGGTGAGCGAGCGCGACCACCGCAGCATCGGCGACCACCGGATCGTCATCGGCCAGCCCGGACACCAGCTGCCTGATGGCCTCAGACCCGCCGATCCTGCCCAGAGCGAAAGCAGCCTTGGCCCGGACGCCGGGGTCCTCGTCGCCCAGCAGCCGGCCCAGGGTCGGGACGGCGCGCGGGTCACGCAGCTTCGACAGGATGTGGGCGACCTGACGGCGAAGGGCAGGGTCAGGGTGCCCGGCCTCGGCCAGCACCGGGTCGAGTGCGGCGCCACCATGCTGGGCCAGCCCCCAGGTGAGCACGTCCCGGACGCCGGGTTCGGTCTCGGTCCGGAGAGCGTCGATCAGCACGTCGACCGGCGCGGTGGTGGGGGCGTCGAAGAGGGCCCGGAGCCGGACCGAGGCATCGGCATGGCGCAACCGCTCGGTCAGCGCGATGATGTCCACCACCTCCTCCCAGCCGACCTGCGGCCTGGCCTGGAGCGCCCGCAGGCGCGCGAGGAGGTCCTGTTCGGCCGCCAGCCGACCCTCCACGACCAACACGTGACGGGCAAGCACCTCAGTGGCGTCATAGTCGGGATCGTCCAGGGCAGCGCCAATCTCCTCCAGGCTGAGCCCGAGGCTCTCGAGATGCTGGATCGACAACAACCGGTCAAGATCGTCGACGGAGTAGAGGCGGTAGTCGCCTGCGGTCCGTTCGCCGGGAACCAGCAACCCGAGATCGTCGTAATGACGCAGCGTGCGGACGGTCAGACCCGTCCGTCGTGCCAGTTCACCGATCCGCCACACCGTCCCACCGTAGCGCTGCCGCCCTCGCCGACGGCAGCCTCACCGCGGAGTCGGACGCGCGCTCCGCTACGCTCACTCCGTTCGCTGAAACAGTTCACACGGGGGTGAGGCATGGCGGTCAGCGTGAAAGACGTCGCCACCCACGCCGGGCTGTCGGTCGGAACGGTGTCCAACGTACTCAACCGTCCCGAGAAGGTCGCCGAAGCCACCCGGGAGCGCGTGCTGGCATCGATCGCCGCGCTGGGATTCGTCCGCAACGAGGCCGCCCGCCAGCTACGGGCCGGCCTGAGCAGAACGGTTGGGCTGGTGGTGCTCGACACCTCCAACCCCTTCTTCACCGACGTCGCCGACGGCGCCGAGCGCTGGGGGGCCGAGCACGGCGTCTTTCTCCTCACCGGGAACAGCGCCCAACGGCCCGAACGGGAGGACCACTACCTCGAACTGTTCGAGGAACAACGAGTCCGCGGCGTCCTGGTCAGCCCGGTGGGAGAGGTCACCCCACGCCTGACCCGGATGCGCAGCCTCGGCATCGCCGGGGTGCTGGTGGACCGGGTGTCGGCCGATGCGACGGTCTCCTCGGTCTCGGTCGACGACCGCGCAGGTGGGCGCCTGGCCATCGCCCACCTGGCTGACCTCGGCCACACCCGGATCACCTTCGTCGGCGGGCCACCCGAGCTCACCCAGGTCATCGACCGGCTCACCGGCGCCCGGGAGGCCGCCGCGAGCCGCGCCATCACCCTCGACCAGGTGCCGGTCCCGGAGCCGAGCATCCGCGCCGGGCTGGAGGCCGGACTGGGCCTGCTCGACCTCCCGACAGCCCAGCGGCCCACCGCAGTCTTCGCCGCGAACGACCTGCTCGCCCTAGGCGTCCTTCAAGCGATCACCGCGCACGGGATTCCGGTGCCCGACGCGATGGCCATCGTCGGCTACGACGACATCGCCTTCGCCGCCGGTGCGGCCGTCCCGCTGACCTCCGTGCGGCAGCCCCGCGCCGAGATGGGTGCCCGGGCCATGCAGGTGGTGCTCGCCGAGGCCGAGGAGCCCGACACGCCGCGCGAGCAGATCGTCCTGCAACCCTCGCTGGTGGTCCGGCGATCGACAGCGCCCGATACCCCGCTGACCTGAGGGTGACCTGGGGTGACACCCCGCCGGACGCCGGCATGGTTGTGGTGAAACTCTCAACAAGTGGCTGAGGGATTCGTGCCCCGGGAACCGGGAACCCGTGCCCGGGCGAGGGTACCCGGCTACGGTAAGGGCCGAGCAGAACTTCTGGAGTTGTTGATGCGTTCCTTCCCCGGCCGATGGCTGGCCTTCGCTGCGGTGATCACGACCGCGGTGTCGGGGTGCGCGCTGACACCTCCCGCTCAGGTGACGGCACCCCCGCTCGGCACCGCATCCCCGACGGCACCCCCCGCGCCGAACCCGGATGCAGCAGGACCTGCCGAGGCCGCCACTGATCCACCCGTGGTGGTGCCGACGCCCTCTCCGGGCGCCAGTGCCGCCGTCGTCGATGTCCAGGTGACCACCTGGGGTGTCGAGGACGGGTGGTTCGACGCCGCTGCCGTCGTTCGCGGAGTTGTCGCCGACGACGGTCGCTGCACCCTTGAGCTCGAACGGGGCTCGGAGAAAGTGCGCGCGAGTGGGCCCGCGGCCCGTTCAGCGGCTTCCTCCGACTGCGCCGAAGGGCTCCGCATCTCAGTCAGCAATCTCAGTTCGGGGGACTGGACCATGACCATTCACTACAGCGCACCAGGGTTCGCCGGAACCTCAGAACGGACCCGGGTCGCGATCCCATGACCCGCCGCCACTCCCTCAGCCTGGCTGTCGGGATCGCGGTGCTGGCGGGGTTCGGCCTCCTGGTCCCCGGGACCACCACCCAGGCCGCGCCCGTGACCGACTTCGATCCCGGCATGATCATCACCGACGCACTCTTCTACGACTCCAATGCCATGACCGCCGCCGAGGTACAGGACTTCCTCGAGGAGAAGGTCCCCCGGTGCGAACCCTGGCGGGACGCCGACCCCGACGACATCACCTGCCTGAAGGACTATGTCACCACCACCGTGGCGAAGTCGGCCAACACCCTGTGCCGGGGATACGCCGCCCGACAGGAGACCGCTGCGGAGATCATCGACGGTGTGGCCCGGTCCTGCGGGATCAGCCAGAAGGTCCTCCTGGTCACCCTGCAGAAGGAGCAGCGCTTGGTCACCCACACCTGGCCCAGCAGTATCCGCTACCGCAAGGCGATGGGTTTCGGCTGCCCGGACACCGCGCCCTGCGACGCCCAGTACTACGGGTTCTTCAATCAGGTCTACAACGCCGCCCAGCAGTTCAAGCGCTATCGGGCGAACCCGGACAACTACGGCTACCGCGCCGGACGGGTCAACTCCATCCTGTACAACCCGGACACCAGCTGTGGCACGAAATCGGTGACCATCAAGAACCAGGCGACCGCAGGCCTGTACATCTACACCCCCTACACCCCGAACCGGGCAGCCCTCGACGCGGGATACGGAACCGGCGACAGCTGCAGCGCCTACGGCAACCGGAACTTCTTCCTGTTCTACACCGACTGGTTCGGACCCACGACCGGGCTCACCGTCCACACCTCGCTGGCGTCGGCCTACACCGCGGCCGGTGGGGCGAGCGTCCTGGGGCAACCGACCGCCGCCGGCCAGTACCTGTCGGACGACGGCGGCGGTTGGACACAGACCTTCGCCAACGGACTGTTGCTCCGGCACCGCACCGGAACCTCGGTCTTCCTGCCGTGGTCATCCGCGATCACCCGCGCCTACCAGGATTCCGGCGGACCTGCAGGGAGCTGGGGATGGCCGATCACCCCGATCAGCTGCAGCAGTTCCTGCGCTGCCGAGTTCCGCCATCGCAATGTCGTCACCGACGGCTCGACCGATCGCCTCCTCGGCAACCCCTTCTACGACGTCTCAGCCAACCGCGCCAGCAGCAACTACACCGGCTATGCCTCGGCCATCGCCTGGATGGACCAAGCGGGGGTCACCACCACCGGGGGTGGGTACTTCCGGCCCGCCAACCCCGTGTCGCGGGCCCACATGGCGCTGTTCCTGTACCGCCTGGCCGGCTCCACCTACACCGCCGGGGACCAGACCTTCACCGATGTCAGCCCCGAGGGCGAGGTGCATGACGCCACCGGGTGGATGGCGGCAACCGGCATCACTCGACCCTCCGGGAACACCTTCAATCCCGACGGTGGTGTGAGTCGGAGCGCGCTGGCAACATTTCTGTACCGGTACGCCGCCCCCAGCAAGTACATCCCTCCCGCCACCTCGCCCTTCACCGATGTCAGCACCACCGACCCCTTCTACACCGAGATCTGCTGGCTGTACGAGAAGGGCATCCTCATCGGGCGCTCCACCTCGTCGGGACGGGTGTTCTCTCCCGGCGGCCAGGTGAACCGCGAGCTCCTCGCCCTCGTCCTGCACCGTCTTGACTCCACGGTCGACCCCCTCCGGGTCGGCGACGAGCTCGTCGACGCCTACCGCGACCTGGGCGGTTCCAGCACCATCGGAGTCCCGCTGACGCGTCCGTACGCCGAACCGGCCGACGGGGGCGGCTGGTGGCAGCGCTTCGAGAACGGCCGGCTCTACCTCACCTCGGACGGACTGAGCAGTTTCCTGCCGGTGGGCTCTGACCTCTCCGCGGGGTATCTCGCCAGCGGCGGCCCGGCAGGTGAGTGGGGATGGCCGATCACCCCGGTGACCTGCCAGAGCGGCTCCGAGGCCTGCGCGGTCGAGTTCCGTGCGCGCAATGTCATCTCCGAGGATGGCGTCCTGATCGGCAACCCGTTCCTCGATGTCTCCGGAAACGCCGCCAGCGTCAACTACACCCGCTGGGAGCCCTCCATCCGCTGGATGGACGAGGCAGGGGTCACCACCACCGGCGGCGGCTCGTACAACCCCGACAACACCGTTCGTCGCGCCCACATGGCCGCCTTCCTCTACCGGTTCTCCGGCAGCAGCTACGATGCCGGCAGCAAGCAGACCTTCACCGATGTCCCGGTGTCCGCCTCCTTCCACGATGAGGTCGAATGGATGGCTGCCGAGGGGATCAGCCGCCCGTCCGGCGACACCTTCAACCGAAGCGGGGTGGTGAACCGCGCCGCGATGGCGGCCTTCCTCTACCGTCTGGAGGCACCGGCGTCCTACGTGCCGCCGACCAGGTCGCCCTATCGGGACATCAGCACCAGCCATCGGTTCTACACCGAGATCTGCTGGCTCTATGACCAAGGCGTCATCAGGGGAACCAGGACCGCGACCGGACGCGTCTTCTCCCCGACCAGGTCGGTCACCCGGAAGTACCTGGCGGTCTACCTCCACCGGATGGACGAACGCGGCCTCGGTCGCTGAGGAGGCCGCCGTGGGCGGAGCGTGACCGCGTCCACGGCGGGCTCACCGACCGGGTCCCCGAGGAGGGCGCGGGTTCAGTCGGCGAAGGCGTCGACTGCCTCGCCCTTCTTCATGGTGGCGAACAGGTCGTCAGCCTCGGCGTCATCCCACAGCACCGAGGAACCGGCGGAGGTGGACGCATTGGTGGAACTCAGCGGCACCACGAAGGTCTGACCCGATCCGGTGCCGATCTTGACCACCGACCGCCCCATCCCGATCAGGTCCAGAAGGCCGACATCCTCACCGAGGGTCACTGCCCGCGACAGCGCGTAGTTGATCCCGACCCAGCGCCAGGGCAGCAGGATGGTGGCCGGTGAGATCACCTTGGAGGCCAGCGCGTCGAGCATCTCCCGCTGACGTTCCGCCCGGCCGATGTCACCCTTGGGGTCGGCCTTGCGCATCCGCACGTAGCCGAGCGCGGTGATGCCGTCCATCTCCTGGCAGCCGGCAGGGATATCGAGCTGGGAGTCCTTGTCCTTGATGGCGTTCTCGGGGCACATCTCAATGCCACCGACCGCATCGACGGCGTTCACGAAGCCGCCGAAGCCGATCTCGGCGTAGCCGTCGACCTGGAGCCCGGTATTCGTCTCAACGGTCTCGACCAGGAGTTCGGGTCCCCCGAAGGCGTATGCGGCATTGATCTTGTTCTGGCCGTGGCCGGGAATGTCGACGAAGCTGTCCCGCGGCAGGGAGATCAGTGCGGCATCGCCACTGCGCGGGAGGTAGAGCAGCATGATCGTGTCGGCGCGGCGCCCCTCGGCCGAGCCGGTTCCCAGATCCGACTTCTCCTCCTTGCTGAGTCCTTCACGCGAGTCCGACCCGGCAAGCACGATCACCTGGCCGGGCTGGCTGGCCGGACGGTCGCCGTCGGGGGCCGCATCCACCCGCGGCATGAACGGCCAGGTCGCCAGCGGCACACCGAGCAGGTAGGCCGCCACGACGATCAGGGTGTTCCTGACCGGATGCCGACGTCGACGGCGTCGCGGCGGGCGTGCGACCGGTGGCTGCGGTGCCCGGGGCGGAGCGGCCTGCAGCGGTTCGGTCCTCGGCGGCCCCGGCTGGCCGGAGGCACCATAGTGGCCCACCGGCGTGGGCGCACCGTAGACAGTTCCCTGGTCGCGATACAACGCGTCCGGGTTCTCCGGTAGAGGCGCGGAGGGCACCTCCGGCGACGGCCCGGGCGCGGGGTCACGGCGATCGCCCCCGTACTGGCCCCGACGGTAGAGCCAGTCCTCGTCGTCACTGTTGCTCATCTCACCAACGGTAGCCCTCCGGCTCAACGGCGACAGGCCCGGCACACCTGGGCGACGAATCCCCGGCAGATCGGCCGCGACCGGCCCCGGCCGCAGCCCCCGGGGCTCAGGCCTCGGGCACGATCGCCCGGACGGATCCGACCGCCGCGCCGTGCCCCAGCACGGGGACATCGGCCAATGCCGCACAAGCGGCGGCATCCACACCGTGCTCGCGCAGCAGGGCGGCCATCACCACGCGGGCCGCCCGGTCGCCGCCGTCGACGATCTTGACCGCGAAGCCCCGACCGTCGGGGGACCCGACCGCCATCACCGCTTCGGCGCCGATCTTGGCGATCAGTCCGGGAACCGCGGCCATCAGCTCAGTGTCGGGGCGCCCGGTGCCGCCGACGTGAGCAGGGTGGGCGCGCATGGCATCGGCCACCCGGCGGGCCGGCCCGTCGGTGGCGCAGGCGAGGCGCCCGAAGGCCCGGGCCAGCCCCGCCAGGGCGAAGCCGTGGGTCGGCGCCCCGCACCCGTCCACCTCGGTCGCGACGACCGGCACGCCGGTGAAATCCGCCACCACCGAACGGATCTTCTTCTGCAACGGGTGCTCGACGTCGAGGTAGTCAGCGCAGCTCCACCCGGAGGCGCGGCAGGCCGTCAGCATGCCGGCGTGCTTGCCCGAGCAGTTCTGCGCGATGGCCGCGGGCCCGAGGCCATCGCGGAGCCAGGCGGCGCGGGCCCGGGCGTCATCCGGCAGCGCCGGGGTGTTCTGCAGAGCGGCCTCGTCCAGGCCCGCCGCGGCGAGCATCCCGCGGACCCCCGCGAGGTGAAAGGCCTCCCCCGCATGGGAGGCGCAGGCCAGGGCGAGGGCGGAACCGTCGAGGGGCGCCCCGGCCGACAGGGCGGCAACGGCCTGCAGTGGCTTGAATGCCGATCGCGCCAGGATGACCACCTCGGCATCACCCACCGCCCGGGCCACGGCCCCGTCGGCTGCGGTGACCGCAGCGACGCCGTGATGAACCGACTCGACAAAGCTCCCCCGGACGACCTCGGCCACCGCCGGTGCCTCGTGCAGACGCATCGGGCCAGTATCGCAGGGCGGAACCGCGAGACCCCCGCCGACCGGGAACCTGAGATTTTCCTTAACGTCTCTCATGTGACACCATGGTGGTGTGCCCGGGCTTCATCGATTCCGTACGGTCATGCTCTCAGCAACCGCGCTGGCAGTAGTGACCGCCGGAACTGCCGTCGGATTCTCGCAGTCCGGCCGCACGCTTGAGTACAACGGAATCGTCGTGAGTGCTGACGCGCTGGCCGAGGCCCACGAGGACGGTGTCAGCCGCGGCGGGGACCGCACCGCTGTCGAGGAGGCCGCTGCCGCGCGGAGCGCGCGCCTGAACGATCAGAACGACGCGATCACCGCCCGGGAGACCGAAGTGCTGCTCCAGAACCGCAACGAGGAGCAGGCCGCGCTGACCAAGACCCTCGCCAAGGAAGGGAAACGGCTGCTCGCCGAGGCTGAGCGCCAGGCGATCATCGCCAAGCACGGCTACGACCCCGAGGTGACCGAACCCCGCGAGATCGCCCGCCAGATGATGGAGAACAAGTTCGGCTGGGGTGCTGCCGAGTTCACCTGCTACGACAACATCATCATGCGCGAGAGCCTGTGGAACCCGACGGCCGACAACCCCACCTCCAGTGCCTACGGGATCCCCCAGGCGCTGCCCGGGAACCGGATGGCGAGCGAGGGCGATGACTGGCGCACCAACCCTGCCACCCAGATCCGCTGGGGCCTGAAATACGTCAAGGAGCGCTACGGAACACCCTGCTCAGCCTGGTCCTTCAAAGCTGCCCACGGCTGGTACTGAGCCCGAGCCGGCGCTCCTCGCCCGGTGCGCGACCCCCTGCGGACACACTGACTCCGCCGACCCCGCTCACCGAACCCGCGGGTCCGCGCCCGGGCCTAAGCTGGTCACGGAGGTGGTTGCGTGACCGATCAGGACGACCAAGCGGGGGGTCAGTCTCCGGAGGAGCGCGGCCCCGCGTTTCCCCAGCCCGGTCAACGCGGCCCGGAAGCCTACCCTCCGCCCGGCCAGCCACCGCACGGCTGGGTGCCACCACCCGGGCCAGGACCCTTCGCCGGCGGTGCGCAGCCCCCGGCCAGCTATCCGGCCACCTGCTACCGCCACCCGAGCCGGCCGGCCGGAGTCCGCTGCCAGCACTGTGGCCGACCCATCTGTGGCGCCTGCATGATCGAGGCGCCGGTCGGCCACCAGTGCCCCTCCTGTGTCGCCCGGGGCAAGGCCGCCACCCGCCAGGGCACTCTGCGCCACGGGGGCCGGCCCTCGGCGAACCCCCAGCTGACCACCGTCGTCCTCATCGTGCTCAACCTGGCCGTCTGGGCCGCTGCCGCCGTCGGCGGCTATGCCGGCACCATCTTCAACCTGTTCGCACTGGCTCCGCACGGCACCTGCCTGCTGGACGGACGCTACGGCGGCGCCACCGCGGCCGTGTGTGCCGCGGCGGGTGGCCAGTGGCTCCCTGGTCTTGCCGACGGTGGCTGGTGGGAGCCTCTGACCAGCATGTTCACCCACATGGAGCTGACGCATCTCGGTTTCAACATGGTGGCGCTGTGGTTCCTCGGACCGCCCCTGGAACAGGCCCTCGGCCGGGCCCGGTTCCTGGCGATCTATTTCATCTCGGGATGGGCCGGCGCGGCTCTGTTCGTCTGGCTGTCGGCGCCCTACGTGCAGGCGGTCGGCGCCTCCGGGTCGATTTTCGGGATGTTGGGCGCCCTGCTCGTTCTGGCAGTGCGGCAGCGCGCCGATCCGAGGAGGCTGCTGTTCTGGCTGGGACTCAACATTGTTATCACCGTCCTCAACCTGGACACGATCTCCTGGGAGGGCCACCTGGGCGGCCTGATCGGCGGATCGGCGATCGCCTACCTGCTGACCGCCATTCGTGGTCGGGACCGTGAGCGACGGCAATGGCTGGCCATCGGAGCTGTCGCTGCCGTCGTGGTGGGCCTCCTGGGGGCGTTCGCCGTCCTGAACTGACCTCGGACCCCCCGGGGGCCACCCGGACCCGCGCGCCACCCCGGAGGAGGACTTGCCTGAGGGGCCACCCGGGCACAGGCTGGTCCCCGTGCTCCTGATCGATCCGCCGCGCTGGCCCGCCCACGGGACGGTCTTCGGTCACCTGGTGTCCGATCTCTCGCTGGCGGAGCTGCACGCCTTCGCCCGCATCGCCGGGCTACCCGCCGGGGCTTTCGACCACGACCACTACGACGTTCCTGAGAACCGGTACCCGCGCCTGCTGGCAGCCGGGGCAGCCCTCACCCCGAGCCGGGAACTGCTCACCCGGCTCCGCGCGTCCGGGCTGAGGGTGGGGCCCCGCGACCGTCAGCCCGGTCGGCGCCGGGCCAGCACGCAGCTTCGCGCCCGGTGGGCGGCCGCCCGGCTCGCACCGGAGTCCGTGGGCGAGGATCTCCTGCAGCGATGGCAGGAGTCCCACCGCCGCTACCACGACGTGCGTCACCTGTCCCAGGCCCTGACCGCCGACGACGCGCTGGGATCCGATGACCCGCTCGTCACGCTCGCACTGTGGTTCCACGACGCCGTGTACACCGGGTCCGCAGGGCAGGACGAGGAGACCTCAGCCGACCTGGCCGGGTTCCTGCTGCACCCCCACCGTCCCCGAGCAGAGGTGGCCGAGGTGCAACGCCTCGTCCGGCTGACCGCTGGCCACGACCCCGATCCGAGCGATCGCCGCGGCACCCGGGTCGTCGACGCCGACCTGTCCATTCTCGCCGTGACGGAGGCCCGCTACCACGTCTACGCCCGGGATGTTCGCCTGGAGTACGCCCAACTACCGGAACCGGCCTTCGTTGCGGGACGTACCGCCGTCCTGCAGGGACTGCTGGACTACGACCACCTCTACCGATCACCGGCGGCTCACCGCTGGGAGGCGCCGGCTCGGACGAATCTCACCGCCGAACTCGACCAGCTCGCCACCGGCCTTCCGCTGGTCCCCGGGGGCGTTGCGGGATGACCTGGTTGCGGTGACATGGCATCTTTGGTTCACGTGAGTACCCCCCGCCCGGTCCGCCGCGAACACTGGGCCCGAGCGTCCTGGCCGCTCGGGGCGCACGTCCGCGCCCTCGGCACCACCACCTTCGCCGTGGTGTCTACCCGGGCGACCCGGGTGCAGATCGAGTTCTATCCCGAGGCGGTGGGCGCCGACGCCGACGCGGTGTTCTGGCTGGAGCGGGGTGATGACGGGGTGTGGCGCGGCGAGTTCGACCGGGCGCGGCACGGCACCCTCTACGCCTTCCGCGCCTGGGGGGAGAACTGGTTATACGACGAGGCCTGGGTCCCCGGCTCGGCGGCCGGGTTCTTCCGGGACCTCGATGGTGAGCACAACCATTTCAATCCGAACAAAGTCCTGTTCGACCCCTACGCCCGCGAGATCACCCACACCACCTTGAGTGCGCTGGTCGACCAGACCGGTGCCGACCGTGGCATCTTCGGATGGGGGCCGAGGGATTGGCGGGGCAGGCCCGTCCGGGAGGCCGACACCGCCCGTCAGGCGCCCAAGGGCATCGTCATTGAGGACGCCACCGGCACCGGTCGTCCACCCCGCCACCCGGAGCAGGACCACGCCATCTACGAGACCCATGTGAAGAACCTCACTCTCCACCCCAGCACCGCCCGACTGAACGAGCACCTCGCCGGCGCCGTGGGTTTCGAGGCGGTGGCCGATGTCCCCGGGGCCCTGCGCGGAACCTATGCCGGGGCGAGCCTGATGGCGCCCTACCTGCGCGATCTGGGCGTCAACGTGATCGAGTTCCTTCCGGTCCAGGAGACCGATTCCGACCAGGTCGGCTCCCGGGCCGGCACCACGAACCACTGGGGATACCAGACGCTCGGCTTCTTCGCCCCCAACCGCGACTACTCCTCCGACCGGTCGCCCGGTGGGCCGACGCGCGAGTTCAAGCAGATGGTGAGCGCGTTCCATGACCACGGCATCGAGGTGTTCATCGACGTGGTCCACAACCACACCGCCGAGGGCGGGAACTGGGGTGACGGCGTCGAAGGCGTCGGGTTCACCACGCTGGGCGGCTTCGCCACCACCGAGTACTACGCGCTCCTGGCCGACGGCTCACTGATCGACGGCGCCACGGGGACCTCGAACCAGATGAATTACTCCTCGGTGTGGTCACAGCAGCTGGTGGTGGACTCGCTGCAGTACTGGCACGAGTCCATGGGCGTGGACGGCTTCCGCTTCGATCTCGCGCCCGTGCTGGGCCGCAGGCCGAACGCCGCCGAGGCTGACGACTGGGAGGCGCAGCGGCGCTTCTATCCCGACCATCCGCTCCTAGCAGCGATCAGCGGCTACGCCGCAGATCAGGACATCACCGTGATCGCTGAGGCCTGGGACCTGTGGGGCTACGAGGTGGGTAACTTCCCTCCCGGCTGGGGCGAATGGAACGGTCGATTCCGTGACGCGATGCGCCGGTTCCTGAAGGGCGACGGCAACACCGGCGACTTCATGGCCTTCTTCAACGGCGATCACCTTCACTTCAACGCCAACGGAGGACCGCACAAGTCGGTGAACTTCGTTACCGCACACGACGGCTTCACGATGATGGATCTGGTCTCCTACGACCACAAGGTCAACGATCAGCCGTCCCCCTTCGGGCCCACCGACGGCGGATCCGATGACAATCTCTCGTGGTCCTCCGGGGGCGATCAGCAGCTCCGCCGCACCCGATGGCGCAATTTCTGGCTGATCACCTTCCTCGCCCGCGGGGTCCCCATGGTGGTCTCGGGCGACGAGTACGGGCGCACCCAGAACGGGAACAACAACCCCTGGTCCCTCAACACGGTCGGGGTGTGGAACAACTGGGCCCAGGCAGGCAGCAACGCGCCCACCCGGATCCCGGTCGATCCGGGAAATCCCGACCTTCCCGGCTACCACGATGTCATCGGCCAGACCGCGGCCGCGGCGGGCGTGAACCCGCTGCTGGCCTTCGCCCGCTACGTCGCCCAGCTGCGCCGCGAGCAACCCACGCTCCGCCAGCGCCGGTGGGGGGACCTGTCCGTCGGCGGATCTGCCGTCTCCTATGTCTACTTCGGCACCGATCTTCATGCGCCGCCCCGCCCCGGGGACCGACAGATCGCGGTCGCCATCGACGGCGGGGAGTCCGGCGGCGACGACTTCTGGGTCCTGGTCAACATGTACGACGAGCCCGGGCACTTCGACCTCAGCGAGTGGGCTGATTCTGCCTCGCACGGACATGAGTGGCGCCGCATCGTCGACACCTCCGCATGGGCGGAGTCGGAGAACAACTCCTGGCCCCTCGACGAGGGATTCGTGGTGTCGGGCGAATATACCGTCGACCCATGGTCGATCGTGGTGCTCCAGGCCCACCCGGTGGGCCGCTCGGAGCCCTCGGAGAGCACCATCTGGGGTCGCGGTGGCGGCCTGCACTTCGAGTTCCCGAACATTCTGGGCACCCTGGACGAGGCTCTCGACCTGTTCCGCCGGGGCACCGGGCTGTTCGCCCGAGCGAACCTTGCCGAGGACGACGATCCGGCCGAGGATGCGGGTGGCGACACCGATGACGGCTGATCCCGGCTACGCCGACCGAGAGTCGCGGTCCGGGGTGACTTACACCGGTGTAGTTCTGTCCCCAGGTGTGCACAAACCTGGGGATAACTCTGCGGTCGGCGTCCATGCCTGACCTGATCATCCATCCGGGCCCGGGAGTCCCCGACGGCATGGTGGTGCCGTCATCGGCGGTGACCGAGCAGTTCTCCCGCGCCTCGGGGCCCGGCGGGCAGGGGGTCAACACCACCGACTCCCGCGTCCAGGTATCGGTCGACCTGGCCGCCCTTGAGCTCACCACCGCCCAGCGCGACCGGGTGAACCGGGCGCTGGCAGGGCGGATCCGGAACGGCCGCCTGCGGGTCGCCGCCGCGGAACACCGCTCCCAGCGCCTCAACCGCCGTGCCGCCCGGGACCGGCTGGGAGCGCTGCTGCGGGCCGCGCTCGCGCCTCCCCCACCGGTCCGCCGCTCGACCGGGCCCTCCCCTCGCGCGGTGGAGCGGCGGCTCGCGGCGAAACGCGCCCGCGCCCTGGTCAAGGCACGACGTTCCCGGCCCACGGCCAGCGACTGAGCCGGTCAGCCCTCGCCAAGGCGCGCCGGGTGCGCTAGAAACGAACCATGCGAGCACTCACCCGGGACCAGGTCTTGGGCAGCTTCGTCAACGCCACCGACGCCGAGCAGGATCGACTGGTCCTGCCCTGGTGGATCGACGCGACGCTGTGGGACTCGCTCGACTACCTGGGGTGGGCCGATCCGGCCGATGCCCGCCGGAGCTATCTGGTGGCTGACACATCGTTCGGTCTGATCGGCATTGTGCTCCGGCTACCTACCGGCGGGCCGGGGCAGCGCCGCACACTCTGCAATCTGTGCTGCACCCAGCACCGTCGGCAGGGTGCTCTGCTCATGGTGGCCCGTCGCAGCGGCCGGGCCGGCCGGAACCACAACACCGTGGGCACCACCATCTGTGCCGATCTCGCCTGCTCGCTCTACGTGCGGGGACTGCGACGGTCCGACGGCGGCGGCGCGCTGCCCGAAACGCTCGACCCGGGCGGACGGGTGGCGAGACTGCAGCGGAACCTCGAGGACTTTCTCGGCCGCGTTCTCGTAGACTAGCCGACCCTGCACGCCGCTCGGCGGGTGCGCGTCGGCACGCCCCGCCGAACGGCATGCAGACCGGACAGGGTGGGTTATTCGCTCCGGATGATCATACTTTCGTTGGATGGCTCGCACCTTTGACGGAGGGAATCGGCACGTTTGTCGCATCCGCCGCGACCCATTTTGTCCTTAAAGTGGCTGTATAGGTCAACTCAACATTGGAGGAAACAAAAAATGAAGCGCCTTGCAGTTGTGTTCGCAACGTCGATCATGGTGCTCCCGGTCGCGGCGATTCCCGTCACGCCGGACGCCTACCCGCGCTGGATCTGCCGGATCCTGCCGATCGTCTGCCCCTGACCCCCGGGCCTCAACGGCCCTCACGACAACCGCCCCCATGCCTCAGGCATGGGGGCGGTTGTCATGGGTGGACCACTGGGGAGGAGTGGGAGGGGAGGACTGCTCTCCAGGCGGGACTGGCGTCGAGCGCCCAAGGTAGCAACCGCAGCAGAAGACGTGAGGATGTGCTTGGAGTCGCTGACAGTGGCCTGCGCCGGATGTCGTCAGCGACGCCGGGTCGCCTCAGATGATTGACCGGGGATCGTGGGCTGCTTGCTGTGAGGGGGACCCAACACCGCTAACGCAAGACCCACGATCAACCCGGTCAACGCGCCCACTGCCCCAAAGGTCCGGGCATCACCGACTAAAATGCCGACAAGGGCGCCTACCGTAATCCCGGCCACGACCGCTATGACCACAATGAGATCCGGTGCACCCCCGACATGACGTTTCATCTCGGCGTGGGGAGTGGACACGTGATAAGCGTAGAGGGCCGAACCCCCGGGTGGTATCAGGAAAAAGTAGAGTATTCGCCCCGACGAAAGTACGACTTTGGCGCTCGAGCGGGCCGCGATGCCACACTGGCACCATGTCCCGCGACCGATCCGACACCGGACGGCTGCCCTGGTGGTTGCGCCGGCTCGGACGCGGGGGTGTCCTCGAGGCGACCGTCGCCCTGCTGATCTTCCTGTTCTCCGAGATCAACTACGGGCCTCCCCCGATCACCTGGCCCCAGTACATCGCCGACGCAGCCCTGGCGCTGTTCACCGGCGCCAGCGGTCGCTGGCCGCGGATCGGCGGCATCGGTGGTGGCATTGCGCTGATGCTGGTGGGGGTGCTGCATGGCGACACGTTGTCGCTGGTGATCTTCTGCACGTTCATCCCGGTGGTGTCGACCGGCGCCCACGGTTACGCCCGGCTCCGGGACTCGCTCACCGTCTGGTACACCGCGGTCCTGATGCTGATCGCCGCAGCCACCTCGAGCGACGCGACCGAGGCTGTCCAGTCAGGGCTGGTCCTGCTGGCGCTCATGTGTGGCACGTGGGCGACGGGCCGGACGATCGGCCGACTCCGTGAGGAGAGTTCCACCCACAGTGAGCGGCAGGTGGAGGCACTGCGCGCCCAGCGACGGACGATCGCCCGGGACCTGCACGACACCGTCGCCTACGCCACCACGACCATGATCATGCGGGCTGAGCAGATCAAGCTCCGCTCCCGGGACGCCGAACTGAACGCCGACCTCGAGTTCATCATCACCACCGGGCGACGCTCGGTCCGGGACCTTCGCGGCATGCTGGAAGCGCTGCGACGCAATGACCCCTCGTTCGACCTCGCCGCCGACACCCCGTGGCGGATCGTCGAGATCGAGGACGTGCTGGAGAACCAACGGGCCGAGCTGGCGGCCCACGGCCTGACCTTGGCTGTCACCCGGGACACCAATCTCGACGACCTTCCGGGGTCGGTGCGGGAGACCGCCGCGAAGCTGGTGGTGGAGGCGACCTCCAATATGGTCAAGCACGCAGCTCCCGGACCCTGCCGGGTGCTGATCGACCTCGACGGGGACAACCTGGAACTCGTGTTCACCAACAAGATGCGCCTGGGTCAACGGGGGAAGCCGAACAACGGTCTCGGACTGCTGGGCGCGGCCGAACGCATCGAGGCGCTCGGCGGGGTCCTGGAGGCGACTCAGGCGTCCGACACGTGGATCCTCAGCGCCCAGCTGCCTTTGGGGGGAGAATGATGCCATGACCGCGGACGCGATCCCTGTGACGGTCGCCATCGTCGATGATGATGCCATCGTGCGTTCGGCGCTCGCCTCCTACCTGGAGGCGGGCGGCTTCGACGTCGTCCACCAGGCCACGAACGGGCATGAGGCACTCGCTGCGATCACGCGGGAGCCGGTGGACGTGGTGATCATGGACGTCCGCATGCCCAAGATGGACGGGATCCGGACGACGGCGGAACTGCGGCGACGTGTTCCCAGGACCAAGATCATCGTCATCACCTCCTTCGACGAGGATGAGGCGGTTCGGGACGCGCTGTCGTCGGGGGCCAGTGGCTTCCTCCTCAAGGACACCTCGCCCGGGGGCCTCGCGGACGCGGTACGCACCGTGATGCGGGGATCCTCGGTCGTCTCGCCCGGTCCGATCACCCGTCTGGTCCAGGTGGTGCCGACCCGCCGGCCCAACGTCGCCCCCGCTGAGGTCGGACTCAGCCCGCGCGAGGTCCAGATCCTCCAGCTGCTCTGCGAGGCACACACCAACACCGAGATCGCCGCGGCGCTGTGCCTGTCCGAGTCGACGGTCAAGTCCCACATGTCAGCGATCATGACCAAGCTGCAGGTCTCCTCCCGCCTCAAGGCGGTCGTCCGGGCCCATGAGTTGGGCCTGGTCGAGCGGCTCTGACAGACAGCTGTCACCCCCAGCACCTCTTCCCCCACCGACGTCGAGGCTCCCCCTTGGCCACCAAGGTCATCCAGGATGCGCAGGACCGCCACCAACTGCTAGCCACAGCATCCTTCCGATTCGCCAGCTTGAGCAGGTGGTTGAAGGTTGCCAGAATGAACCCGTGGAACGTGACGCGGGACCGACATCGGCGTCGTTCGCCGGTGTCTTGAGCGAGGCCATTCAGGCCCGGGGTCTGTCGCTGGAGCGGATTCGCGCGCGACTCGAGGCGGCGGGCGTGGCGGTCAGCATCGCCACGCTCAGCTACTGGCAGTCGGGGCGGTCGCTGCCCACCCGGGCCCGCTCGTACCACACCCTGGTGGAACTGGAGAAGGTCCTCACGCTGGAGGCGGGCCATCTGACCCGCTTCACCCACACCGCTGACGGTCGGCGCCGCCATTCGCTCTTCCCCTGGGAGACGGTGCTCCCGGTGGGCGAGGTCGCCTCAGGGATCGTCAATGATCTCGGCATCGACATGCGGGGACAGCTCACCCGTGTCACCATGCAGGACCGCATGGTGATCCGGGCGGACCGCACCGAGAAGATCCAGGTCAGTTCCCTGCTGTGGCGGGCGGAACGGAACGGGCTTCACCGTTGGCCGCTCGTCGTCGAGCAGGATGCTGACGACCAGACGTCGGTACCGGCGGTGGCGGCCGTCAGCGGCTGCCAGGTGGGCGAGATCATCGAGGTGCCCGAACGGCATCTGCTCGTGGCCGAGATGCTGGCTCCGCGGCCGTTGCGCCGCGGCGACCATCTGCTGTCCATCTACCGCACGACCTTCGCCAGCACGAACAAGCCGTCCTACCGCCTGACACGCTCGGTCACCGATCCGGTGCGCTCGGTGAGCCTGATCGCCCAGTTCGACGAACGGGCGCTGCCGGCGAACCTCCGCTACACCTACGCCACCACGATGGACGGGGAACCCGAACTCACCGCTGAGCTCGAGCTCGCGAACAATGAGGTCCAGATCACCCAGGTCGACACGCCTCCTGGTGTTTACTCGATCCTGTGGGACTGGGACTGAACGACCTCACGTCGGTTGCCGACGCACTCTACTCCGGACGGCCGGACGCCTTCGTCGCCGACCGCAAGGCAGCCGCAGCCGCGGCGCGAGCCGCGGGAGACTCCGCACTGGCCAAGGCCATCACCGCGCTGCGCCGCCCCACGCAGGCGGCCTGGTGTGTCAATGTCGCCGCACACGCCTCGTTGGTGTCGCTGCGGGAGTGGCTGGATCTGGGCCGCGAGCTACGCGCCGCCACCTCAGGTGGGGACACCGCTCAGATCCGGGTGCTGAATGCGCAGCGGACCCCGCTGGAGAACCGGGTGATCGACGACATCGGGGCCCACCTGGCCGCCCAGGGCACCCCGGCCAGTCCAGCAGCGTTGACCGAGGCCCGTGCGACCCTGCGCGCCGCCCTCTCCGATGAGCATTCCGCCGCCGCCGTGGCCACCGGCCATCTCACCGCCACGCTGACCTACGCCGGCTTCGGCGATGTCGCCTTCCCGATGGCGCCCTCAACACCCGCGCCGGCCCCGACGGCCGTCACCGAGACGGTCGATGCCGACCCTGCGGCGGCCATGATGGCGCAGGCCCGCGTCCTGGCCGAGGAGGCCTTCGTTCTGGCCGGTGCGCGGACCGCCGAGGCTGAGCAGAAGCTCACCGAGGCCGAGCGAGCCGTCGCCGACCTCGAGACCCGGGTCGCCACCCTCACCGATCGGCTGCGGTCGGCGCAGCATTCTCTGGGGGAGCAGCGTCGCGCGGCCCGTCAGGCGAGCCTCGACGTGCGCCGGACCCGACAGCAGCACGAGTTGGCCCGACGCAAGCGGGACGCCCTCAACGAAACCTGAGGATGCGCGGCCCCCGGGTTGTCTACTCCGTTGCGGTCCACAGGTGCTGGGCGATCACCGCCACGTCAGGCACCGGATGGGACCTCAGGGTGCGCAGACGCGTCCGCCAGCCTTCGGGCCAGCCGAACCGGCTTCCCACCGAACGCGCCAGTTGGAGGGCCAGTAGGCCCGATCCCGATGAGCTGCGGGCGATGAGCTGATCGGCCGCATCGCCGAGCGTATCGCCCTCCCAGGAGGCCCGGTCCTGCTCGAGGGCTCGCCCGAGAGCTCCCCTCGCCATCTCACTCAGAAGTGGGTGGTCATCCAGCGTGGCTGCGAGCGCGAGGAGTGCAGCAACGGGCGCGGACCAGTCGATTGCTGCCGCGCCGACCAGGAACGCGCCCGGCGCCCAGGCCGTCTGATCGGCCAGCAGCGCGGCAAGGGCGGGCAGCTCGGCCCGCACCAGGTGCGGTCGTTCGGTCACTGCGCGGAGCAGGGCGTCAAGTCGTTGAGCAGAGGGCCGGTCCCGGTTGGCGCCCGCCTGATCGGCCGGGCCGTCCTTGCGGCCGGCGAGCTGCCGGACCAGGTCGGCGGTCTCCGGCCATCCGACCCCGTTGCGGAGCATCGTGGTCAGCGCAACAGTCGCAGGACGCCACGGTCCGCCATCGAGATCGCCGATCGCCGCGCAGGCGAGGAGAGGGGCACGGTCGGTCCACGGGAACCACACCGCCAGCGAGGCGAGCGCCTCCGCCCGGACCGGCGGGGGCGCCGACTGACAGGTCTCGACGACGAGTTCGGCGAACCGGGGGAGGTGGCGAGGGGAGAGTTGGTCCGGGGTGGTGGCGAGCAGGGACCGCGCCTCGTCCGCCGATCGGGTGGGAAAGGTCGCCAGAACCCGCCAGGCCCGGTCATCATCGAGGAAGCCGCGCAGCGACCGGCCGATCGCGATCCGCAGATCACGATGGGTCCGATCGTC
>JBKEBV010000137.1:0-2843 GCA_047973315.1 Propioniciclava sp.
AAGATGAGCAAGCACCTGGGCAACATCCTGGAGCCGATCCCGCTGATGGACTCCCACGGCGCCGACGCGGTGCGCTGGTTCATGGTGGCCGGCGGTTCGCCGTGGGCCTCGCGTCGCGTGGGTCACACCACCATCCAGGAGACGGTGCGCAAGGTGCTGCTGACCTACTGGAATGCGGTGAGCTTCCAGTCGTTGTACGCGCGCGCCAACGGCTGGGCGCCGGTCGGCGAGGGGCCGGCCGTCGCCGACCGGCCGGTGCTGGACCGGTGGCTGGTCAGTTCCCGCCACGAACTCGTCGCCGAGGTGACCGCCGCACTGGAGAACTTCGACACCCAGCGGGCCGGATCGCTGTTGAGCGCGTTCGTCGACCTGCTGTCGAACTGGTACGTGCGCCGTTCGCGCCGCCGCTTCTGGGACGGTGAGCCGGCCGCCTTGTGGACCCTGCACGAGACCCTCGACGTCGTCACCCGGCTGATGGCGCCGATCGCGCCGTTCATCACCGAACGGGTTTGGCAGGACCTGGTGGTCGCGGCGGTCCCGGGCGCCCCGGCGTCGGTTCACCTCGCCGGTTGGCCGTCGGCCGACACCGCAGCGATCGATCCCGAGCTGAACCGCGCCATGGAGCTGACCCAGCGCCTGGTCGAGCTGGGCCGCGCTGCCCGCTCCGATGCCCAGATCCGCACCCGGCAGCCGCTGTCCCGGCTGCTGGTCCCGTCGGCGTCGTTCGGTCGGCTGAGCGAGGAGCTGGTGGCCGAGATCGCAGCCGAGCTCAACGTCGAACGGGTGGAGTCGTTCGCCTCCGCCGGTGATCTGGTCGATCACGAGGCCAAGGGGAACTTCCGTGCGCTGGGTCGGCGGTTCGGCAAGGACACCCCCCACGTGGCGGCCGCGATTGCTGCCGGGGACGCCTCCCGGATCGCCGCCGAACTGGCAGCCTCGGGTCAGACGGTCGTGGACTTCGCCGACGGCACGACGGTCTCGGCCGATGAGGTCATCGTCACCGAACGTCCCCGCGAGGGCTGGTCGGTGGTCAACGAACAGGGCGAGACGGTCGCGCTCGATCTGGAGCTGACGCCGGCCCTGGTGGCCGCGGGCCTGGTCCGGGAGGTCGTCCGGCTGGTCCAGGATGCGCGCAAGTCGGCGGGGCTGGACGTCTCCGACCGGATCACGCTCCGGTGGTCGGCCGAGGGCGAACTCGCCACCGCGCTGCGGGAGGGGAGCCAGGTGCTGGGGCGCGAAGTCCTGGCCACCACGGTGACCGAGGGCGAGCCGACCGGGGAGCTGTTCACCGACGCCGACCTCGGGCTGCGGTTCTCGCTCGCCCGGGTGTGAGGGCCCGCAGCATGACCGAGGTCGCCGCCGGACGCAGTGAGCGACGCCGGAGCCCGGTGCGGGCCCGGTCCCTTCGGTGAGACACCCGGTGTCTCAGGTGGTCTCGCCATCGGCGGCGCGGGTGGTCACCTTCACGCCGAATCCGAGCATTGACCGCACCGTCGTCCTGGACGGCCCGCTGGCGCGCGGCGAGGTCCAGCGCACGGCCTCGGTGACCGAGCAGGCGGCCGGCAAGGGCGTGAACGTGGCCCGGGTGCTCCGGGCCAGCGGCAGCGACGTCCAGGTGGTGGTGGCCGGGCTCGACCACGCGTTCAGCTCGGTGTTCGAACGTCAGGGTGGGGGGCTCACCGTGGCCGGCGTCGAGCTGGCCGCCGACCAGCACGTCCGGGTCAATCTCACCCTGACGGAGCCGGACGGCACCACCACCAAGATCAATGAGCCCGGACCGGTGTTGAGCCCGGCGCAGGTTGAGCAGGCCTCGGCGCTGCTCGCGGGGACGAGCCGGGGAGCGAGGTGGGTCGTGCTGGCCGGTTCGGTGCCACCCGGTGCGGGAGCCGACTGGTATGTCCGCCTGATCCGAGCGGTCAGGCCGCTGGGATGCCAGGTGGCCGTGGACACCGCCGGGGCTGCGCTGACGGCGGTGATGGATACGCTGCCCGACAGCAGCTTCGATCTGCTCAAGCCGAATGCGACCGAGCTGGCCCAGCTCGTCGGTGGTGACCCGGCCACTTTCGAGGCTGATGCGGCCCGCGGCGAGACAGGCGCCATCGTCGAGGCGGCCCGCGCCCTGTCAGCCCGGGGAATCGGTGATGTTCTCCTCACCCTCGGTGGCTCCGGCGCGGTCCTGGTCAACCGGGAGGGTGCCTGGCAGTGCAGTGCACCACCGGTCGCGGTGCGAAGCACCGTCGGGGCCGGCGACTCCGCGGTGGCGGGGTTCATCCTCGCTGCGGTCGCGGGCCGGGCCCCGGCGGAGTGCCTGACCACGGCCGTCCGCTACGGTTCGGCGGCGGCCGCGCTGCCGGGCACCTGGCTGCCGACGCCGCAGGATCTGCCGCGGCGACCCACGGTGCGACGGATCGGCTGACCCCGCGGCTCCACGGCCGGAGGCACTGCTCGAACACGGTCGCCGGCCTGGTGACGCCGGAGATTCGGGCCAAGCGGGCGCGGTGTCCCCGCGGTGGCCCATCCTCGCTATTGTTGCCCGCATGATCGTTGCTGGCCGTGGTCAGCGCGTTCAGGAGTTCATCGGAGCTCACCGTCACCGGATGACGGTTTGGACCCCTACCGCAAGGAGAAGTGCCCATGTCCAGCAAGACTGTCACCGTCGGATCGTCCGTCGGCCTCCATGCCCGCCCCGCCGCCATCATCGCCGAGGCTGCCGGAGGCTATGACGACGAGATCCTCATCTCCCTCGTCGGCAATGACGACGACGGCATCGACGCCGCCTCCAGCCTGATGATCATGACCCTCGGTGCCGAGCAGGGCGCCGAGGTGGTGGTGGAGTCCGACAA
>JBKEBV010000164.1:0-21746 GCA_047973315.1 Propioniciclava sp.
GTGATCCAGCCGAGACCGACCTCGGTGATGCCGAGGGCCCGGAAATAGTCGACCCAGGCGGCGTACCGTGCCGGGTATTCGGCGGTTCCTTCCAGGCCGGCGTCGGCCAGCCACACCTCGATATAGGCGTAGGGATCGAGCCGTTCCCGTTCGAGGACCAGTGCATCGCAGCCGGTCGGTGCGATCCACTCGGTGAGGCGTTCGGGCCAGGACTGGTCGCGGGTCACGGCCCAGTTCCCGAGCACCTGCAGGTGACCGCCGGGGGCCAGCCTCTGCCCACCGCCGGTGACCACTGCGCGCATCAGGTCGTCGCCAGGAAGGACGCCCTCGCGGTAGACCAGCGGACCGCCGGTGGGCGGCGCCATCACGTACGGCGGGTTGGTGACGATGAGGTCGAACCGCTGATCGTCGACCGGTTCGTAGAGCGAGCCGCGGTACAGGTCGACCTCGATGCCGTTCAAGGCCGCCGTCCATTGCGCCAACCGGAGTGCACGCGGGTTGAGGTCAGTGGCGACCACCCGGTCGGCGTGGCCGGCCAGGTGAAGGGACTGGATGCCGCAGCCGGTCCCCAGATCGAGTGCGGTGGCGACCGGCGTCCGGATGGTCATCTCGGTGAGCGAGGTCGACGCCGGCGAAAGTCCGAGGACGAAGTCCTCCCGTGCGGGAGCCTGGCGTCCGTCGAGGGTCGGGATCAGATCATGGACCACCCACCCGTCAACGGCCGACCCGGCGCCGACCCCGGATCCGGGCGCGACCTCCTGCCCGGCGACCCCGGTGCTGCCGTAGGGGCGGATCTCGACGGCGGCGGCAAGCCGGTCCTCCCGCGCTCCGAGCAGGCCCTGATCGATCCAGCGTCCGAGGTCACCCATCGCCGCCGCAAGCCCACCAGGGTCCACGGTGTCGTGCAGCATGAAGGTCCGGATGAGCGTCCCCTGGGGATCGTCGGCGTCGGCCAGGACGTCGCGTGCGGCCCGGGTGGTGTTGCGGCCCAGAGCTGCCCGCGCCGCCGGGCCGAGTCGGTCGTTGACGGCATCAACGGTGTAACCGGATGCGGTCAGGCGTTCGGCCAGTTCGGGTGCGTTCTCGGGTGCGCGCATTCCCCCAGCGTGACACGTCCGTACCCCCGCCGCGACGCCTGTCCCGGGCCGGTGGATCGCCGTCGGTCCACGGCGAGGGCTGCCAGACTGCGGCACAGCCTTTGATCGGCGCTTCCTTGGTTAGGGTGGGCGCCAGGTCAGGGCACGGGTCCAGCTCAGGGCCGGACAAGGAGGATCGTGCGCGCACCGCAGTGGCTGCTGGACGACCCTCGTGTCGCCGATCACCGGGTGCTGCCGGCCCGCGCGCCGGTGACGGCCCCCTGGCCGGCGTGGGTTCCCGATCAGGTGCGCGCCGTCTGGCAGGCGAACGGCGTCACCGAGCCCTGGCATCATCAGGTCGTCGCCGCCGACGCCGCCCACGCCGGGCATCATGTCGCCGTGGCGACGCCCACCGCCTCGGGCAAGTCGCTGGCCTACCTGCTTCCTGTCCTGACCGCCGCCGCCACCGGATCGGGGGGACGCACACCGCTGGCGGGTCCCGGAGGGCTGCGGCTGAGCCACCGTGCCACGGCGGTGTACCTCGCACCGACGAAGGCACTCGCCCACGATCAGCTCCGGGTCACCCGGGCGGTGGAGCTACCCGGGTTCAGCCCGATCACCCTCGACGGCGACTCCGGAACCGAGGAACGCCGCTTCGCCCGCGACTCGGCGGACTACGTCCTGACCAACCCGGACATGCTGCACCGCTCGATCCTGCCGAACCACACTCGCTACGCGCGGTTGCTGCGAGGGTTGCGCTACGTCGTGGTCGACGAAGCGCACCGCTACCGAGGGCTCTTCGGGGCCCATCTCGCCGCCGTCCTGCGTCGACTACGTCGCCTGGCCCACTATCACGGCGCTGACCCCGTCGTCGTGGTGGCCTCGGCGACCCTCGGCGATCCGGCCACCGTCGCGGCGGCGCTGATCGGGGAGGAGGACGTCGTCGCGGTCAGCCAGGACACCTCCCCGCGGCCGGCCCGCGATGTCGTGCTGCTGCGGCCCGACGGGTCCCTGATCACCACCGCCGCCGACCTGCTCGCCCGGCTGTCCGCAGACGGGCAGACCCTCGCTTTCACCACCTCACGCCTGCAGGCCGAACTGGTCGCCATCGCCGCCAAGCGGACCAGCGCTGCGCCGGAAACTCTCGCCTCTTACCGATCGGGCTACCTCCCCGGCGATCGTCGCTCCATCGAGGCAGCCCTCACCGACGGACGTCTGCGCGGGGTGGCCTCCACCAACGCTCTTGAGCTCGGCGTCAATATCGCCGGTATGGACGCCGTCGTGACGGCAGGGTTTCCGGGCACCTTCGCCGCGTTCTGGCAGCAGGTCGGACGCGCTGGTCGGACCGGAGGGGAAGCCCTCGCGGTGCTGGCCGCCAGGGACGATCCGCTGGACGCCTACCTCGTCGACCATCCCGAGGTGCTCTTCGACCCTCCGCGGGAGTCGTCGACGATCCCCACCGAGAATCCGTTCGTGCTGGGACCGCACCTGGCGGCCGCCGCCCAGGAGAGGCCGCTGACCAGCGACGACGAGCGATGGTTCGGCTCCGACACGGTCGCCCTGGCCGAACGGCTCGCAGGTCAGGGCGTGCTCCGGAAACGGAGCTCAGCCTGGTTCTGGACTCACGCCCGCCGCGCCGTCGACTCGATCGACCTGCGCGCCCTCCAGGGCCGTGCGATTGAGGTGGTTGACGCCGCCACCGGACGCGTGATCGGTCAGGTCGACCCGTCGGCGGCACACCGGACCGTGCATCCCGATGCGGTGTATGTGCACCAGGGGGAGACCTGGATCGTCGAGGAACTGGACGAAGCTGACTCGATCGCGCTGGTCCGCCGGGCCGAACCGACCTATGTCACCCAGGCCCAGTCGGTGACCGGCGTGCGCATCCTCCACCAGGACCGCGAACGAGCGTTGGGCCGGGGAATGCTCCACGGCGGCTCGATCGAGCTGACCAGCCAGGTGACCGGTTACCTGCGGCGCGACAGCGACACCGGGGCGGTGTGGGACTCCCATCCGCTCGAGTTCGACGAGCGAAGGATGATGACCCGGGCGGTGTGGTGGACGCTTCCGGCGGAGGTCATCGCCGCGCTTCCCTTTGCCGCAGCTCAGCTGCCCGGGGCAGTCCATGCGGCCGAACATGCCGCCATCGGCCTGCTCCCCGCCCTGGTGCCGTGCGACCGTTGGGACATCGGGGGGCTCTCCACGGCACTGCATCCGGACACCGGGCTCACCACGGTGTTCGTCCATGATGGACTTCCGGGCGGCTCCGGCATCGCTGATGCCGCCTACCTCCTCGCCGAGCGGTGGTGGGAGGCGACTCTGGAGCGGCTCCTGACCTGCGGCTGTGAGGCCGGGTGCCCAGCATGCGTGGTCAGCCCCAAATGCGGGAACGGCAACCATCCGCTCGACAAGGATGCCGCGGCCCTCGTCGTCGCGACGCTGCTGCAGAAATCGACCTGAGGGCGGGCGGGTCGATCTCCGCAGCGGACACCCGGTGAGCTGATCCTCTGCCATGGGTGGGGCCACCGGATCCGGTGGCCCCACCTCGGTACCGTCAGCCGGTGACGCCGACGATCTCGTTGACAGCCACGCCCACATCGGCCGACTTCCACACCTCGCCGCCGGCGTAGTCGACGATGAAGACCTGGTTGGTCGCCGGCTCGGTCACGTAGGCCATCCCGTCGAGAACGGTGAGCGCCGGATGGTCGGTCTGCCAGTCCTCGGGCACCTCCCACGCCCCGATCACCGGCACCGAGCGCACCTCGTCGCCGGTGGCCGGGTCGAGCACCCGCAGATGTCCGTCGGTTCCGAGAACCAGCACCTCGCCTTCCGCGCCTCGCGCCAGGCCCCGCCAGGTGTACTCGGCGGCCGCGCCTGCGAACGGGTCAACGGGGATGATCGTCTCGCCGGCGGTGTCGATGAGCGTGATCTGGGTCAGGCCGATGCCTCCTTCGGGATCGGTCTTGTAGTCGCCCAGCACCAGATCGGACCCTTCGGAGGAGAAGAGGTTTCCGATCCGACCGAAATCATCGGGAGCGGAGATTTTGTGCACGTGGTCATCGTGGAAGACGGCTGCTCCGTCCTCACAGCCGACCATGAGGAGCTCCTCATCGGAGGTGTTGGTGAAGGCGGTCTCACCGTGGACGCCGGGGCACTCGTTCGACTCGGCGACGACCTCGTCCGACGCGTCCAGAAGCATCGCTCCGGTGCGGGACTCCTCATCGCCGACGGTGACGAGCATGGTGTTGTCCTGGGTCACCACCGCGACTCCGTGGTGAACCTCCGCGGTGGTGTACTCGCGAGAAACGTCGAGGTGACCTTCCTCCACCATGTGGGTCCACAGATCGGACTCGACCACCGTGACTTCACCGGTCCCGTCGTCGAAGAACGCGGTGAAACCGCCGTGGTTGACGACATGGCCAGGGGTGGTCGCATCGACCGCGAGGTCGGTCAGCCGTGGCTCGGCGGTGTAGGAGTGAGCGTGGTCCCCGTGGGGTTGGGACCAGGTTCCTGCATCCAGGACTGCCCAGCGCCCGGCGGTGGAGACAGCGGCGTGACGACCGTCGCCCAGGAGGTTCACCCGGTTGTAGCCGTCGAGTTCTACGGTGGCTTCGGTCTCGAGGGAGTTGGCATCCAGGACGGCGAGGCCGCCGTCATAGGTGACGACGAGACGCGGAGTGGGAGCGGATTGTTCGGTTCCCTCCGCGTGATCGTGGGAACTGCTGGTCGGCGCTGATGCCGTCGGGGTACCCGCGGCGCAGCCGACCAGAACGGTCAGCGCCACGGCTGCGCTGAGCGCAGCGGCGGGACGGACCCGTAGGAAGGAATGAGTCATGGCATGTCCGGTGGGCGGCCGGTCTCCTTTTCATGATGGGGACGGAGGTGTGCCCAGGAGAGACTCTATACTAAATGAGAATCATTTTCATTAAGGAGCCCCCGCGCGGCCGCACCGGGAACGGTGACCGGAGCCTTTGCACAACCCGTGCGACTGGTGGGCCTCGTGATGATCGCCACTGGTGAGGCCCGCCCGGAGCCTCCCGAGCTGGGCGGAGACCAGTCGACGCGCGCCCGGGCGGGGCGCACCGCCACAAGGACGCTGAACCAGACTCACTCCCGCGAGCCCACCAGGCGCGCAATGACCACGGCGAGGAACAGGGTCCCGACGACCCCCTCCAGCGTGACCAGCGACCGCGCCCAGGGATTGATCGGGAGGATGTCGCCGATCCCGAGGGTCGTCAGGCTGACGTAGCTGGCATAGAGCAGGCTCTGCCACATCACCGGAGCATCCGGCGTTGCCGGATCGAGGAAGCTCCCGGGCGCGAAGGTTTCCAGCAGGCCGAAGACCATCCCGAAGACCCCGCCGAGCAGCAGATAGGCCGCGATCGCCACCAGCAGCAGCTCAATGCTGTGGGTGTGATCACGGCGCGCGTGGAGAATCATGCTGAACAGGAGCAGCAGCAAGGCCAGCTGGAACAGCCCGACGGCGAGAAGCATGACGGCCAGCGCGACGTCTGACCCCTGCTGGAAGGCGTACCAGCCACCTGCCAGAACCACGAAGACCGCCAGCCCGTTGTAGGCGGGCAACCGCTGATGATCGCCGCGCGCGATGCTGATCCCGAACAGCACCATGGCGGCGTAGCCGAGGAGATAGACCACCAGCCACACCGGGCCGGCCAAGGAGATCGGATAGCCGAACTGCAACACGATCAGGGCACCGAGGAAGAGCAGCAGGCGTCGCCGCAGCGTCGCCCGCGCCCTCACCGATGTGTCCGCCGACGCAACCACGCCCCCGATGGTCGCAGAACAAGGTCGTCCTCCGGCGGAGCCGTGCGCGGTGAGCCGCGCAATGAACCCGCCCGGACGCAGCACCGGTCCTTCCGACGACGGGGCGATGACCGGTCAGCTTCTTGGGTCTCATCGGTGGCGAGGAGGTCGAGCGCGTTCACCCCGGTGCACCCGTCACCACACCCGCATGGGCCTGGGCCTGGAGGTCCCGCTGCCACGCACCGACTCCGATCTGCCGGGTCACCGTCACCGAGACCACGAATTCGACCTCGTCTCCGGCGACCCGGCAGCTGTCCACCTCGGTGCGGTTCGCCTCGGCGCTCCGCGTTGCGGCCGGGCAGGCGGCCAGACCCGCCCGCTGCGCCTGGCCGCCGGCCACAGCGGCCAGATCGGCCGCCCCTTCGAGGGCGGCACGCTCCCGCGCCACCACGCCGACAACCAGCAGGAGGCAGGCGAGGGCAAGGATCACCACCGTTGCGGCGGCGGTGATCAGGGTCCCCGATCCACGCTCTCCGGCGCCCCGCGATGGCCCGGGTAGCAGGGCCGGGCGGCACGGCATCACGATTCCGTGACCACGGTCGCCGTCGCCTCCAGAGGCACCGACACCGGACCGATCTGCGCATCGCAGGTCACCGTGACCAGGGCCGCTTCGGCGGACTCCTCGACCGTGACCTGGGACCCGCTCGGACGATCCCGCGTGACCTGCGCCACCGCGGCAGCATCCCCACGGGCCTGCTGTCGGGCCACCTCGTTCGCGGTGACCTGACATTCGGCCAGCCTGAATCCACCCGCCACCACGCCGCACGCGCCAGCCAGGGCGGCTGCCAGCAGCAGGGTCGCCGCGGCCATTTCCACGGTCACCATGCCCCGCTGACGCCTGCGCCCCCGCTCCCGCAGCGGGGGTGGGTGGCCCGATGCCACCACCGGGACACCCACCACACTCACCCGCCGATCGCGGAGAGAATCGCGTCGAAGATCGCTTTCATCAACATCTGGACCAGGCCCATGAACCACCCCTCCTTCACGGCGAGGATGAGCACTCCCACGATGGCCAGGATCAGGACGATTCCGATGGCGTACTCGACGGTGGTCAGACCCCGTTCGACGGCTGCGCCGAGTCGCCGGACAGATCCGGCCGGCCGGACGGCCGCATCGGATCCGAGGTCGCCCGGCTGGTCGCCTTCAGGATCGACCAGATCTGTGGGGCTGCTGATCCCGTCGCTGTTGGTGTTGAGCACCTTGTCTCCCTTCGTCAAACGCCGCATCCGCGACGCACCCGGACCTTGAAACAGCACCGGGCCGCGCCGTCAGTTCCGTCGGGACTGTGGATGGCCACGGTGCCGTCGGGAGAACATGTGGACGACGCCGCACTGCTGGGCGAGAGGCCTGTCCGCTGGCGAGCCCGGGCTCCCACCGTCGTCGCTGACCGGAGCCCAGCGGGGAGGATGAACTCGGTCTCGCTGAGCGAGGCGCGGCCCGCGCGCGACCTGGCCGCCCGTACCGGTCACGGCTCAGGAAATCGGCCGGCCGCGGCCCCGCGGGCGCACCCGTACCACGACCGATGCGGAGGACCCGGGCTCAGCCCGGAGCAGGCGATCCTCGCCTGTTGTGCGAGCCCGCGGGCACGCTGACGGCGTCGACCCGGCTCACGCTACGCAGGCCAGCGCTTCGCGCAGATCGACCCGCCGCATCTGCGGGCGCTCGCTCACAACGGCGCTCAATGGTGGACCAGGATCAGCCCAGCACGGTGGCAAAGGTGGTCGCGAGGATGGGCACCACGCCAACCAGGAGGAAGGCGGGCAGGAAGCACACCACCAGCGGGACGACGCTCTTCACCCCGGCAACCCGCGCGCGAGCCAAGGCGGCCGACTGAGCGTCCGCACGGGCGGCGTCGGCGTGCCGGCGCAGGAGGTCGGCCAGGGCAGCACCATGGCGAACGCTGCGAGCGATGTCGCGGGCCACGCGTTCGTATCCGGGAGCCTCGGCCAGCACGAGCCAGGCGTCGGCCTCGTCGACCCCGAGGTCGATGCGGTGCAGGACCCGCTGCAGGTTTTCCCGCGGCGGCCCCGCCAGAACCCGCGCCACCTGGGAGAGAGCGGTCCGCGGCGGGGCTCCGGCCTGCAGGCAGACAGCCAGGAGTTCGCAGGTGTGTGGGACCGATGCAACCGAGGCTCGCCCGCGCGACCCACGCCGCCCCCGCGGCCGGTTGCGCACCACTGCCCGCCAGCGGTCCAAGTGCGTCATCACCACTCCTGGACCCGGCTGGCCGGGCGTTGCCGCCAGCCGCACCAGGGGCGACGGCGGTATCCAGAACCAGACTGCGACCGCGGCCGCCACCGCAGCGAGCGCCGCCGTCATCGCCGGTCTCCTTCGGCGATCAGGTCGATCCACAACACGCCGACACCGAGCAGCAGCGCTGCCGCAGCCAGGCAGATCCACCCGAACGGCGATCCGAGCAGGAAACCGAGCGGATCCCCGCCCATGCCCAGCGCGAGCACGAGACCGATCAGCGGTAGCCCAGCCATCACCTGGCCCGAGGCGCGGGCCGCAGCGACCTCGGTCGTCACCTGGCGGGCCACCTCGTCCTCGGCGATCAGGGAGGCCGAGGCCTGTTCCCACGCACCCACCTGCGGGGATCCTACGGCGGCGGCGACCTGCCAGGCGTCGGCCAGGTGCGCCAAGCCCTCCTGGCCCGGTTCTGCGGCACGACGGCGCAGGGCTTCGGCGACATCACCGCCCGTGGTTATATCACGGGCGGCCGGCTCCAACAGGTCGACCTCCTCGGCCGCCTCGGCCAAGGCCAGTGTCGGAATGCGACCGGCGCGCAACAGCCCCGTCATAGTCTCGGCGGCCCGGACCACCTCACGGCGATGGTGCTCCCGTTCGAGACGCGCCCGGCGCCGCTGCAGCAGCACGGCAGCGGTAGCGCCGAGGATGCCGACGGCGACACCCAGCGCCCCTCCCTGGCCACCGCCGAGCAGACCGCCGGCCAGAGCGCAGGTGAGCAGGACGACCACCGGGGCGAGGTTCGGCCCTCGGGCGGGCCGGATGCGGGCCGGCCGGGGAACGTGGCCCAGCCGCTCCAGTGCTCCCTGCGGAGCGGTCCACCACCAGACCGCCAGGGCAGTGACCACGGCTGCCAGCACAGCCATCAGGCGACCCACGCTTCCAGGGTCTCGGCGGCCGGCCCGGCCCGGCGGTGGCCGTCGTCGGCCCATTCCACGGCAGTCCTCACCCTGACCAGGCCATCATCAGCGGAGGTCACCACACCGATGGCCCGGACGAACCGACGACCGTCACGACCCCGCGACACGTGGACGATGCCGTCAAGGGCGGCCGAGACCTGGGCGTGCAGTGCGGCGCGCCTCAGCCCACCCAGCGCGCCCAGCGCCTCCAGGCGGGCCGGAACGTCATCGACCGCATTCGCGTGCACCGTCCCCAGGCCACCTTCGTGACCCGTGTTGAGCGCAGCAAGCAGGTCACGCAGTTCGGCGCCACGCACCTCGCCGACGACGATGCGGTCGGGCCGCATCCGCAACGCGTTGCGCACCAGATCGGTCAGGGTGACCGCCCCGACACCTTCGGCATTGGCGGTGCGGGCCTCCATCTGGACCACGTGGGGATGCGACGGGGTGAGTTCTCGGGAGTCCTCCACGATGACGAGGCGGTCAGCCGGGTCCACCACGCCCAGCAATGACGCCAGCAGCGTGGTTTTCCCCGAGCCGGTACCGCCGGAGATCAGCAGGGCACGGCGGCGGGCGACGAGACAGCGCAACAGCGCTGAGCCGTCAGGGGTCAGTCCCCCGCCGTCCACCCAGTCCTGCAGGGAGAGCGCGTGAGCGGGCGGGACCCGGAGGGAGACCGTCGGTCGGCCAGCCACGCAGGCCAGGGCCGCGTGGACCCTGGTTCCGTCAGGCAGCCGGGCGTCGACGAACGGCGAGGCGTCGTCCAACCGTCGTCCACTCAGTGCGGCCAGACGCACCGCCATCCGGCGGACGGCATCATCGTCGGTGAACCGTACCTCGGTCCGCTCCAGTCCGCGACCCCGGTCGATCCACACCTCGCTCGAGCCGTTGACCAGCACGTCGGTGACCCCGGGTAGCCGCAACAGGTCATCCAGGGGGCCCGCCCCCTGACTCTCCCGGCGCAGCGCCTCGACCGTCGTCCGCACCGTCGCATCAGAAACCACATGACCCAGATCGGCCAGCACATGGGCGACGGCCGCCGGGCGGGCCGGTAGCCCGGCGGCGCTCAGTCGGGCGCGGACTCCGTCCAGGTCAGCGGACATGATCACCGGCCAGGATCCGGTCGAGCACACCGGTGAGAGCTCGGGACCAGGACGAGCCGGCCCGCCAGGGAGGCTCCCCCGACTCGGCGGCCCCGGCCAGGCGCCCGTCGTTGGGGGCCACCCCCCACAGTTCAAGATCGAGCGCGTCGGCCACCACCTCGGGGGGAATCCGCAGGCCTGCCTGGCGCCGCACGACGACCCCGGCAACCTCCACATCGACCGCACGCAGCAGATCGCTGCAGGCGGCGACCGACCGGACCGACCCGCCGCAGAGGATCAGGATCGGATCCGCCAGGCCGAGAAGCGCTCCCAGCATCGCCGAGGGGCGGCGTCCCCCATCCACGACCACCAACCCGTGGTGGCGGGCCAAGGACCCGGTGACCGAGGACGCCGATTCCGCCGATGGCGCCGGGTCCTCCGACCGCGCCATCGAGAGCACGGCCACGCCCTCAGCCTGGGGAAGCAGACCGCGCATATCGCCGACCTCACCACTGGCCTCGGCCAGCCGGGGCCAGCGGTGACCGGCGGTCGATTCCAGCCCCATGAGCAGGTCGAGGCCACCGCCCAGCGGATCGGCGTCCACGAGCGCGGTCGGATCCCCACGGCGCGCGTTCGCCAGCGCCAGGCCGGCGGCGAAGGTCGACGCACCCACGCCGCCACTTCCGCCCAGCACCGCCACCACCGGCGACCGATCGCGGGCATCCCGGTTGAGGACCGCCGACAGCCACGTGGCCCCCCGAGGAAGCGGGATCACCTCTGCACCGAGCGGCACCGACCAGACCCCCAGCGCCGCAGAGTCGAACCCCACCACATAGACACCGTCACGATGTCGGGGGCCGGTGGCCACCAGATCGGCAGCGCAGTCGGGTGCCACCAGCACCACGTCAGCCTGCCGCCACGCCGCGGTGGCGCGGCCGACGTCGGAGGTGCACACGACCGCGGTCCGGTGCGCGGCCGCCATCGACTCCACCGCATCCATCACCGCGACGTCGGCGGTCACCAGCACCACATCTGTCTCCGAAGACTCTGTCCCTGAAGGCTCCACAGCAGCACCTTGGGCCGACCCGACGGCGCACCGGCAGCCGTCGACAGCCTGTGGACACCCGCGATCGCTGTCCACAAGCCGTCCAGTGCGGCTCGGTACCATCGGCATCATGAGTTCCGGCACCGCCTTCCCCGACGCCGCGTTGGAGTGGCTGGCGCCGCCCCGGGTCGACGATGCGCGGATCCTGCTGCTCGGACGCCCCACCGCGGCGCTCGCGGGACGCCTCTCTGACGCCGGAGCCGACCTCGCCGTCACCGATCCCCAGCCGACCGCGGTCCAGGCGCTGCTGAAGCAGGCGCCCGGAGCGCTCCCGGCGGTCGCCGATCCGGCCCAACTCCCCTACATTCCCTGCGCCTTCGACGCCGTGGTGGCCCACCAGTCGCTGCACACTGTAGACATCGCCCCGGTGCTTGCAGAGTTCGCCCGCGTCCTCGCCCCGGGCGGCCGGGTGGCGCTGTCGTGGACGGTCCGCGACGACTCCGTGCCCTGGGTGCGCCGCCTCGCCGCGCTGATGCGGGCTGTCGACCCGGAGGCGATGACCGGCGACTACGGGGCCGACACCGGCGCCGCATTGGAGGAGAGCCGCTTCTTCACCGAGGTGGAGACCCGCCGGGTCCGGCTGTGGGTTCCGATCTCCCGCATCGACCTTCTCGACATGGTGGCGCGCCGCTTCCCCGACCTCGAGCCGGACCGGCGCCGCGACCTGCTCACCCGGGTCGGTGAGCTGTATGAGTCCTCGGCCAAGGCACCCACCCCGCTGCTGCTGCCCTACCAGGTGGTCTGCTGGCGGGCCCGCGTCGATCACACCGAGTTCACCTCGGCTCTGGACCTCCCCGACCTCGGACTCCCGATCAGCCTCTGACCGGCACTCGCTCCCCGGCGTCGGCGGGCGCGGGCAGCCTCACCGATTCCCCACATCGACTCCGGATCCCCGCCGTGCCCGAACTCAGCCGGGCACCACAGGTCCCCGCCACCGGCAACCCGCCGACCCCCGTCGCATCCTGAAATACTCAGGCCAAACCCACCACGTCCAGCGACCAAAGGTCGCTAGCATGGCGCGGAAAGCTGAACGACACAGGAGACGGCCATGGCACAGCCCGAGATCGGTGAGGTCATCAAGGACATCACCGCCGACGTCCAGACGATCGTCAGGGGGGAGATCGAACTCGCCAAGGCGGAGATGGCGCCCCAGGCGAAGCGGATCGGCATCGGGGCCGGGCTCTTCGGCGCGGCCGGCTACCTCGCCTTCCAGGCTGTCACCCTGTTGTTCATCTGCGGCGGCCTCGCCCTGACCGCGCTCTACACCGGCGTCGTCCCGGTCGTGTGGGCCTTCACTCTCGGTTTCCTCACCATGGCGATGATCTGCCTCATTCTTGCCGCGATCCTGGCGCTCATCGGACGCGGCAAGATGAAGAATCCGGGCCCGGTGGAGACGGTCGCCGAAGCCAGGTTGACCTCCCAGGAGGTCAAGGCGTCGGTGGCACGCGGGCAGGCGAACGTCGCTGCCATCGTGGCTTCCGGGGGGAAGCACCTCGACCCGGTGCCAGCCGTCCCGGAGAACTGACCTCAGCGGTTGGTCAGGTAGACCCGCGCCTCCCAGCCCTCCAGCGTCTGCACATCGGTGCCCACCCCGCCCAGGAGCAGGCGGGCACCCGACAGGTCGGGCAATTCGGCCATGGGAACACCGGCCGCCCGGGAACTCATGTTCGCCACCACGACGAGTTGTTCGTTGCGGAGGGTCCGGGTGAACACCCACAACCGCGGATCCTCGGGGAGCAGCAGGTCAAAGGTGCCGTCGCGGACCACCTCGAGCTCGTGGCGCAGCGCGATGAGACGCCGGTAGTGGGCGTGCACCCCCTGGGGGTCGGCCAGCGAAGCCTGAACGTGCACCGTCGCCACGTCATGGTTGAGGCCGAGCCACGGCTCACCGGTACTGAATCCGGCCGACGGTCCGGCACCCCAGGGCATCGGCGTGCGGGCATTGTCCCGGCTCTTGAGCGCCAGGCTGGCGAGGATCTCCTCCGCGGGGACGCCCGCCGCGAGCGCCTCCCGGTAGTGATTCACGCTCTCGATATCGGCGTACTGGTCGATCGAGGTGAATCCGGCGTTCACCATGCCGATCTCCTCGCCCTGGTAGATGAACGGCGTCCCCCGGTGCAGGTGCAGTACAGTTCCGAACGCCTTGGCGCAGGCCACCCGGCGCTCCGGGCTGTCGTCGCCGAAGCGGCTGACCACGCGCGGCTGGTCGTGGTTCTCCCAGTAGAGGGAGTTCCATCCGTCCCGGGCCATCCCCTGCTGCCACCGGGCGAAGGACTTCTTCAGCTCAGGCAGAGCCACGTCGACGACAGCGAACTTGTTCTCTCCGGGGACGGCATCGAGATCGACATGCTCGAAGGTGAACACCATGCCCAGGCGTGGGTGGGTCCGGTTGCAGTACTGTCGCGCCTGCTCCAGGCCGGTCCACGGCGTCTCGCCAACGGTGAACAGCGGCCGCGCGTCGATCCCGACAGCGGCGCTCATCTCCTCCAGGAACTCCGCCACCCGGGGCCCGTTGATCACGCTGGACCAGTCCTCGGTGTAGGGGGATCCCGGCTTGGGCACACCGTCGGTGAGCGGGTAGGTCTTGCTGATCAGGTTGATGACATCCATGCGGAAGCCGTCGACACCCCGCTCGGCCCACCAGTTCATCATCGTGTGGACGGCGGCCCGAACCTCGGGGTTCTCCCAGTTGAGGTCAGGCTGTTTACGGCTGAACATGTGGAGGTAGTACTCACCCGAGGCCGGGTCGAACTCCCACACCGAGCCCCGGAAGGCCGAGGCGAGGTTGGTCGGTTCGGCACCAGGGGTTCCCGGCTCATGACCGGGTCGGGCCGGACGCCAGATATACCAGTCACGCTTGGGTGAGGCGGGGTCCCGCGACTCGTCGAACCAGGCGTGTTCGTCGGAGGTGTGGTTGACGACGAGGTCCATCACCAGCTTGATCCCGCGGGCATGGAGCCCGGAGATCAAGGCGTCGAAGTCGTCGAGCGTGCCGAAGATCGCGTCGATATCGTAGTAGTCGGCGATGTCGTAGCCGTTGTCATCCTGAGGTGACCGGTAGATCGGTGACAACCACACCACGTCGACGCCGAGATCGCTGAGGTAGTCGAGCTTGCTGATGATGCCGCCCAGGTCGCCGATCCCGTCCCCGTTGCTGTCACAGAAGGAACGCGGGTAGATCTGGTACACCACATCATTGGCCCACCAGGGCGCCGGGAGCGCCACATCATCAGGGGTGATCGACTCCGAACTCATGACCGTAATTCTGCCCTGTTCCCCGGGGACTGCGCCAGCCGGACAGCGATGAGGCGGCCGGTGTGCGGGCTCAGAGTTGGCGTGCTGCGCCGTCGAAGCGCTCCGGGATGGCGGTGACCCGGTCCCGCTCCCAGGGGCGCGTCCAGCCGCCGCGTTCGAGGAGGTCATTGATGAGGTGCGCGGTGAGGCCCCAGATGAAGAGTTCACCGATGACGAAGGCGGGCCCGGTGAAGCCGAGGCGGTGCTTCCACGTCCATCGGTGGGTGGGCTCGACCAGCTGCGCCAGCGTCACGGTGTGGACCGCCGCCACCTCCACGGTGTCGACCGGCGCGAGAGGCCGCGGGGATCGCCACAGCCCGACCACGGGACTCACGTGGTGCCCGGTGACGGCGTTGACCGGCGGCAGCAGTCCGAGGACGTCAATCTCCTCGGGCGTGATCCCGACCTCCTCGGCCGCCTCGCGGCGCGCAGCCGCGGGCACGTCGGCATCACCGGCGTCGACGCCGCCGCCCGGGAAGGCGATCTGTCCGGCATAGCTGCGCAGGTCGGCCGATTTCTCCACCAGAACCAGGCCGTGGCCGGCCGCTGCCCCGGCGAGCGGGAACAGCGGGATCATCACGGCGGCCTGCCGACGCCGGGCCGAGAGCGGCACGCTGCCGGTCTCCAGGCCTGCGACCAGCTTCTCAAGGCCGGTACCGGGCCGGGGGCCGGAACTCACACCGTCACTCCGAGGTGCTCCGATGCCAACGCGGCGAGCGTCTCATCGTCGACCGCACCGACCGAGGTGAAGACGATGACGCCGTCGGCGTTGACGAACAGCGTCGTCGGGATTCCGGTCACCTTGAGCGGGCCCGCGATCTGCCGGTAGGGATCGGTCACGCTGGCATAGGTGGCACCGCCCTGAGCGGCGAAGGTGAGCGCAGCCCGCGGGTCGGGGTCGCTGTAGTCGACACCGAGCACCAGCACCTCCTCGTGGACCGCTGCCGCGAAGCGCCCCAGCGCGGGCGTCTCCTCCCGGCACGGCCCGCACCATTGGGCCCACACGTTCACCACCATCGGCTTCCCCCGTAGTCCGGCGAGGTTCACCTGCCGATCGCTGCCGAGGCAGCCGAGCACCACGGCGGGAAGTCCACCGGGAATCGCGTCGGCGTCCAGCTCGGACTCCGGACAGTCGGGCAGCCCGGCCGAGGTGCGCAGCGCCTCGAGATCCTCAGGGGTGGCGGTGTCAGCGACCGACGACTCGGGGACCTCGCCGGGCAGCGCAGCGGTCCAGCTGCAGCCGGCCAGGACCAGAGCGAGGGCCATCGCGAGCACGACCAGCAACCGGGAGTTCATGCGCGGGGCTCCCGCACCAGCTCAGCAGCCTCCGCTGCATCCGTCGGCCCCTCGCCGAAGCTCGGGCACAGCCCCTCAAGCGGACAGGCGCCGCAGGCGGGTTTTCGGGCATGGCATCGGCGTCGCCCGTGCCAGATGACGCGGTGATTGAGCTGGACCCAGACAGACGGGTCGAACAGCGCCCCCACCTGACGCTCCACGGCGTCGGCCTTCCGGGTCGTGACCCAGCCGAAGCGGTTGGCCAGCCGAATCAGGTGAGTGTCGGGCGTGATGCCCGGAACACCGAAAGCATCCCCGAGGACGACGTTGGCGGTCTTGCGTCCGACGCCGGGCAGGGTGACCAGATCCTCAAGCACCCCTGGTACGGCGCCGTCGAAGCGGTCGACCAGCGCCTGACCGATGCCCACCAGGTGGCCGGCCTTGGCGCGGAAGAAACCGGTGGGCCTGATCAGCTCCTCAAGATCCTCCACGTTCGCCGTTGCGTACGCCGCGGCGTCGGGGTAGTGGGCGAACAGGGCCGGGGTGACGCCATTGACCCGGCGATCGGTTGACTGGGCCGACAGCACGGTCGCGACCAACAACTCCAGCGGGGTGGAGAAGTCGAGTTCGCAGGACGCGTCGGGGTAGAGACGACCCAGTTCCTCGAAGATCTGCTGGGGTTGGCCGGAGGAGACCATCACGCACCGACAGGGGCGACCGTGAGCTCAACCTCGACCGGCGCGTCGAGCGGAAGGACCGCCACCCCGACAGCGCTGCGCGCGTGCACGCCAGCGTCACCGAAGATGTCCTGCATCAGCAGGCTGACGCCGTTGGCGACCTGGGCCTGTGCGGTGAACGATGGATCGCTGGCGACATAGACGACGACCTTCACGATGCGGCCGATCTGGTCGATCCCGCCGATCAGGTCGCTCACCGCTGCCAGTGCGTTGAGTGCGGCGGCGCGGGCGGCGGCGGCTGCCACCTCCGGCTCGACCTCAGCGCCGACCTTGCCGGTGGCGGTCAGCGCCCCCGCCACCACCGGCAACTGACCCGAGGTCACCGCCAGCCCGTCGGCAAGGACGGCCGGGACGTAGGCCGCCACGGGCGTGGCCACCGGCGGGAGTTCGATGCCGAGTTCGGCCAACCGTTGCGAGAAGGTCACTGATCGTCGCTCAGCGGGCGCTTGAAATAGGCGACAACATTCTGCGGGTTCGGGCCTGGGACAATGGTCACCAGCTCCCAGCCGTCGACACCCCAGCTGTCAAGGATCTGCTTGGTGCTGTGCACCAGCACCGGTGCAGTTGCATACTCCCACTTCGTCATGGGGCGAGCCTAGAGGATGCCTCCGACGCTTGATACTCAGGCGAGCTGAGCTGCCTCGCCACACAGGACCGACTGCCATGAGGTGATGTCGGTCCGCTGGCGGAGCAATTGGCGCCGTTCGCGTTCGGTCATGCCGCCCCAGACGCCCCACTCGATGCGGTTGTCGAGGGCCTCGGCCAGACACCGTGATCGTACGCCGCAACCACCGCAGACGGCACGGGCGCGTTTCTGATCAGCTCCGTCGGGGAACAGGAGATCCTGCATCCCGCGGCACCGCGCCTTCAGCGTCCAGTCGTCCGCCGCCAACAGCGTCATCGTGCACCTTTCGGTCGATTCACCCGTGCAGGTCACCCCTCGTCGTAGCGGGATGCTAATGGCCTGGTGAGCCTCGACATCCGACCAAAGGGGGATCTTGTCCTACGCATTGTAGTATTGAGTGACGCGGAGACCAAACCGGCCGACACCAGCCGTCCCCCTTCTTGAGTACGTGTCGTAGTCTGTAGAACCATGGGTGAACCTTCGATCGGCCGCAAGCTCTACTCGGTGCTGATGTTCGTCTTCGTCAGCGCACTGGGTGGCCTCTTGGTTGCCGGCCTCGCCGTCCCCACAGCGGGAATGGCCAGCGAGATCACCAAGCTCGGCGCGGGCGCGCTGACCTCCATCCCCGCCGATATCGAGACGCCTCCGCCCGCCGAAGGTTCCAAGGTGCTGATGGGCGACGGAACGCTCCTCACGAACTTCTTCGAGGAGAACCGGCTCAACGTCCCGCTGGAGGACATCTCACCCACCATGCAGCAGGCACTGATCAGTGTGGAGGATCAGCGGTTCTATGAACACGGAGCGCTCGACCTCCGTAGCACCCTGCGCGGCCTGGTGCGGACCAGCGTCGGCAACATCCAGGGAGGATCCACCCTCACCCAGCAGTACATCAAGCTCGCACTGCTCGACAAGGCGCTCGCCGACAACGACAAGGAGGCCGAGGCTGCGGCCTACGACCGCACCTTCGCCCGCAAGCTGCTCGAGCTGCGCTACGCGATGGCCCTGGAGGAACGCCTCAGCAAGGACCAGATACTCGAGCGGTACCTCAATCTGGTCTACTACGGCGAAGGGGCCTATGGCGTCGAGGCCGCGGCCCGCCGGTACTGGGGCACCTCGGCCAAGAAGCTGGATCTGGCACAGTCAGCGATGCTCGCCGGACTCGTCCGGAACCCGGCGACCACTGACCCGATCGACAACACCAAGATCGCCATTGAGCGGCGCAACAACGTCCTGGATGTGATGCTCGGCCAGAAGGTCATCACCAAGGAGGAGGCCGCCGAGGCCAAGGAGGTCGGCTACAACCCCAAGAAGGCGGTGAGGCCTCCCCACGGATGCGTCGGCGCCAAGTATGAGCATCTGTGCTCGGTGGTCGAGGAGAGCCTGTTGCTGATGCCGAGCCTGGGGCCGACGCCGGAGGCGAGGGAACGCCTGCTCAAGCGCGGCGGTCTGGTGATCAAGACCGAGATCGACCCGCGAACCCAGGAGGCCGCGCAGAAGTCGGTCTCGAACTTCATCCATCCCAAGGATCCCGTTCTGGGCATGATGGTGATGATTGAGCCGGGCAGCGGGCTCATCAAGGCCGTGGCCCAGAGCCGCTATGAGATTGGCAACAAGGCCGGACAGTCCTGGTGGAACTACCCCATGGAGCCCGAGCTGGGCGGCGCCGAAGGATACTTCGGCGGTTCGACGTTCAAGATTTTCACCTTGGCGGCGGCCATCAACAAGGGCTATCCAACCAGTCGGAGTTACACCTCCGAACGGGAGAAGAACTGGAAGGGTGAACGGTTCACGAACTGTGAGGGTTCCTTCCCCCAGTACAGCGACTGGGACGTGACCAATGCCGGCAGCGGCGGGAGTTTCGACATGTACTCCGGCGCCAAGCACTCGGTCAACAACTATTTCGTCGCGCTTGAGCAGGACGTCGGCCTGTGCGATGTGTCGAAGATGGCCGAAACCCTCGGGCTGAAGCTCTCCGGCAAGCAGTCCTTCGCCTCCAAGCTGACCGGCAAGCAGCGGGACAACGGCTGGGTGAGCATCCAGAATCCTTCCCTCACCCTGGGTACGGCCAATATCTCCCCGATCTCGCTGGCGAACTCTGCCGCGACGCTGGCAGCGCGCGGGATGCACTGCGAACCGCGGATCCTGAAGTCGGTCAAGGCCCGCAACGGGACCACCTATGAGGTTCCCAGCGCCAACTGCGAGCAGGCGATCCCCAAGGATGTGGCCGACCGGGTCAACGACATCCTCCGCGGCCCGTTCCATGGCGGAACCGCATCAGCTGCCTACATTCCGGGCTACGACATCGCCGGCAAGACCGGTACCGACTCCAACACTCCGACCATCTGGACCGTCGGCTACACCCCGGACCTGGTGGGAGTGTCGACCATCACCATCGACCGCGAGCACAAGCGCTACAAGAACGTGTCGCAGAACCGACGCTCCCTCGTCGGCGCACCGATCCGAGGCGGAACCGCCTATCTGCGCGGGAGCTCCGGCGGTGAGGCTGGAGCTGGCATCTGGCGGCCCGCGATGACGGTGGCGCTCAAGGGTTCACCCGGAACGAAGTTCACCGATGCGCCGGCCTACAAGGCCAAGGAGATCGACGTCCCCAGTTGTTCCGGTCTCGGCATGAGCGCGTGCCGGGATGTGCTGCGCGAGGAGGGATTCGCCACAGTGGTCTCGGAGGTCACCAACGATGCGCCCGCTGGTAGCTTCCTCGGCACGAACCCGAGCAACCGCGCTCCGCAGTACGGCACGATCACCCTGGTCGTCTCGGCCGGTCCTCCCCCGCCCCCAGCGGAGAATCGCGACGAGGACGACGCTGAGGAAGACGACGGTAGTGACAATCCCGGTGGCGGACGAGGTGGTCGGTGATCCGGCGCCTCGCGCTCGGCGTTCTCGGTCTGGGTGCATCCTGCGTGGCCTACGGCGTCGCCCTGGAGGCGCACGCGTTCGTCGTCCGTCGGCACACGGTGCCAGTACTGCCCACCGGGAGTGACCCGCTACGCGTTCTGCATCTGTCCGACATACACCTGCTGCCCGGCCAGAAACGCAAGCGTGACTTTCTTCGCGGACTGGCCGGCCTCGAGCCTGATCTCGTCATCAACACGGGAGACAACATCAGCGCGGCGAACGCCGTGGAGCCCTTGGTGGAGTCGCTCAGGCGGCTCCGCGAGGTTCCCGGCGCTTTCGTCTTCGGCTCGAACGACTACGACTCACCGCGCTTCAAGCTGCCGACGCGCTACCTCGCCTCCCCTACCACCCACCCCGCAGGAGAGCGCCCTGGCGACTTGCCCACCGAGGACCTGCGTGACGCCTTCGGCGGCTTCGGCTGGCTCGACCTGAACAATCAGCGCGGGACCATCAAACTCGCCGGAGGCACCATTCACCTACGGGGAACCGGGGATGCCCACCAGGGGCGCGATGTCTATGCCGACGTGGCGGGCCCGGCCCCTGAGGACGCGCTGACCATCGGGGTCACCCACGCGCCGTACCTACGTATCCTCGATGCGATGACCAGCGACGGGATCGGGCTTGTTCTCGCCGGACATACCCACGGCGGGCAGGTCTGTCTTCCGGGGAAGGGCGCCCTCACCACCAACTGCGATCTACCCGCCGAGCACGCCAGCGGGCTGTTCGTCCACGAGGCCGGCCCCGGAGCCGCCCGGGTGAATGTGTCAGCAGGCATCGGCATGTCCCCGTTCGCCCCCTACCGTTTCGCCTGCCCCCCGGAGGTGTCGCTGCTCACCCTGGTGCCCCGGTCTGGGCCGATGTGAGATTCGGGGCCGATATCGGATAGACTCCACGACGGTTCACAGACCATCGGGGTGTGGCGCAGCTTGGTAGCGCGCTTCGTTCGGGACGAAGAGGTCGCAGGTTCAAATCCTGTCACCCCGACCATTGTGATGTCTCAGGACATCGGCGACAGCGGACCTACGGAAACGTGGGCCCTTTCGTCGTTTCGCAGGCGTGTCCGGTGAGCGGCTGCGGGGCTGGTCTTGCTGCGCGGGTCCATGCTCATCCGCACGAGTGCGACGGTGTGGATCGCGTTAGTCGCGCGGCGGTCGCCGCGGCTCAGGCGGTGGCGGTTGGTCTTGCCGCTGGAGGCAGGGATCGGGCTGACGCCGGTGAGCGCGGCGAACGCGGTCGTCGCCGACGGTGATCAGCAGCTGCACAGCGGTGACAACGCCGACGCCTTTCGCGGACAGCAGGCCTGGGTTGACGTCCTCGATCAGCGCGCGGAGCTGGTCGGTGGTCTCGTCGATGTCGTCGGTGAGGTACTCGCGCCGCCGCGCCAACCGTCGCAGCGCGGCCATCGTGGCGTCGGCGACACCAGTGCGCGGGTCATCAGGTCGTGAGCGACGCAGTGTGGCCAGCAGCGCCTCATCCCCGCTAGCGCGGGGCGCACCTGGTGGGCGTGCTGTTAACGGATGTCATGCTGGGCTCATCCCCGCTAGCGCGGGGCGCACCTACGCCGTCGAGCGCGAACTGTGGGCATGGTGGGGCTCATCCCCGCTAGCGCGGGGCGCACTCAGGTGGGCTGCCTGACACAGGCTGGCAATCGGGCTCATCCCCGCTAGCG
>JBKEBV010000188.1:0-26820 GCA_047973315.1 Propioniciclava sp.
GGAGGCTCCGTGTTCAAGCGCATCGCCATCGTCAATCGTGGGGAAGCGGCGGTGCGGCTAATCCATGCGGTGCGCGACCTCAACGCCGAGCAGCCGGGCGCGCCAGCGGTTGTGACGATCGCGCTCTACACCGACGCCGAGCGCACGGCCATGTTCGCCCGCGAGGCCGACGAGGCCTATCCCCTCGGCCCGGCCGCCGAACGGCCCTACCTCAACCACGACCTGCTCGCCCGCGTCCTCACCGAGGTCCGGGCTGACGCCGTCTGGGTCGGCTGGGGGTTCGTCGCCGAGGATGCCGCGTTCGCCGATCTGGTCGCCTCCCTCGGCATCACCTTCATCGGGCCCTCCGGTGAGGCGATGCGCAAGCTCGGCGACAAGATCGGCTCCAAGCTCATCGCCGAGGAGGTCGGGGTCCCCGTCGCGCCGTGGAGCCGCGGGGGCGTCGAGACCCTCGACGACGCCCTCGCCGCCGCCGAGCGCATCGGATATCCGCTAATGCTCAAGGCGACCGCCGGCGGCGGTGGTCGGGGGATCCGCCGCGTCGACGGTGCCGATGACCTCGCCGAGGCCTACCAGCGGACCCGCGACGAGGCCAAACGTGCCTTCGGCTCCGGCGTGGTCTTCCTGGAGAAGCTGGTCACCGGTGCCCGGCATGTCGAGGTGCAGATCATCGCCGACGGCCAGGGCACCGCGTGGGCGTTGGGAGTGCGCGACTGCTCGGTCCAGCGGCGCAACCAGAAGGTGATCGAGGAATCGGCCTCCCCGCTGCTGAGCGCTGCCCAAACTGAGGAACTCAAGGCGTCAGCCGAACGCCTGGCCCTGGCCGTCGACTACAGCGGCGCCGGAACGGTCGAGTTCCTCTACCACCCGACCGAGCAGTTCTTCGCCTTCCTCGAGGTCAACACCCGACTGCAGGTCGAGCACCCGATCACCGAGATCGCCTGCGATTTCGACCTCGTCCGCGCCCAACTGCACGTCGCTGCCGGTGGGCGGCTGGGCGAGCGTCCCGTCGAGCAGGGTCATGCTGTCGAGGCCCGGCTCAACGCCGAGGACCCCGACCGCGATTTCGCGCCCGCACCCGGGGTCATCACCCGTTTCGATGTTCCGGTCGGTCCCGGCATCCGGGTCGACACCGGCGTCGCTGAGGGTGACGCCATCCCGGCCGACTTCGACTCGATGATCGCCAAGGTCATCGCGTCGGGACGCACCCGGGCCGAGGCGCTCGGTCGCCTCCGCCGCGCCCTGGCCGAGACCACCGTCATCATCGACGGGGGAGCCACCAACAAGAGCTTCATCCTGGAACTGCTCTCCCGCCCGGAGGTGGTGGGCCCTGCCGCCGGCGAGGACGCGGCCTGGGCCGACACCGGGTGGATCGACCGGATGCGCGCCCGGGGCGACCTCGTCGCCGATCACCACGCCGGCGCAGCGCTGGTCGCAGCGGCGATCGAGGCCTACGAGGAGGCCGAGCGGCGTGAGATCAGCCGGCTGCTCGACACCGCCCGAGGCGGCCGGCCGCAGGCCCAGCACACCGCCGGGCTCGGGGTGAACCTCAAACTCCGCGGAGTACCGCACACGCTCACCGTCTTCCGGGTCGGGCCCCGGGCCTATCGCATCCGCATCGGTGAAGCGACCCTCAAGGCGGCCGTCGAGCGCCTCGACAGCGTCCACGGCCGCCTCACCATCGAGGCCGACCGGTTCCGGATCGTCACCGCCACCCACGGACCGGTTCACTTCATCGAGGTGAACGGCACCGTCCACCGGATCTCCCGCGACGAGGGCGGCGTGCTGCGCTCACCGGCGCCCGCACTCGTCGTTGCGACCCCGGTCGCGGTCGGGGAGGAGGTCGCTGCCGGGGCCCCCGTCGTCGTGCTGGAGTCGATGAAGATGGAGACGGTGGTCCCGGCCCCGTTCGCCGCCCGCGTCCGCGAACTGCACGTGATGACCGGATCCCAGGTGGAGAGCATGGCCCCGCTGGTCCGCCTGGAACCGCTCGGTGACGACGATGGCGCCGATCAGGAGGTCGCCCCCGACCTCGACCTGCCCGCAGCGGTCGAGGATCCCTCGGTGAGGGCCCATGCCGAGCGTCTCCTTGATGAGCTCGCCGCGCACCTGATGGGCTATGACACCGATCCCACCGCCGGGACCCTCGCGGCCTATCTCGCGGTCCGCGGCCAGGCGCGCGCCGCCGGTGCCGACCTGCCCCGCCGTGAGACCGAGTTGTTCACCCTGTTCGCCGACCTGGCCGAGCTCAGTCGCAACCGTCCGGTGGGTGAGCAGGCCAACACCGAGCTGCGGATCCACTCCGACAAGGAGCATTTCCACGGGTTCCTGCAGAGTCTGGACGCCGAACGGGCGGGGCTGCCCTCGGAGTTCACCGAGCGTCTCCGTCGGGCGCTGAGCCATTACGGTGTGGACAGCCTCGACCAGACGCCAGCGATGGAGGATGCGATCTTCCGGGTTTTCCTCGCCCAGCAGCGGGTGGCCACTGATGTCCAGGTGGTTCTTGCGCTCCTCGACCGGTGGATCGCCGAACCGCCGCCGGCTGCTGACGTCGCCGCGGACGCTCGTGCCCAGCTGGAACGGCTGGTCCGGGCCACCCAGCGGCGGTTCCCCTCAGTCGGGGACCTGGCCCGGTCGGTCAGGTTCCGTTGGTTCGACCAGCCGCAGGTCGACACCGAACGCGACCAGGTGCTCAACCGGGTCACCCTCGATGTCGCCGAGCTGGAGGCCCACCCCGAGTCCCCCGACTATGCGCTCCGGGTGGCGGTTCTGGCCGCGATCCCCGAGCGGATGGTTCCGTTGCTGACCGCCCGGCTCGCCGAAGGGATCCGCGAACGTGAACCGCTGCTGGAGATCCTGCTCACCAAGCACTACGGCGATCACTCCCTCCGCGACGTGGAGGCGTTCGCCGTCGACGGACGCAGTGTCGTCGTGGGCGACTACCGGCTCGACGGCCGGCCGACCCGCGCCGTCAGCACCATCGCCCTGGCCGAGGAACTCGCCGCTGGGGGAGCCGTCGCCCACCTGGTGGCCGACCAGCTGGCCGCGCGCCACGCCGGCGACGAGGCCGTCGTCGAGATCTACACCACCTGGGACAGCTCCGACCGGGTCGCCCGGGCCGCCGACCTCCGGGCGGTGCTCGGCACCTGGGATCTGCCCGCCGGGCTCCGCCGCATCGTCATCTCCTCGGCGCTGCCCGACGGCGAGGTCGACTATGTGACCTTCCGGCCTGACGGCGCGGGGAATCTCGTTGAGGACGAACGAATCCGCGGCGTCCACCCGATGATCTTCCGTCGGATGAACCTGTGGCGGCTGCGGGAGTTCGACGCCACCCGCATCCCCGCGCCGCGGGGCGTCCTGCTGTTCGACTGTGTCGCCAAGGCGAACCCGGCCGACCGGCGCCTGGTCGCGATGTCCGATGTGAGCCAACTGGCCGCGGTCCGTGACGCCGAGGGCCGTCTCCTCGGTCTGCCTCATGCCGAGCGGGCCGTCGAGAACTGTCTGGAGGCGATCCGCCGGACGCGGGCTTCGCTCGGGGCCGTCGGGAGCCGGCTCGACATGAACCACGTCTGGATCCACGTGTGGCCCGAGATCGATCTCGACCTGCGTGATATCGCGCTGCTGCAGCACAAGATCACCCCGCTGTCCGACGGCGCCGGCATTGAGGACGTGATGGCGATCGGGACCTTCGTGCGCCCCGAAGGTCCGGTGCCGCTCGCCATCAGGTTCCACGCCCAGCCCGGCGCCGGCGTCACCACCTCGGTCGAGGCTCCCCCGACCGAACCGCTGCAACCCCTCGACGACTACGCCGCCAAGGTGCTGCGCGCCCGCCGCCGGGGTCTGGTCTATCCCTACGAGCTCACCCAGACCCTCGCCGGCCCGGGAGGCACGCTCACCGAACTCGATCTGGATCCCGCCGGCTCGCCGGGAGCCGACCGACTGATCCCGGTCGACCGGGCGCCTGGCCAGAACACCGCCGGCATCATCTGCGGCCAGGTCACCACCCCGACCGAGCTCTACCCCGAGGGCATTACCCGAGTGGTGCTGTCGGGTGACCCGACCCGCGGCCTGGGCGCGGTCGCCGAGCCCGAGTGCCGCCGGATCATCGCCGCGCTCGACCTGGCCGAGGAACTCGACGTCCCGCTGGAGTGGTACACGCTCAGCTCGGGGGCGCGGATCTCGATGGACTCCGGCACCGAGAACATGGACTGGGTCGGCGCCGCGCTGCGCCGCATCATCGAGTTCACCCAGGGCGGCGGCGAGATCAACATCGTCGTCGCCGGGATCAACGTCGGCGCCCAGCCCTACTGGAACGCCGAGGCGACGATGCTGATGCACACCAAGGGCATCCTGGTGATGACCCCCGATTCGGCGATGGTGCTCACCGGGAAACAGTCGCTCGACTTCTCCGGGGGTGTCTCGGCGGAGGACAACTACGGCATCGGCGGCTACGACCGGGTGATGGGTCCCAACGGCCAGGCGCAGTACTGGGCCCCCGACCTCGGCGGGGCGTTCGCGATCCTGATGAGCCACTACGCCCACAGCTACGTTCACCCGGGTGAGCCGGGTCCGCGCCGGGCGCCGACCCTCGACCCCGCCGACCGGGATGTCTCCGACAGCCCGCACCCCGGCGCCGACTTCAGCACCGTCGGTGAGATTTTCTCCGCCGAGCACAACCCGGATCGGAAGAAGCCCTTCGACATCCGCGCCGTGATGAGCGCCGTCGTCGACGCCGACCATCCGCAGCTCGAACGGTGGGCCGGGATGGGAGATGCCGACACCGCCGTGGTTCTCGATGCGCGGATCGGCGGCTACCCGGTCTGTGTGGTGGGGGTGGAGAGCAGGCCGGTTCCTCGTGCCGGGTTCCCTCCCACCGACGGCCCGGACTCGTGGACGGCCGGAACGTTGTTCCCCCGGTCGAGCAAGAAGGTGGCTCGCGCGATCAACGCCGCCTCGGGCAACCGGCCGCTGGTCGTCCTGGCCAACCTGTCCGGTTTCGACGGCTCGCCGGAGTCGATGCGCAACCTTCAGCTCGAGTACGGCGCTGAGATCGGCCGGGCGATCGTCAACTTCTCCGGGCCCATCGTGTTCGTGGTGATCAGCCGCTACCACGGCGGCGCCTTCGTCGTGTTCAGCAAGACCCTGAACGAGAACATGACCGTGCTCGCCGTCGACGGTTCCTACGCGTCGGTGATCGGTGGGGCCCCGGCCGCGGCCGTTGTTTTCGCTGGCGACGTCCGCAAGCGCACCGCCGACGATCCGCGGGTGGCCGAGCTGGAGACCCGGCTGCGCACCGCACGCTCCCAGGACAAGGCGTCGCTGCAACTCGAGCTGGCCGATGCCCGGGCGGCCGTCCGGGCGGAGAAGATCAGCGAGGTCGCCGGTGAGTTCGACGGGGTCCACAACATCCAGCGGGCGGTCGACGTCGGCTCGGTTGACCGGGTGATCGCCGCCTCCCAGCTGCGCCCGTCCGTCATCGCCTCCCTCGCTGAGCATCTCGGCTGACGGCTGAGCGTCGGCCGGGGCCGGTGGAACCTGGAAGGTCGCTAGGGTGTCGGGGTGTTCACCCGCTCTGAACCCGACCCGAGCCCGGACGGTCCACCGGAACTGCCGGTGCCGGTCCGCGCCCCCCTGACCGCCGGAGGAACGGCGCTGGCAGTGCTGGCCGTGGTGCTCATCTCGGTGAACCTGCGGCCCGGGACGGCCGTCGGACCGCTGCTCCAGGAGATCCTCGCCCACGTGGGTGAGGGGCCGATGTGGGGCGGGCTACTGACGGCGCTTCCCGGGGTGTGTTTCGCCGTGTTTGGGGGGATCGCCGTCGGCGCGGCCACCCGGATCGGGATCCGCCATGTCCTCTGGCTGGGCATGGCCGCCGCGGCCGTGGGGCTGCTGCTGCGCCCCTTCGTCACCGACGGAAACCTCTTCCTGGCGTTGACGGTGCTCGCCCTGGGTGGCGCCGCCGTCGGGAACGTGCTGCTCCCGGCTTTCATCAAGCTACGGTTCCCCGGGCGGATCGCGGTGATGATGACGGTCTACAGCACCCTGCTCGCGGTGGGGGTCACCGGGGCGAATGCTGTGGCGATCCCGTTGGCTGAGATCCTGCCCGCCGGTTGGCAGGATTCGCTGGCGCTGTGGGGTCTCACCGCGGGCCTGGCGGCGCTGCCCATGCTCGCCCTCGCCCTACGCGTCGGCCCCGGGCGGCTGCGTCCCCGGGGTGCCGACCCCGGCCCGGCGATGGTGCGCTCGCCTCGGGCGCTCGCCCTGGGGATCTTCTTCGGTGTCCAGTCGCTGCAGGCCTACACCCAGTTCGGGTGGGTGCCGCAGATCTACCGCGACGGGGGGCTCGCCGCCGACCATGCGGGTCTGATGATCTCGCTGATCGCCGTGTTCGGCATTCCGGCCGGCCTGATCATGCCGACGCTGGTGGCGACGGTGCGCGACCTGCGGTGGGTCGTCCTCACTCTCGGGGTGCTGCTGGTGGTCGGCTATCTGGGTCTGCTCCTCGCGCCCACCGCTGCCCCGTGGGCGTGGGCGATCAGCCTGGGGATCTCCGCGGCCGCATTCCCGTTCGCGCTCGCCCTGGTGACCGCGCGCAGCCGGGACCCGCAGGTGACCGCCCGGCTGTCCGGTTTCGTTCAGACGCTCGGCTACGCGCTCGCCGCCGGTGGCCCGCTGCTGGTGGGGGTGCTGCGCGGGGCCACCGGCGGCTGGACGGTGCCGTTGTGGTTGTTGGTGGCCACCGCCGTCCCGTTCGTCATCTCCGGGTGGATCGCCTGCGCGCCGGGTCACGTCGATGACGAACTGCGCCGGGTGACCAACCCTTCCCCCCACGGAGGCTGAACGCTCCGGATGGAACCGGCCAGTTACCTTGCTGGAACACGAAGGTAACCCTCCGGGCGTACCGTCGCCGGGGTGACGAAACCGCCGGAAGCGCCTGCCGAGGGTGGCCTCTTCGGGGGCTACCGCTTTGGCGCCTGGTGGGACGAGATGCTCGCCGGGGTCGATCAGCCGCGGGCCCCCTACCGTCGGATCCATCAGACCTTCCAGGGCATGGACAGCGCGATGCTTCGGGAGCGGGCCGACCTGCTCGCCCGGTCCTACGTCGACCAGGGCGTCACCTTCGACTCTGCCGGCGAGGAGCGTCCGTTCCCTCTCGACGCGGTGCCCCGGATCATCTCCGCCCACGAGTGGAACGTGATCGAGGCCGGTGTGATCCAGCGGGTGACCGCCCTGGAGACCTTCCTCGACGACATCTACACCCGTGAGGGCGAGATGCCGCGAGCGGTGCACGAGGGCATCGTGCCGTGGCGGCTGATCGCCAGCTCGGCACATTTTCACCGTGCGGTCACCGGGATCAGGCCGGCCAACGGTGTCCGGGTTCAGGTGGCCGGGGTCGACCTGATCCGTGATGAGGCCGGCACCTTCCGGGTGCTGGAGGACAATGTCCGCGTTCCCTCCGGGGTCAGCTACGTCATCGCCAACCGGCGCGCTATCGCCAACGTGTTCCCCGAGGCTATCGCGACGCTGCGGATCCGGCCGGTGAGCGACTATCCCCGGATGCTGCTGTCGGCGCTGCGGGCCGCGGCGCCCGATGGGGCGAGCGATCCCACCGTCGTCGTCCTGACCCCCGGTGTCTTCAACTCCGCCTACTTCGAGCACGCCCTGCTGGCCCGGATGATGGGCGTCGAACTCGTCGAGGGTCGCGATCTGGTCTGCGTCGGGGGTCAGGTACGGATGCACACCACCCGCGGCGATGTGCCGGTCGATGTGATCTACCGCCGCATCGACGACGACTTCTGCGATCCGGTCCACTTCCGGGGTGATTCGATGCTCGGGGTGGCCGGGCTGGTGTCGGCGATGCGCTCGGGTCGGGTGACGGTGGCCAATGGCCTGGGCAACGGGGTAGCCGACGACAAACTCATCTACTCCTACCTGCCCGACCTCATCCGGTTCTACCTCGACGAGGAGCCGATCCTGCCCAATGTCGACACCTACCGGTGCAACGAGCCCGCGGCTCTGGCCCATGTCCTGGATCATCTCGACGCGATGGTCGTGAAACCGGTGGACGGGTCCGGCGGCAAGGGCCTGGTGGTCGGGCCCACCGCTGACGGGCCGACGCTGGATCAGCTGCGCGCCTCGGTCGAACGCGACCCGCGGGGCTGGATCGCCCAGCCGGTGGTCCAGCTCTCGACGGTGCCGACGTTCGTCGACGGGGTCCTCGCCCCCCGGCATGTCGACCTGCGTCCCTTCGCGGTCAATGACGGCAATGAGATCCGGGTTCTGCCCGGCGGGCTGACCCGGGTCGCGCTCCCGGAGGGACAGCTCGTGGTCAACTCCAGCCAGGGCGGCGGCTCGAAGGACACCTGGGTCCTCTCGGATCGCCGCCAGCGGCAGCGCCCGGCCAGGGGTGAGGTCGAGCAGCGGGAGGTCATCGTGATGACCCCTCCGTCAGCCTCGCTGGAGGACAGCATGCGAGCCCAGCAGCAACAGCAGCAGCAGCACCAACAGCGCCGACCACCGCTGCCGGCCGGTGGGGGTGACGACCCGTGCTGAGCCGCATCGCCGAATCGCTGTTCTGGATCGGGCGTTACCTTGAGCGTGCCGACGGCACCGCGCGCATCGTCGACGGCCTGCGGCTGCAGTTGCTGGAGGATCCGGCCGCTGACAAGGCGACCGCCTGCCGGGCGACGCTGGCGGTCATGGGAATGCCGTGGTTCGAGGACCCTGACCTGGCCACCGTCGGCCAGGCGCTCGTCTTCGACCGCTCCAGTCCCAGCGCGGTTTCCGGTGCGCTGCACGCCGTGCGGGAGAACGCCCGTCGCGCCCGGGAGACACTGTCGGCTGAACTGTGGGAGGCGATCAACACCTCTTGGCACGGCTGGAACGGATTCCGGCGCCATCTGCTGACCGAACGCCATCTCACCTGGGTCCGGGAGCGGGCAGCGCTGGTGTCCGGGATCGCCGACTCGACGATGTCCCATGACGAGGCCTGGGACTTCTTCGATCTGGGGCGCAGCATCGAGCGCGCCGACATGACCGCACGCCTGGTGGCCACGGGTGGTCAGGCCCGGGGTGGGGCTCCCTGGTCGGTGGTGCTCACCTCCTGCGGCGCCTTCCAGGCGTTCATGCGCAGTGAACGCGGTCTGCTCACCGGTGATCGGGCGGCGGCCTTCCTGGTGCTGGATCGGGAGTTCCCCCGCTCGGTCCTCTACGCGCTGGCCCACGCGGAACGGCGGCTGGCCAAGCTTTCGCCGCCGACGTTGGAGCGGATCGGCATGTCGGATGAGGCGCGCCGTCAGCTGGGACGCATTCGCACCGCACTGGAGTACTCGGTCCCGCGCGATATCGTCGCCGATCTGCCCGCCCAGATGCGGCGGGTTCAGAACGCCGTCACCGGCGCGTCGGCCGCCATCGCCACCCGGTACTTCCAGACCGGATCCGCACAGGCGTGGACCAGGGATGTGATCTGAGATGCGCCGCTACCGCCTGTCCCATCTGACCGTGGTCGAGTACGACGGCCCGGTCCGCACCGCGCACAACGAACTGCGGATGACCCCGGTCACCGATGCCGGCCAGCTCACCCTGGAGAATCGGATCCGGGTGAAGCCGATGACCTGGAGCCACGTCTACCGCGACCACTGGGGCACCCACACCATGGAGATGGAGAGCCTCGTCGACCACAACGCCCTCAACATCGAGGCGGTGTCGACGGTGGAACGGACCACCCTCGAGGCCGAGCACGAGCCCCTGAGCTGGGAGGCGTTGACCGACCCGGTACTCGCCGACCGGCATTACGAGTGGCTGATGCAGACCCGCCGGACCCGGCCCGACGCCGACCTGGTCGCCCTCGCCGATCAGGTGCGCACGAGCGCGGCACCGGGACTCGCCGCCGTGGAGGTGGGTCGCCAGCTCCGGGAGGTGATGACCTACCGGCAGGGGATCACCGGCGTCCACAGCCGGGGCGCGGACGCCTGGGAGGAGAAGGCCGGAGTGTGTCAGGACTTCGCCCACCTCACCGTCGGGATCCTCCGTCGGCTGGGTGTCCCGGCCCGCTATGTCTCGGGGTATCTGGTACCCCGGGAGGACCTGGTGCGCGGCGAATCGGCGTCCGGGGAGAGCCATGCCTGGGTCGAGTTCTGGGATGATGCCTGGGTGCCGGTCGATCCGACCAATGGCACCGACGTCGGTCTTGAGCACATCGTCGTGGCCCGGGGCCGCGACTACATGGACGTGCCTCCGTTCAAGGGGATCTACTCAGGCTCGGCCTCCTCGCGCCAGCAGGTGGTGGTGACGATCACCCGGCTGGCCTGAGCCCGCGCGGCCAGGTCCAGGCGGTGCGCAGGATGAAGACCAGCAGCAGCACCTCGACTCCGATCGACAGTGCGTAGAAGGCAGCCCACTCCCACGTCTCCCCGACGGCGTTGAACACCGTCACCGGGATGTACAGCGCCGCTACCACGAGGTTGGTGCTGCGGTTGAGCCGCGGGGGGAGCGCCATCGAGAGCACCACCATGACCGAGGGGATCGCGACCAGCACGAGGAAACCGGTGATCAGGGGCGGGCTGATGGTGAATGCGAAAACGATGCCGGCGCGGAGATCGTCGATCACGCCGGGCTTGTGGAGGTGTAGGTAGTCGACGTAGATGTAGCAGAACATGAAGCTGGTCCATGCAGCGGCGAGCTTGGCCGGCGCCGGGACAGGCGGGTTGTCGAGCATCGCCGGGGTGGTCGTTCGGATGGTCATCGGTTCCTCTTTCTGGTCGGGCATCGGGTCCGCCGCGGTGGCGGAAGGTCTGCAGGTGCGGCCCCTGGGCGGGTGGCTCGGGTCGCGGTCCCGGCCTCACACGGTGATCACGACCTTGCCGCGGGTGTGGCCGGCGGCGACGTGGATGAACGCGGCGGCCGCCTCGTCGAGGGAGTAGGTCCGGTCGATGGCGGGCCGGATCTGCCCGCTGGCGAGCAGGTCGGCCAGGGTGAGCAGGTCCTCCCGCTTCCCGACCGACGCGAAGGGCCGCAGCCGCTGCCGGGTGAACCCGGACCGGGCGCGGGTTGCGACGATCCGACCCAGCGGCCCGACCCAGCGTCCGCCGCGTCCGCTGTTGGGGATGAGGGTGCCGGCGGGTGTCAGCAGCTGGCGCACGTCCGTCAGCCGGTGGGCCTCCACGTTGTCGAGGATCACGTCGTAGCGCATCGGGCCGGACGTGATGTCGGTCGTGGTGTAGTCGATGACGTGGTCGGCGCCGAGCGAACCGACCAGGTCGACGTTGCCCGTCCTGCACACGCCGGTGACCTCAGCACCGAAGGCCTTGGCGATCTGCACCGCGAAGGAGCCCACACCGCCGGACGCTCCGGTGATCAGCACCTGCTGCCCCGGCTGGAGGCTCGCGATGTCGCGCAGGGCCTGCAGGGCGGTCATGGCCGAGGTGGGCACCGCCGCCGCCTCCACAGCCGACAGCTGCCCCGGGATGGACACCAGGTGGTCCGCCGGCACGCTGACGTACTTCGCCAGCGCTCGCGCCGCCGAGCTCCAGCCGAACACCTCCTCGCCGGGCCGCCATTGGGTGACCTCGGTTCCGACCGCGGCCACCACGCCGGCGAGGTCCGTGCCGGGGGTGCGGTGGTGGGGGCGGCGTAGACCGAATATCAGGCGGACCAGGGCGGGCTCGCCGGTCAGGACGAAGACGTCGCCGGGATGGAGGGCGACCGCTGCCACCTGGATCAGGACCTCTCTCGGGGCGGGGCGCGGGACCGCGACCTCGGCCATCTCCAGCACCGAGGGTGGGCCGTACCGGTACTGGACGACGGCGCGCATGGACGCCGGCCGGGCGGAGCCCGCTGTTGGCGACCCTCGCCCGCCGCCGGCCCGTTGTTCGTCGCTTGCCATGGATGCCCCCTCAGGTCCGAGCCGCTGCTCTGGTGGTCTGTTCTTCACGTCTCGTACACCGTACGTGAAACTCGTACGGTGTACCATGGCGCCACGCTGGAGGAGTGTCAACCAGATCAGCGAGGAGATCCGTGGCTACTGAGGACCAACCCCGAGACACCCCGGACGTCGGCCTGAGCGCGCGGCGGGTGGTGGCCGAAGCGATCCGGATGGCCGACCGCGAGGGGGTCGACCGGCTGAGCATGCGTCGCCTCGCCAGCGCGCTCGACGCCGGCGCGATGTCGCTCTACCACTACGTGGCCAACAAAGAGGCTCTGCTCGACGCGATGATCGAGGTCGTCCTGGCGGAGATCGAGCTTCCCTCCGGCGAGATGGATTGGCAGGCGGCGATGCGGCAGCGGGCGGTATCGGCCCGGGGGGCGTTCGCGCGCCATCGGTGGGCGATCGGTCTGGTGGAGTCGCGGACCTCGCCGGGGCCGGCGAACCTGCGCTACCACGAGGCGCTGGCCTCCTGCCTGCGCCGGGCCGGTTTCGGGGTCCTGGCAGCGACGCACGCCGGCTGGGTGCTCGACAGCTACCTCTACGGATTCGTGCTGCAGGAGGCGAGCCTGCCGTTCGCTACCGCCGACGAACTGGCCGACACCTACCTGCCCCAGCTGCCCGCTGATGAGTTCCCCTACCTCCAGGAGTCAGCCGCGGCCCTGGTCGCTGCCCGTTTCGACCCGGCGGAGGAGTTCCTCGTCGGCCTCGACCTCATCCTGGGCGCACTCGAGCCCTTGAGGGTGCCCGAATCCTCCTGAGAATCGGAGCAGACGGCTGTGTCCGCGACGCGGGGATTCTGGCAAGGTGGGGTGTGTGAGTTCGAACTTCTGGTCCCGCGGAGCATCGACCGACGCGTGGTTCCGCATCGGCCGCCTCGAGGTGACCACGACCGTGTTCGTGGTGCTCCTGGGCGCCGTCGGCGTCGTGGGCTCGGTCATCGTCCCGGTGCTTCCCGGCGCGCTGGCCTACTATCCGGCGCTTGTCCTGTCCGGTGAGGTGTGGCGCATTGTCACCTGGCCGCTCGCCGACAGCCTCGACCTGTGGAGCGTCCTCAACCTGTTCTTCCTGTGGTATTTCGGCCGCGAGATCGAGGCGACGCTCGGCCGGATCCGGATGGCCCGCCTGCTCCTCGGCATCGGCGCCTCCCTGACCATCGCGGTCACCCTGGTGGCGCTGCTCACTCCCGGTGCGGGCGTGGCCGGACTCAGCCTGGTCGAGTTCATGATCCTCGTGCTGTGGATCGCCGAGTACCCGACCCGGCGTTTCCTGTTCAACATTCCGGCCTGGGCGTTCGGTGCGGTCCTGGTCGCGCTACAGATTCTCAGCCTGGTCGGTGCCGGTGCCTACGGCGCCCTGCTCGCCCTGCTGCTGAGCTTCGCCTTTGTCGCACTCGTCGCGCGACGGCAGGGGCTGCTCACCGGCTACCGCTGGATTCCGGGGACCACCTCGGCTGAGCCCGGATCGCGTCCCCGCCAACCCTCGCGCGCCGAGCGTCGGGACTCCCGCCGGAGGGCCTCCGATGACGAACGCATGGATGACCTCCTGGGCAAGATCAGCGCCGAGGGGATCCACGCCCTCAGCAGATCGGAGCGGGCCGAGCTGGAGAAGCTCCGCCAGCGGCGCCGTCGATGACCACCCTCGGCATCGACCCCACGTCAGCGACTCCGCCGTTCGAGCAGCTCAAGGCGCAGATCACCGACGGACGGCGCACCGGAGCGCTGGCCGCCGGGCAGCGGCTGCCGCCGGTGCGGCAGCTGGCCGAACAGGTGGGCCTGGCCCCCAACACGGTGGCTCGCGCCTACCGGGAGCTCGAACGGGCCGGTGTGGTCGAGACCCGCGGTCGGGCCGGCACCTTCGTCCTGCCCCCCGACGGTGCCCGGCACGCGCGGGCACGGGAGGCCGCCCGGGACTATCTGGCGGCCGCCGCCGCACTCGGCCTGGGTGCGGAGGAGGCGCTCCGGCTGGTCACCGAGGTGGCCCGCACCTCTGACAGCAGCACCGCCAGCAGCTGAGACGAAACGTGAGACGGGGTGCGTCGGGCCCCCGGTAGGCGTTTACTGGCCGTCAGTCGAGCGACCACCCTGCGGCGAAAGGCTGACAATGTCCACTCCATCGGCGCCCGCCACGCGGGAGCAGTTCTCCGGCCAGTTGGGTTTCCTGCTGTCGGCGATCGGCTCCGCGGTGGGGCTGGGCAATATCTGGCGTTTCCCGGGCGTCGCTTACGCCAACGGCGGTGGTGCGTTCCTCATCCCCTACCTCGTGGCGCTACTGACCGCGGGCATTCCGATTCTGCTGCTCGAGTACGGTCTCGGGCACCGGTACCGGGGCTCGGCGCCGGCGGTCTTCCGTCGGGTCGGCAAGAAATTCGAGTCGCTCGGCTGGTTCCAGGTCGCGATCTCGCTGTCGATCATGTTCTACTACATCATCGTGCTGGCCTGGGCGGCCTCCTACCTCTTCTTCTCGGTGAACCTGGCCTGGGGCGATGACCCGGTCAGCTTCCTGGTCGGCGACTACCTCCAGGTGTCCGACCCGGGCTTCACCCTGGCGATCAATGGCAAGGTTCTGCTCCCGACCGTCCTGTTGTGGGTGTTCGTCTACCTCGCGCTGCGCGGCAGCGTCCGTAAAGGCCTGGAGGTGGTCAACAAGATCGCGATCCCGCTGCTGGTGGTGATGTTCCTCACCCTCGTGGTGCGGGCGATCTTCCTGCCCGGCGCCACCGAGGGCCTCAACGCGTTCTTCACGCCGAACTGGCCGGCGCTGATGCAGCCCGGGGTGTGGATCGCCGCCTACACCCAGATCTTCTTCTCGCTGTCGGTGACCTTCGGCATCATGATCACCTACTCCAGCTACCTCAAGGCGCGCGCGAACCTGGTTCCGGTGGGTCTGGTGGCTGCCTTCGCCAACAGTTCGTTCGAACTGCTCGCCGGCTTCGGGGTGTTCGCCACCCTCGGTTTCATGGCCACCACCCAGGGAGTTCCCTTGGACGATCTGAGCCTGACCGGTGTCGGACTGTCGTTCATGACGTTTCCCACGGTGATCTCCACCATGCCGGGAGGGCCGATCTTCGGCGTGCTGTTCTTCGGGTCCCTGCTGCTGGCAGGTTTCACCTCGATGGTCAGTATCACCGAGGTCGTCATCGCGGCAATCCGGGAGAAGTTCGCGCTCTCCCGCGCCACGGCCGTCGGCGCCATCGTCGGGGTCGGGGTGGTGGTCTCGGTGGTGGTGTTCACCACCACGAACGGGCTCAACGCGCTCGATGTGGTCGACAACTTCACCAACAACATCGGCGTCGCGGCGTCGGCGGTGGTGGAGGTCGCCATCATCGCGTTCATCGCCCGGCTGTTGCCCACCCTGCAGCACCATCTCAATCAGACCTCGACCCTGCAGCTGGCCGGATGGTGGCGGATCGTGATCATGATCAACCCGTTCGTGCTGGCCTACGTGCTCGTGGTCACGATCATCGGCCTGCTCACCGAAGGCTATGACGTCTATCCGATGGACTTCCTGGGGCTGTTCGGCTGGGGAACGGTGGCGCTGATGGTGATCTTCGCTGTCGTCGCCACGGTGCTGCCCTGGCGGACCGAGGTTGACAGGTTCACTCCGCTCCCGCTGGATCCGTACACGACCCGCTCCGGAAAGGAGATCCGCGCATGACCCCCGCAGCAACGTTGATGCTCATCGTCGCCGTGCTCATCATCTGGGGTGGCCTGGTGGCCTCGATCACCTTCCTGGTCAGGTTCCCGCTGTCGTCACAGCCCCATCCGCACGACGACCATGACTTCGACCGCTACCCGCCGGAGTACCAGGTCTGACCTGGCCGGGCGGGACCCTCCCCGCCGGTACGACGGACTTCGTCCCAGGGAGCTGCCCATGAACGACCTACCCCGCCTGCTCGCCGCGCACCGGGCTCTGCTGGTGGTGCACGCCCACCCCGATGACGAGACGCTGGCCACCGGCGGTCTCATTGCCGCCTGCACCTGGCAGGGTGTCGCTGTGTACGTCCTGACCGCGACCCGCGGTGAGCAGGGTGAGGTGGTGCCCGGTTCGGTGACCACCGAACAGGCCCGGGATCTGCCCGGCCACCGGGAGGGGGAGGTCGCCTGTGCCGGGGCTGCTCTGGGGGTGACCGGTCACGGGTTCCTCGGCGAGCTGTCGGCGCGGGCGGTCGGACGGGCGCCCCGCCGCTACACCGACTCGGGGATGCGCTGGCTCGATGAGGCCCAGACCTTGGCCGGGCCCGGCTCGACGGCCGGCCCGGATGCGCTGACCGCCGCCCCGGCCGACGAGATAGCCGCCGACATCGCCGCCTACGCCGATGCGGTCGGCGCCGACCTGCTGATCACCTACGACGCCGATGGCGGCTACGGACACCCCGACCATGTGGCCCTCCACCAGCCCACCCGTGCTGCTGCGCGGGCCCTGGGGGTCGCCTTCGCCGAGATCGCCTCGGATCCGGATGCCGACGGAACCGTGGTCGGCGGCGAGCAGTACCGTGCCGCCGTCGTCGCAGCCCTGGGCTGCTACCGCAGTCAGCTGAGCGTGGACGGTGCTGACGTGGTCCATGTCGGCGGCCAACGCCAGCCCATCAGGGTGAGTGCCGTACTCCGGCTGCGCCGCTGACCCCCGCCGGTCAAGGGCTAGGTGATCCGTTCAAAGACCAATGTCGCCTGGATGCGGTCACCGCCCCCCAGTCCCGTGGTGCCTGAGGAGGTGGTCGAGATGGTGTGCAGTCGGTAGCCGAGGCTCGCCTGCCGGTTGATCACCTGCTCCAACTCGGTGAGATTGGCCGACGCGGTTCCCCAGAACTTCTCCTTCAGGATGACCTGCAGCACCACGTAGGCCCCGCCGGCGGTCGCTGGCCGTGGTTGGGCGCCGGCGTTCGCGTCGGCCTGGATCTGGCCGATGAGCCCACCGACGCCGGTGCCCGGCGGGGGACCTTGGGTCTGCTCGGTCCACCTGGTTCCGTCCCACCACCGCATGGTGCCGGAGCCGTCGTTGTACCAGCCGCTGGGAGTGTCACTCATCAAGGTCCCTTCACGTCGAGAAACTGTGCTGCCTCAGGCAACCATTGAACCCGGATCGGCGGAGTCTCGCCCTGATCAGCCGAAGCTCGGCGATCCGGTCATCGCGCAGGCGCGGCGATCACCGGGTCATCTGGTCGGCCAGCACGTCGAGGGGCACCGAGCCGAGGTTCAGCGCGCGGGTGTGGAAGTCCTTCAGCGAGAACACCTCACCCCGGGCACGGGCCGCTTTCTCCGCCGCCTCGCGGGTCTGCTGCCACAGGCGCTGGCCGACGAGGTAGCTGGGGGCCTGCCCGGGCCAGCCGGCGTACCGGTTCATCTCGAATGTGCGTTCGGCGGCACCCATCGTCACCTGGTCGGCGAACAGTGCGGTTGCCTTGTCGTAGTCCCACCGTCCGCCGCCATAGGCGGCGAAGGCGGGCCTGCCCAGGTGGAGGCCGATGTCGATGACCACCCGCACCGCCCGCATCCGCTGGGCGTCGAGCATCCCGAACCGTTCCCCGGGGTGCGGAAGGAACCCGAACTCATCCATCAGGCGTTCGGCGTACAGCGCCCAGCCCTCGCCGTGACCGGACAACCAGCAGAACTGCCGCCGCCACCGGTTCAGATCGGGATTGACCGCCGCCTGACCGAACTGGAGGTGGTGGCCGGGCACCCCCTCGTGGTAGACCGTCGTCCGCTCACTCCAGGTGGCGAACGTCGTCGTTCCGGCGGGGACACTCCACCACATCCGTCCCGGGCGGCTGAAGTCGTCGCTCGGCGGGGTGTAGTAGATGCCCCCGGTCTGGGTCGGCGCGATCATCGCCTCCACCGTCCGCACCGGTTCGGGAATGTCGAAGTGCACGCCGTGCAGCGCCGCGATCGCCTCATCGGCGGTGGCCTGCATCCACTCCCGCAGCGCCGCCGTGCCATGGAGCTGCGTCGCTGGATCGGCATTGAGATGCGCCACAGTTTCGGCCAGGTCACCCTCGTGGCCGAGGATCTCGCGGCTCAACCGCCGCTGCTCCTCGGCAATGCTGGCGAGCTGGTCGATGCCCCACGCATAGGTCTCGTCGAGGTCGAGCGTGGCGCCGACGAAGGATCGGGAGGCCCGGGCATAGCGTTCCGGACCCACCGCGTCATCAGCGACGGCCGCCGGGGCCAGTTCCTCGCCCAGGAAGGTGGCCAGGGTGCGGAAGGCCGCCCGCGCGCGAGCCGCCCCCGCAGCCAGGTCCGCGGCCAGAGCCGCACCCGGGACATCCCCGTCGGGCCGGGCTGCGGCGATGAGGGCGGTGAAGAAGGAGGATGCCGGATCGGCGTGGTGCGCTGCGGTGATCCGGGCGGCCCTGACCTGGCGCTCTGCCGGGACGATGCCCGTGCCGATCCCTTCCCGCAGGGTCGCGGCGTACCCGCTGAGGGCATCCGGCAGGGCCGCCAGACGTCGGGCGACGGTCGCCCAGTCATCGGCGGAGGCGGTCGGCATCAGATCGAAGACGTCGCGCACCTCCTGCAGCGGGGAGGCGATCGTGTTGAGGTCGCGCAGGTGGTCGCCGGCCTGATAACCCTCCACGGCCAGGCCGAGGCGGTCGCGCAGAGCCGCCACCGTGACCTGGTCCACGGCGTCGACGACCTCGGTCTGCGCGAGGGCGGCGAGCGTACGGCGATTCTGCTCGTCCACCGCGGCGTGCCCGGCGGGCGAGAGGTCGTCGAGCAGATGGTCGTACCCGGGCTCGCCGACCGCGGTAGCAGTCAGCGGGCTCAGCGCGAGGATGGCGCGGGCGTGCTCCTCGGCGATGTGGTCGATCGGGGTCGGTTCTCGTGTCGTCATGACTGATTTCCTGCGCTCAGGTCGGAGGGGGACGGTCATCGCCGGGCGGGTCCGAGGACGGACCGGGGGTGTCCCAAGCCGCTCGGGGCTGCGACTCCCCCGGAGCCGGTGGCCGGGGCGTGTCCCAGGGATCTGACGGTGCTGAGGGGTCAGCAGGTGCCGGAGCGGGCTGGTGCGCCACGGGGGTGGAGCCGGGTTGCGGATATCCGGGCTGGGGTGGCGGCGGGTACCCGGGCTGGGCTGATGGGTATCCGGGTTGGGCGGGAAACCCTGTCGGCGATGCGACCGCGGTGCTCGGCGGTTCGCCGGCCAGCGCACGCACGCGGCTGGTGTACATCACGGTGACGAAGATGGTGTTGAACGGGACGACGACAACAGCCACCGCGATGATCAGCAGGTAGACGATGATCGCTGTGGTGACCGGCGCGGCGGTGGGCAGTGAGTCGTCCAGCGGGATGGCGAGGACGGACACGACATTGGAGATGATCGTCACCGGTAGGCCGGTGACGACACCCAGCAGCAGGTAGTAGCCCAGGGTCGGCCAGAAGACGCCCCGGGTCAGCGACCACGACCGGCGGAGGCCCTCGAAGCCGTTCAGGTGCTCCACCGCGATCGCCGGGATCAGGTAGAGCACCCGGACGGCGATGATGAGCGACCCGGCCAGGAGCACCAGGTAGAGCAGGAGCCCCGGCACGACAAGGATCATCAGCATCCCGAGGTCGGGGGCCGCGTCAAGGCCGGTGAAGGGGAGGGTGACCGCCATGACCACCACGGCGAGCACCGCCAGGCTGCCGAGGGAGACCACCAGGAAAAGTCCGAGGATCCGGCCTGTGAAACCCCGGGTGCGGGCCAGCAGCTCGGACCAGCCGGGGGACTGGCCGGAGGCGAGATCGTCGGCAGCGAGCACGGTCATCGCCATGAACCGGTACTGGACCAGCGCCGCGATCAGGTAGCCGACGACGACGACGATATTCACCGCGACAATGAGGAACACGCCGATCTCGGTTCCGCGCTCCTCACCACGCAGGATCGCATTGAACAGGCCCGCCAGCATGCCAGCGGTGACGGCAGCGAAGAGGAGCTGCGGCGCCAGCGACAGGCCGACGAACAGCAGGAAGCGGCTCCGGTAGGTCGCCCACGCGCCACTGAAATGCTCACCTAGGCCGAGGACACCTGGCTTGAGGGTCGGGGGGATCACCCGGCGATCATACGACGGGCCAGACCACCGCCTGGGCGGCGATCATCCGCGTCCCGTCGAAGGCGAGCGTCGGACCGGCGTGCAGCACATACCCCTCGGCCAGGGCCTCGCTGACCCGGCGGCAGAAGTCGGCCTCGTCGGAACCGGTCAGCAGCCGGTAGCCGAGACGCCGGTCGGCAGGCCCACTCTCCGGTGCGGCGGGCGGGGCGTGTTCGGCCGCCGGTGGCCGTGGGGCGGATCCCCCATCAAGCAGGACCACTTCCCCCAGAGCGGGGACCACCGCCTCGAGCCCGAGCATCGCGCCGACCCGTGCGGCCAGCGCAGAGGCCGAGTCCTCCTCACCGTGGACGCAGAAGACCTGATGCGGGGGCGGATCGAGCTCGCCCAGCCAGTCGACCAGATCCGAGCCGTCGGCGTGCACGGAGAACTCACGGTCGTGCACGATCTCGGCCCGCACCGGGACGTACCGCCCGTGGATCTTCACCTTCTCCTCGCCGTCGGCCAGCTGACGACCGCGAGTTCCCACGCCCTGATAGCCGGTGAGGATGACCGCGTTGCGGGGATCGGGCAGCAACGCCGCCAGATGGTGCAGCACCCGCCCCCCGGTGGCCATGCCGCTGGAGGAGATGATGACGCACGGGCCGTGGCCCCCCGCGCCGGTGAGCCGGCGGCTGTCCTCGGCCGATTCGACGGTGGTGAGGTCGGGGATGGCCACCAGGTCCTCGGCGCGGAGATCCTCGCCGAGTTCGTCGGGGTGGGACTGGTAGACCCGTAGCGCCCGGACTCCCATCGGCGAGTTGACATACACCGGCACGTCCGGGATCCGCCCCTCGCGTTCGAGGGCGGAGATCGTCTGGAGGACGACCTCGGTGCGATCGATGGCGAAGGCGGGGATCAGCACGGTTCCCCCGCGGGCGATGGTGCGCCGCACCGCATCGGCGAAGGCCTCGTGCGGGAGGTTGACCGGCTCGGGATGTTCCCGGTCGCCATAGGTCGATTCCATCAGCACGTACGGGGCGCCCGGTGGGGTGTCCCGGGGCCGCAGCACCGGATGATCATGGCGCCCGAGGTCACCGGAGAACAGCACCGAGGCCGACCCGGTCCACACGTTGACCGAAGCCGATCCCAGGATATGGCCGGCGCGGGTGAGGCGGACCGTCACCTCCTCGCCGGGGGTCACCGCATCCGGGTCCCGGGCCAACGGGAGGTCGACGTCGAAGGCGAGCGGGGTGAACTGGGGCAGCAGCGCCTCGACATCCTCGGTGGTGTAGAGCGGAAGCGCCGGCGAATGCTTGGAGTAGCCACCCTCGTTGGCCTGGGCGGCCTCCAGTTCCTGCAGGTAGGCGGAGTCGCGCAGCACGATCTCCGCCAGCTCGAGGGTCGGTTGGGTGCACCAGACCGGTCCGCTGAATCCGTTCCTGGCCAGGGCGGGCAGGTAGCCGACGTGGTCGAGGTGGGCGTGGGTGAGAACGACATCGCTCAGGGAGGCCGGATCGAGCGGGAATTCCTCCCAGTTGAGCCGTCGCCACTTCTTCTCTCCCTGGAACAGGCCCGCATCGATGAGGATGCGTCGCTCGCCCAGACTGAGCAGGTACTTGGATCCGGTCACCGTTCCGGCAGCGCCGAGGAAGGTGAGGGTCGTCCGCGGAATGCTCGCCATGGAGCAACTCTGTCAGCTGCTGGCGGGGTTGCACCAGAGCACGCGAGCATCGTCCGGCCCCGGCGCCCGGCAACGCGGTCGCCCCTGCTGCTTCCGGGTCCGTGGCTACGGGATCGTCGATCCCCGGCGTACCATGGTGGGTGGACGCCGACGTCCGGTGCCCCTTGTCACCATCTGGGAGCGCGCATGCAGGGCCTGACCCGTGGGGTCTGCACGATGGTCGCAGCCGCGCTGCTCGCGGGTTGTGCTGCGATCCCGGAGGTGACTCCTGTGCCCGCATCCCCGTCCGAACCGACGCCGGCCCCCCGGACCCCGGTCGTCAGCCCTTATCCGTCCACCCGGACACCGCTGCCGACGGCCCCGCCGTTGCCCTCGCCCTTCGGAACGCCGTTCGATCCGGCGCCGGAGCAGCTCGACGCGATACGCACCGACCTCACCGACCGCGGGGTGGCCCCGGACACGATGACGGTGATCAGCGCCGATCAGGTCACCTGGAATGACGGCTCCTGGGGCTGCCCCCGACCGGGAACCGTGTACACCCAGGCGCTGGTCGAGGGGGCCCGGGTTGTCGTCGAGGTGGGCGGGCGCAGCTACGACTACCGGTTCGGGGCCGGCGCCACGCCCCGGCTGTGTCAGCGGTGAGGTCGGGATCGGCCGGATCGGTTAACGGCGTGGCTTGAGCAGCCGCGCCTCCGCCGCTCCGGCGGCATTGTCGTGGACGACGACCATGATTCCGCCGGGTTCGGTCTGCGCGAACTGCTCGGGGTCGATCGCCACCCGAACCCGGCTCGAGCGCATGGTGTCGACGGTGGTGTTCATGCCGGTGGCCAGGGCCGGTCGCCACGGATCGACGTGCGCCCACCCTTCGGTCTGGTCGTAGGCGGCGTCGTCCCGCAGTGACGCTGCGTAGGCGGCATAACCGAAGGGGCCACTGGATTCGTCGAGTCCCAGAGCCGAGGCGGGGACCGGCAGCAGCACGGTGCTGTTGTCGGTGGGCGCCACGGCCATCTGTCCGGTGGCCGCGACCGTCCCCGCGCTGACGTCATAGACGAACACGCCGGTGCGCCCGTCAGGACGTCCGACGTTGAGCAGGCCCGCGTCCAAGGCGAAAACCACGTAGTCGGCGGCGGCGTCATCGTTGGTGTCGACGGTGATCCCGGTTTCCAGGGCGGCCGCGTTGGAGGTGCGGTTCCACGCGTTGACCGCGAACACCACCAAGGCGTCGTCCTCACCCTCCTCGCGGAAGGACTGGACCCCGACGGCGCGCAGATCGACCGCGGTGTCGGCATCACCGCGCGGGTCGGTGAGGCCCAACTCGTAGAAGTCGGCCTGGGCGTCGAGTGCCCCGCGCCGGTTGCTGAGGGTGACCGTCACCGCTGAGGACCGGGAGGTGAACTTTCGCGCGCGAGCATCAACCTTCGCCTCGGCGCGGGGGACGAGCAGGTACGGCACCCGGAGGGTGTCCGGCCCGGTCAGCACCACCGATCCCGACACCTCATGGAAGGCGAACGGGGTGCCGTCCAGCGTCGAACCCACCCGGTTCATCGGAACGCTGAGGCGCAGGGTGAACGTCTTCGTCTGCCCGGGACGCACCGTGATCCGCGACGCGCTCGTCCGCACCCGGGCCGGCCGGGAGGTTGGCGCCGGCTCGACCGTGACCGCGTACCGGGCGGTGGTGTCGCCGTGATTGGTGACGGTGATCCGTCGCGTCCGGGTGACCCGGTCGTTGTCCTCGACGAAACCGAAACTGAGCGTCGGCTCGGCCACCGTGACGCCGTGGGCGTCGGAGGTGTCCCCGGTCGCGGTGACGACGGCTGCCAGCGCGTCGGCGGGGTCGATCAGCCCGGCACCGGCCCGGATCGTGGTGCCGTCGGTGACCTGCTGTGGGTCGGCGGTATTGACCAGTGTTGCGGCGATGGCGTCGGCAGGCCAGTCCGGATGGGCCTGGACGGCCAGGGCTGCGGTCCCGGCGACATGGGGGGCGGCCATCGAGGTCCCCGACGACGACGCACCTCCGGATCCGGACCCGACGACTGCCGAGACGATGGAGACGCCCGGTGCGACGACCGACGGCGCGATTCCCGAGTCGACCAGCGCGGGGCCGGACGAACTGAACGGGGCCAGTCGGCCCGAGGCGGGATTCGGCAGCGGCGTCGTCGCACTCAGCGTGACCTGGGCGCCGTCGGCACCGACCAGGCGGTCGCCGTCGGATCCGGTGTCGGCGCCGAGCGGTCCGGCGATCCCGAGCACCGGAATGGTCACCTCGACCGGTGCCGACGGATCATCGGTGGCACCGGTCAGCGGACCCTCGTAGGCGGGTCGGGTGTCGTCGGCGTTGACCATCGCCAGCGCGGCGGCTCCCGCCTCCTGGGCGGCGAGCGACCGGTCCAGGGCATCGCAGGCGAGAATCCCGGTGACGGCCAGCTGATCGCCGCCGGGGACGATGCCGTTGGCGGTGTAGTCCTGGCGGCGGCATCCCAGCGACTCGTCCTCCTCGGTGTCGGGATCATCGGCGAGGACGACGAGCCGCAGCGGTGCCTCGGGGGCCGAGGCGAGCCCGGTGATGCTCATCGCAGTGAGACTGTCCCCGCCGGGCAGGGCCACGGCGAAGGCCGGGAAGCCTGCGACCGGATCGTTGGCGGCGACGCTCACCACGCCATGGCCGACAGCCGGGGCCCCGGCCAGATAAGGGCTGGGGCCGTTGTTGCCGACGGCGGCGACGACGACGATACCGGCGGCGACCGCGTTCGCCGCGGCGACAGAGGTGGGATCCTCCGCGGCTCCGTAGGGGGAGCTGAGGGACATGTTGATGACGTCCATGTCGTGCTGGACGGCCCAGTCGATGGCCTCGGTGGTGAGATTGGTGGCGCCGGCACAGCCGAGGACGCGCAGCGCGTAGATGTCGACCTCAGGGGCGACGCCCGGGCCGATGGAGAACGCCCGGGACCCCGTCGAGGTGTCGTACGGGCCGGAATAGGTCGTGTCGTCGGCCCTCACCCCGCTGCCGGCGGCAATGCCGGCGACGTGGGTCCCGTGGCCGCTGCAGTCGAGCGGATTCGGGTCGGGCTCCGGCAGCGAGCCGGGGAGGCTCGCATCGTAGGAGTCGCCGACGAAGTCATACCCACCCTTGATCCGCGGAGCGTCGGGGCCGACGAGGGCGGGGTCCGGGTCGAGGGTGGAGGAGAAGAAGGCACCCAGAAAGGCCTCGGTGGTGCCAGGGCCGCCGAAGTCGGCGTGGGTGTAGTCGATCCCGCTGTCGATGATGGCCATCTTGATGCCAGCGCCGGTGTATCCGGTGCTCTCCCACGCCTCCGGGACGCCCAGGTAGGGCAGGCTGGTGGTGGTGCTCCGCGTCGCCACCGGGGCGGCATGGACAGCCGTCACCCCGGGAAGGTCAGCCAGGCGGCTGACCGCGGAGCGCGGGATGCTGGCGCTCACCCCGTTGTAGGCGTCCTGCATCTGCGCGGTCACGCTGCCGCCGGCCTGTTCCACGGCGCGGACGACATCGCGTTGGCTGTTGGCGAGCCGGGTGCGCAGGGCGTTCCGCGCGGTGCGGTCCAGCGGTTGTGCGGCCTCGACCACCGCCACCGGATCGTCAGCGAGTTCGACGATGACCCGGACAGTGCGTTGATCGTCGAGCGCGGCGGGGATCAGATCGGTGTCGATCACCCCTGCGGGTGCCGTGGGGAAACGATCGTCGCGTGGTGGCGCGGCCGCGGCCGGGGCCAGCGGGGTCACCAGGGCGACGACAGCGGCGCCGGCCACCCAGACTCGTGTGCGCATCGGGGTTCCTCTCCGCGTGCGGCTGGTTGGAGACCGCAGGCGTCCCGGGGGCTGGCAGATGCTGGTGAGCCTAGGCATGGGCCGCCGGCGTTGTCCTCCCGTGAGCCGGAGAAGTCGCCGATCGCGCCCCAAGGCTGAAGTACGGGTTGACCCTGCTGCTGAACAGGCCCGGCAATCCGTTGCGCGATGAGTTCGTGCAGGCCCGTCTCCACGACAGGCCACTAGGGTGAGGAGATGACCGAGGACTCGCTGCCTGCTGCGACCGCTGCCCGCGACCTCGGGGTGCCGGTGGCAGTGGTCCGCCACGAACGGGTGGGGAGTCTCGCCGAGGCGGCCGCGCTGCGCGGTCAGGAGCCCCGGGATCTGGTGAAGACCATGGTGGTGCGGCTCGGCGCCGGGGAGTACGTGCTGGTGCTCGTTCCCGGCGACCGGCAGATCAGCTGGCCACGGCTGCGGGCGATGCTAGAACAGAACCGGCTCTCGCTGGCAGCGGCCGATGAGGCCTTCGCGGCGACGGGCTACCGGCGGGGAACCATCACCCCGTTCGGCACGACGACGTCGCTCCCGGTGATCGCGGATGCCTCGATCCGGGGTCGCCGCATCTCGTTGGGAGCGGGCGAACCGGGCGCCGGTCTGGTGGTCGATGCCGACACGGCGCTGACCGCCCTCGACGCGCGGGTCGGCCCGCTGACCGAGGACTCCGCTCCCGCGCGCGGTCCTGCCGGGCATTGAGGTCGCCCACCGCTGTGGATACAGCCGGCTGTCGCTGGGATCGGCGAGGCTGCCCTCGGGGCGAGTTCCTGCCGGCGCTGCGAGGGCCCGCTCAGCCGCGGCGCCGCTGAATCGCCGCCCACTCGTCGCGGAGCCCGACCGTGCGATGGAAGTACATCGGCCGCTCGGGATCGGCGGCGAAATAGCCCAGGCGCTCGAACTGGACGACCTCCCCGGGCGCGGTATTGGCCAGGGCTGCCTCCACCCGGCACGGTTCCAGCAGGGTGCGGCTCGCCGGGTTGAGGTCGTCGAGCGGATCGCCGGTCGCCTCGCCGGGAGCCTCGGCGGTGAAGAGCCGGTCATACAGCGCGACGCTGGCATCCACGGCGTGCGGAGCTGAGACCCAGTGCATCGTCGACTTGACCTTGCGCCCGTCGGGTGCATTCCCGCCCCGGGAGTCGGGGTCATAGGTGGCATGGACGGCGATGACGTTCCCGTCGGCGTCGGTGACGGCCTCGGTCGCCGTGACCAGGTAGGCGCCGCGCAGGCGTACCTCGCGCCCCGGCGAGAGCCGGAAGAACTTGGGCGGGGGTACCTCGGCGAAGTCATCGGCCTCGATCCACAGCTCGCCGGAGAAAGCGACGCTGCGGGTGCCGTCCTCCGGGTTCTCCGGATTGTTGGCGACGTCGAAGAACTCCACGACGGGGTTGCCGT
>JBKEBV010000193.1:0-2039 GCA_047973315.1 Propioniciclava sp.
GGTGGGGCCGGACCGCTGATTGGCGGCGAAGACGTACAGGCCCAGGATGTGCTCGACATGCATCCAGGCGCCCACGTTGTTTTCGACTAAGTGCACCCAGTTGCGTGACCACTGCTCGAACGCCTTGGATATGCGGGCGTTCTCGATGTTCTGGGTCACCTGGCGAACCACGTTGGCGTTGTAGCGGAACAGGGTGAGTTCCCACTCCTCGTTGGGGTCACGGAACTCGTGCCAGCCGTGGGCGGGCCACACCAGGGTGCCGCCACCGCCGCCGCTGCCGGGACCACGGTGCGGTTCGGGCTCGTCGACGCCCCACGCCTTGAGCTTGGTCCAGTGCAGTGGGTAGCCGGCGTCGCCGTTGGCGAAGCCGTAGATCCAGCCCTGGGAGAGGTAGTGCCGCGGGTCGGGTTGCACCTCGACGGTGACATCCTCGTAGATGGTCTGCTTGCGCTTGGCCGACTTGTAGTAGTTGAAATGCCTTGCCTGCGCGCTGGAATCGGGGAAATCGGCGGCTCCGGCCTCGGCGTCGGTGAAGACTGGCTTCGGGACGCTACGGGCCGGGCGGTCAGCTGTGGTGGTCATGAACCGTCCTCGCTTCCTGAGTCACCTGTGGTGGTGAACTTGTCGTAGAAGATGTCGGTCTGGGGTACCCCGAGCTCGGTGAGCAACGGGATGGCCGCCTCGACCATGGGCGGCGGACCGCACAGATACGCGTCCCGTCCGACCAGGCTTCCCTCGTTGCGGCGCACCACCTCCGTGATGAGCCCGGTCTCGCCGTCCCAGTCCTGGCCCTCGGGCTCGGACAGTGCTGGAACGTAACGAAAACCGGGTATTTGGTCCTCGAGGGCGTGTAGATCGTCCTCGAAGCAGAGGTCGCGGCGGGTCCGGACCCCGTAGTAGAAGACGGCCTTGCGCTCGATCTTGCGTTCGGCCATCGATCGCAGCAGCGCGAGAACCGGTGCCAGACCGGCTCCGCCGGCCAGGAACACCAGGTCGCCGGTCCGGTTCTCCCGCAGGGTGAAGGTGCCGAAGGGGCCCTCCACCTCCACCTGGTCACCGACCTGCATTTGATTGTCCAGGTACTGGGAGAACAGACCGTCCGGATACACCTTGATGATGAAGTCCACCGTGCCGTCCCGCGAGGGCGGGTTGGCCATCGAGAACGATCGGTGCTCATCGGTGCCCGGAACGGTGATGTCGAGGTACTGACCGGGGAAGTACTTGAGGTCCAGTCCCGGTTCGAGCCGCAGCACCAGGTGACGAAGGTCGTGGGTCACCGGGGTGATCGCGACCACCTCGGCGCTGCCCTGGCGCAGGGGCAGACCGGAACGGATGATCTCCTCGTCGTACTGCATGAGTTCGATGACGAGGTCCTCATAGGCATGGGCCCGGCAGAGCAGGGTCATGCCCTCGTCCTTCTCATAATCGGGAAGGGCGAAGGTGGAGTACTTGTCGTGTTCGACGTCCTCGCCCTCCAGGATGAAGGACTTGCACGCCGAGCACTGGCCCTCCTTGCAGCCGTGCATGAGTTGGACGCCCTGTTCGGCGGCTGCGCGCAGGATCGTCTGGTCCTCACGAACGGTGATCTCGATACCCACCGGTTCGAACCGGACGACGTGCTCCTCGGTCATCTGGATTCTCCTCGCGTTCTGGTAAACCAGGGCGTTTGCTGGAAACCGGGGTGTTGCTGATAACCGGGCGTGGTGAGGCAGGGGAAGGGCCCACAGGGGACCCTTCCCCCTCGCCTGACCGCGCTCAGGCGCTGGCAGGTGCGGGGCGTCCCGCCGGTCCCTGACGCACGTAGTCCTCGGCGAATGCCTGGCGCTGTTCGTCAGTCATCTCGTAGAGCAGAACGTTCGGGCTCTGCACCTCGGGCATCCGGCGAAGGTGGTCCAGCGTCCACATCTTCGACTGGTACAGGTTGAGGTGCGGCTGGGCGGTGAGGGTCTTGCCGTCGTCCCGCACGAAGCCCATGTCGGAGACCACGACGGCGCAGTTCCAGCCGAGATAGAGGGTCTCCCACTCGCGGTGCCCGACCA
>JBKEBV010000204.1:0-1746 GCA_047973315.1 Propioniciclava sp.
ACGCAAAGCCCCTGGCAAGCTCGTCGAAGGCACCCAAATCCAGGGCTGGAAAGCCGCCCTCAACGCCCTCGCGCTCACCTACCCCGACCGCCTCGCCGGACACATCCACTAACGACATACCGGAACCCGCATACACACAATTCTTGACAAGCTCGAAGCGGCGGCGACAGCGCGGTCGCAGCCGGTCGCGTCGGTGCTAACGGTGCTGATGCTCGCCGGGATGATCCTTGCCGTGATGCTCACCACCGGCCGCACCGTCGGTGCTGAGCAGGAAGTGCTCGGCTCGATCGACACTGCCGGGACCCGCTCTATCACGATCCGCGCCGAACAGGCCGCGGGGATCACCAGCGACGTGATCGACCGGATCGCACCGATCGACGGCATCGAATGGGTCGGCGCGTTCTCGGCCGCCGTCGACGCGGCCAACACGGCAGTTCCTGACGGCACCCGGGTGCCCGCCCGATACGCGTACGGCCCCCACCTCGACCGGCTCGGTATCCCCCCGGCGGCTCCGCTGCCCGGGCAGACCGCGTACGCGTCCGGACTCGCGGCGCCCCAGCTCGGGTTGGCGGACGGGACCGGGTCGATCACCCTCACCACCGGACCCGACTACACCGTCACCGGCGGGGTCGAGGTGCCGGACTTCCTGGGTGGGCTGGAACCGGTCATGCTCATCCCGCAACCCGCCGCGACCGGGGCGGAGCCGGTCGCGATCATCATCGTCATCGCCGACAGGCCCGACCTCGTCGCCCCCGTCAGCGACGCCGTCCTCTCCGTGCTCGCCGCGACCGACCCGTCGAAGATCACCGTGCAGACCAGTGAGACCCTCGCCCAACTCCGCGCCCTGATCCAAGGCCAGCTCGGCGCGTTCTCCCGCGGCCTGGTCCTCGCCGTCCTCGCCCTCACCGGTGCGCTGGTCGCGATCCTCCTCACCGGCCTCGTCCTGATGCGCCGCAAAGACTACGGTCGCCGCCGCGCGCTCGGCGCCACACGGGGACTTATCATCACCCTCCTCCTCACCCAGACCGCCCTCCTGGCCGGCATCGGCATCCTGGGCGGCACCGCGGTCTCGGTCGGAGTTCTGCTCGCCACCGGCGACCCCCTCCCCGGCGCCACCTTCATCGCAGCACTCGGCATCCTCGCCCTCGGCACCGCACTCCTCGCTGCGCTCGCCCCCGCGATCACCGCCAGCAGACGCGAACCCATCCGCGAGCTTCGCGTGCCGTGATGGTCTTGTATCGCGTCACAGCGGATGCGCCGCGCGGAACGCACCGCCACCGTTGCGTTGCCATGCGCAAAGAGGCGTCCGGGCCAGCCGATCCCGTCACTGCGCGGCTCGGCCACTGTCTTGGTGTGGCGCGCTGTAACACCGCCATATTAGAATAAACGCATTCTCCGCTTTATCTAATACGGGATGGGTATGGACGCCGGTCGCATCATCAAGCAGTTGCGTGGCGCTGGCGCGCGCGTGGAGTTGGCTGATGTCGGCATCCTGATCGACGGGGCCGTCGTCGAGTTCGAGGTCAAGAGCGGACGGCTGCCGGAGAGAGCCTGGCTGCAGAAGATCCATGCGGCTCATGTCGCGGCATATCGCAGCTCGCACGTGGTGGTGGTCGCGCCGCGCGCATCGGTGGGGGCGATCGAGTGGGTGCGGGAACACCCCGACGTCACGCTCGTGCTCGATGACCGGGTTGTTCATCGCGGCGAGATCCACGTGTTGGATGAGACGCCGCCGGCGCGGCAGGC
>JBKEBV010000031.1:0-48155 GCA_047973315.1 Propioniciclava sp.
AGAACTGCATCAACCTCGAGAACGCAGCCCGGGAAGCCGTCGAGCAACTCGGCATCGACGCGACCTTCGAGAAGGTCACCGATCCTGCTGACATCGCCTCCTGGGGCATCATGCGGACCCCGGCCTCGTCGTCGACGACCGGGTGGTGCTGTCCGGCCGGGTCCCGACGGTCGCCCAGGTCAAGGACCTCCTCGCTGCCGGCTGAGGAAGCGCTTGCGCACACCCCTGACGGGAGCGAGTCCCGCTGGTTGCGGAGCAGCGAAACGGCGATCAACCAGCGGTGCGGTCGAGCCCCAAGGAGCGGTGGATAAACGTGATCGGGTGCACCGTGGTCACCCCGGTCGACGTCTGGATCTGCCACCGGCAGGTCTCGGTGTCGCAGGCGGCGATCTCGGTGTTGGTGGCCAACACCTTGTCGAACAGCGGCTTGCCGACCGCTTGGGCGATAGCGTACTTCTCCTTCTTCATCCCATAGGTTCCCGCGATACCGCAGCAGGCCGCGCCGGAGTCGACCACGGTGAGGCCGGGGATCAGACCCAGGACATCGGCCGCCGGTGTGCCCATCCCCTGGCTGCGCACCTGGCACGGTGCGTGGTAGGGGATGGTGTCCTCGATCGGGCTCAGCTTTCCCACCGGGAAGTCCCCTGCCTCCTGCAGGTCCCAGAGGAACTCGCTGATCTCCCGCATCCTCGATCCGACGTCGGCCAGGTCGGCGTCCTCAATACCGAGGATCTCGTGCGCCTCATGCTTGAGCATGCCCGCGCAGGATCCGCTGGAGGAGACGATGGTCAGGTCCTCCCCTGCGGAGCGCAACTGCTGCACGAGGGCCCGCACCGACGTCGTCGCACCCGCGAACAGGCCGCTGCTCTGCTGGGCAAGTCCGCAGCAACCCTGCTTGGGCACGAGCACCTCGTAGCCGAGGTACTCCAGCACCTCGATCGCCTGTTTCGAGGTCTCCACCTCGAAGTAGCCGCCCGCACATCCGTGGAAGTAGACCAGCGTTCCCCGCGTGGGGGGTGGCGCCGTCCGGGTCCGTTTCTTCAGCCAGCCGCTCAGGGTCTGACCGGCCGCCACCGGCATCGGTGCATCCCGGTCGACGCCGATGATCTTCTCCACCACCGTCCGGGCGACCCTGTTGGCCAGGACGGCGTTCGCCACCGGCGCGACCGGGGTCATCATCGCGCCCATCAGCATGGTCCGGGTGATGAGCTGATCGCGCACCGGGACGTGGTTGTCCTGTTTGTAGGCCGCTCGCGCGACCGAGTTGATCTCAGCAATCCTGACCCCCTGGGGGCACACTGCGGTGCACACCCCGCAGCTGGAGCAGTAGTCGATCGAGGAATCGACCGAGACCCCGTGACGGAACCGCTCCGCCTGCGGGCCCTCGAACTTCGGGCCCGGGAAGAGCGTCGTCACGGCCGCCACCGGGCAGGCGGTCTCACAGATGGTGCACTTGACACAGTGATCGAGGGTGGCGCGCTGAGTCAGGTTCCCCAACCGGTCCCTGGGGCTTGCGGGCTGCTCGGCCTTGACCCGGTCGGCATCTGGCTGGTCGGTGCTCACGATCCCTCCTGGAGGATGGTGTCGGCGGCGCGGACGGCAGTGGCAACGGCGATACCGTCCCCGGACTTCTCCCGCCACCGGTGGGCGCCGGCGAGAATGCCGCCAGCAATATGTACATTGGCCCAGACGACCTCCCCGGCGGCATCGACGGGTCGCAGGGCGGCATCGGCGCGGACTCCGACGCCGAACAGGGCCTGGTCGCTGCCCCAGAAGTCCTCGCTGATGAGACCACGCGCATCGGTGGCGGTCAGCGGCAACCCCAGGCCCACCTCGGTGATCCGACCATGGGAGTCGACGGCGAGAGCGCCGCTCTCAAACCCTCCGGGTGCATAGACGAAGGCGTCGGCCCGGACGTCGGTCGGATGGCCCGCCGAGGCGACGACGACCGCATCCAGTCGCCCGTTCGACCGGCGAGCCCCGGTGACTCTGCTGCCGGCGATGATGCGGACCCGGCGGTCCTTGGCAGCCTGGATCAGAGCCTGGTTGAGCCGCATCCCCGGCACGCCCGGCGGCTGCAGCGCCACCTCGGCGACCGGATGACCCACCTGGTGGCTCAACGCCTCCGCGACCCCCGGGTCGGACAACCCCAGACAGGCCGGCACCAGGACGATCTCGTCCGGTTCGACCAGCGCCGACAGCTGCTGCGCCAGCCGGTCGCGCACCGGGGCATCATCGAGCGCCCGCGCGAACGTCAGCGCCGAGGAGTCGCGTTCACCGGCGCGGGCGATCAGATCCACCCACGCATGGCGGGCGCTCACCTGGGCGACCGCGGTCCGGTCGAGGTTCCCGGCCACCAGGCTCGCCGGGAAGTCCTTCAGGCGGCGAAAACCGACCACGAGGTAGGCGTTGCCGTCACCGACATCTGCGGTGGTCATCGAGGGCGGGGCGACCGCGGTGGGGCGAACCGCCCCGACAGCGGTCGGCAGCTGCAGGTTGGTCGCCGGGTCGCCGGCGAGGAGGGCCGGACCCACCAGGTCGGCGACATAGCCGACGGCTTCGGCCACGGTGCCGGCCACGTGCGCATAGGGGTGTTCGGGACGCTCGGCGACAAAGGCCGGCAGCGCCGCCAGCGGGCGGTCGATGCGCTCGGGGGCGTAGCCGAGGATGTCGAGGCTTCCCTGGGAGAGCTGGAGCCCTCCGGTTCCCTGGGTGATGAGCGTCACCGCAGCCCCGCCGTCGGCGAGCCGCAGCGCAGCGGTCAGTCCGGCCAGGCCCGCGCCGATCACTGCGACTCTCATCGGAGGACCTCCTCAGCCGGCTCCGGCAGATGCTCAATGTCGAGGGTCCCCTGATAGATCCAGTTGTCGAGCGCAGTCTGCCGCAGCTGGTCGCCGTACAGGATGGACCACAGCCCGATCCAGCGGTTCTTCAGGAACAGCCGGAGCAGCCCGGTGGCCCGTTCGACATCGATGACGCCCTCGTCGTGGGCGATGCCCGCGGCCCGGGAGGAACAGAAGCCACCCTGACAGGGACCCATGCCCAGCCGGAGTTGTCGCCGCAGGTCGTCAAGGGTGCTTCCGGGCTGCTGATGGAGCAGGGAGGTGAACATCCGCCGGCTCATCAGCTCGCACTCACAGATGATCGGATCCTCGGCCCGATCCTCCTCGCGGTCGGCCAGGCGATGGCCCACCACATAGTGGGTGGCGGGCTCGTCGTAGGGGACAGCCTCTGCTGCAGTTCGGCACGGGCGCACCTCCCCCAGTTGCTCACACATCGCGTCGACGATGTGCTCAGCCATCAGCCGGTAGGTGGTGAGTTTTCCGCCGCCGATGGTCAGCAGACCCTTGACGCCGTCGCGGTGGAGATGGTCAATGACGGCCATCCCGCGGCTCATGTGCCGGGTGTCGGTTGCCGCGACCCGGTCGTCCTTGATCAGCGGGCGCGACCCCGACCAGGCATGGACGGCACGCTGGCTCCGGAATCCCGGGATGAGGTGCTCGCCAGCATCCAGCATCTGCTGGACCTCGTCGTAGGGGATCGGCAGATCGTCGGGATCGGATTCCTTGACGTCGGTGGTTCCGATGATCGAGACCGTGTGCACCGGCACCAGGATGTCGCCGTCGGCGGGGTAGATCAGACGGTTGATGACGGTGTTCACCAACCGGTGGTTCATCGCGATCATGATGCCGCGTCCGGGCACGACCGGGACCGGCGGCAGATCGGTCATCTCTGAGATCTGCCCGGCCCAGGGCCCGGCGCAGTTCAGCGCGAACCGGCACTCGATGACGACCTCCTCCGCACCGCGCTGGTCCCAGCAGTGCACCGCCGTGACCTGCCCCCCGGAGGTGTCTACCTTGGTCACCGGGTGATAGGTGAGCACCTCGGCTCCGTACAGCCGTGCCGAGTTGACCGCTCCCCAGACCAGCTGCCATCCATCGACGGAACCGTCGAGCACCTCCACCGCCCGGAAGATGCCCGGATTGAGCCGGGGTTCCCGCCGCAACGCCTCCGCGACGGGGATCTCCCGCGCCGGGACGCCGGCCGCGGCGGCCCCGGCAAGGAACCTGTCACCGTAGTCGGGATCGTCCCCGGGAGCGGCGACGAAGAAGCCACCGGTCCGTTCGATCGCCGGTGCCTGGATGCGACCAAGAATCGCATTCTCCTCGGCGCACTCCGTTGCCGATCCCGGATCCGAGACGACATACCTCCCGCCGGAGTGCAGGAGTCCGTGAAAGCGTCCCGTGGTGCCCTGGGCCAGATCCGATCGGTCGACCAGAACCGCCCGGTAGCCGCGCATCGCAGCATCACGCACCACTCCGGCGCCCGTTGATCCGCCTCCGATGACCACAACATCAGCCGAGATCGTCCGCACGCTTGCCTCCCCTGACCGGCGACTCTCCCGATCCCACGCTAGGCAACGCGGCCCGCGCGGAGGAACCTCTGGGAGCGAAGTGGACACGAGTGCACGTTCGTTCACAGCCGTGCACGAACATGCAGGCCGTCCTGCTCGACAGTCCCGGCACGTCGGTAGGGTTGCCGGGTGACTGAGGTGACTGAACTGAGCCCGCTGATTCTCCCCGCACCCGAGGCGGCTGCCTACCTCGCCTGGCTCAACGAGGGTCGCGAGGCGATCGTCGGCACCGAGGCCGAGGCAACAACCCTCAGCGCGGACCCACCGGCGGACACCACCGCGACGCTGGAGGCCTGGAACCGGATCAGCCTCACCCTGGGCGACGTGTCCGCGCGGTCCTCGCTGATCAGCGAGGTCCATCCCGACCCCGGTGTCCGCGAGGCTGCCGAGGAGCTCGGCCGCGCGGTGCAGCAGTTGGGCACCAGGCTCGGCCTCGACCCGGACCTCCACGCGGTGTTCGCGGCCTGCGACCCCAGCGGACTCGGTGACGACCAGATGCGCCTGCTCGACCACACCCTGCGCTCCTTCCGACGCTCCGGCGTGGCAGCCCCGCCAGCCACCCGCGAGCGGATCTGTGCCATCCGCGAACGCCTGACCGTCCTCGGGCAGACCTTCGGACGCACCATCCGAGAGGGGACGAAAGCGATCAGGCTCCGCCCCGAGCAGCTGGACGGCCTACCCGCAGACTGGATCCAGGCCCACCCCGCCAACACCGACGGACTCGTCACGGTGACCACCGACTCCCCCGACGCGCTCCCGTTCCGGATGTTCGCCCACGACGCGGATGCCCGCCACGATCTGCTGGTGGCTGCGCTGACAGTCGGTTACCCGGAGAACGAGCCCGTCCTTCAGGAGATCTTCGCCCTGCGCGCCGAACTCGCCGGGCTGCTCGGCTACCCGTCCTGGCCCGATTTCGACACCGAGGTCAAGATGATCGGCTCCGGGGACGCGATCGCGACCTTCATCGATCAGATCACCGACGCCGCCACCGGACCCGCCGAACGCGATCTGGCCGTCCTGCTGGAGCTGGTGCGCCGGGATCGCCCGGAGGCGGTCCGGGTCACCTCCGCCGACGCCGCCTACTACACCGAGGTGCACCGGCGCGAGGCACTCGACGTCGACGCCCAGCAGGTGCGCACCTACTTCGACTTCGCCAAAGTCCGGGCAGGCCTGCTGGAGGTGACCGGCCGCCTGTTCGGACTCGAGTACGTCCCCCAGCCCGATGCGCCGGTCTGGCATCCCGAGGTGACCGTCCATGACGTCCGTAGCCGCGAGGACGGTACCCCGGTAGGTCGGATCTACCTCGACCTTCATCCCCGCCCGGGGAAGTTCAAGCATGCAGCACAGTTCACCCTCAGCCAGGGCGTCGGCGGCCAGCAACTGCCCGAAGGTGCGCTGGTGTGCAACCTGTCCGCCGGGCTGATGGAGCATTCCGATGTGGCCACGCTGTTCCACGAGTTCGGCCATCTCATCCACGCCCTCGTCGGGGGGCAGCAGCCGTGGGTCGATTTCTCCGGAATCGCCACCGAGTGGGACTTCGTCGAGGCTCCCAGCCAGATGCTCGAGGAATGGGCCTGGGACGCATCGGTGCTGCAGACCTTCGCCACCGACGCCGACGGCCGCCCCATCCCCGCCGATCTGGTGAACCGGATGCGGGCTGCGCACGACTTCGGCAAGGGAACCTTCGCCCGGACGCAGATGTTCTACGCGGCCCTGTCCTACTACCTCCACCGGGAGAACCCCGACGATCTGAGGGCCAGGACCGCCGAACTGCAGCAGCAGTACGGGGTCTATCCCTATATCGAGGGGACCTGTATGCCAGCGAGCTTCGGCCACCTCGACGGGTACGGGTCGGGCTACTACACCTACATGTGGTCGATGGTCATCGCCAAGGACCTGTTCAGCGCCTTCGACCCCGAGGATCTGCTCGCACCCGAGGTCGCGGCGCGCTATCGCGACACCATCCTGGCGCCGGGAGGGTCACGGGACGCGGCGGACCTGGTGCGTGACTTCCTCGGACGAGGCTTCACCTTCGACGCCTACGCCGCCTGGCTGGCCCGCTGAGGACGCGAAGTCAGCAGCGAGCTGGTGCGGATCGGCGCGGTAGTCGACAATCCGGCAGCCCCGCCCGTCCCGCCGCACCCGGATACCCTCAGCCTCCCAGTGGGACCTGGCCCGCTCCAGCACCGGTGAGACGCCAGAGGCGCTGAGCACCCGCCACCAGGGCACCTGATCGGCGTGAAGCCGCAGCACGTTGCCGACATAGCGGGGTCCGGAGCCGACCACGCGGCCGATATCACCGTAGGTGGCGACGCGTCCCGGGGGGATCATTCGCACAGCCAACAGCACCCGGTCGATCCGATCGTCGGCGGTCATGGTCACCGAGCATCCTCAGCGGCGTAGCCCCCAGGACCGGCGGCGCGGGCGGCCTCCTCGGCGGCCGCCGCCGCCACCGCCGCGGCCGCTGCCTTGGCTGATGCCTTCTCGCGACGCTCGGCCTTGAGCCGATGGGCGAGCCGGGCCTGGCGCGCCTTCTCCTCGGCCTTCGCCACCGCCGCCCGGGCCTCCTCGGCTGCGGCGGCAGCTTCTGCTGCCAGCGCCGAGGCCCGCGCCTCAGCCTTCTCGGCCTTGCGTGCAGCCTTCACCTCCGCGGCGATCCGCTTCTCCTCGATCTCGCGACGGCGATGCTGGGCGGCCCGCGCCATCCGGGCCCGCTTGTGGCGGAGCTTGGCCTCCTTCACCGCAGCCACCTCGGCCGGGGAGGGGACTCCGGTGAACGACTCCCCCACGGCATCAATGACGCTGCCCCCAGCATCAATACGGTCGGCGTCGGGCTCGTCGAACCATCGGCCCCCGCCACCGAGATAGCGGAATCGGACCTCGATGTCGGCGGCCACCTCGACGCTTCCGAGGAGTTCCCCGCCAGCGGTTTCGGCCAGGACAAGGACGCCGGGTGTCCAGGCGTTGAAACTCCCGACCACCGAGACCGGGCCGTGGTCCCGCAGGCGGAACGTGAGCGTGCGTCGTCCGTCCACCGGGTGCGACCGATCCAGCATGGCGGGTCCTCTCGTCGAACCCTCATTGTTCCATCCCCGGCGCCGGCCTGCGGCCGGGCGGACTCAGGCCGCGACCAGGCTGGCGGCCGTCTCCAGGCTGACACCGGAGATGACGCAGCGGTCCTTCCGGTTGCCCGTCAACGCCTGGGTCCACTGCACCAGCCCACCGTCGCCCAAAGAGGCGCCGTCATCGGTCATGATTCGGAAGGCCGCCACCGTGTAGGGGTGCCGCCACATGGGGCCGTCCCCACCCCAGGAGACCCGTTCGTGGTCGAGCGCGCCGGAGTCCTGGAGGCGGTCGCGCGCGGTGTCCTCCCAGGCGACGACCTCCAGGCGTACGGTCGGCAGAACCGGCAGCAGCGCCTCGATCCAGAAGCCCAGATGGGCGGCCATCAGGCTCACCTCGGTGGACCAGCTCCCACCATCGGGGGCGCTCGAGACCGCCGCGAACCTGGTCTCATGGCGCGGAGCCTCATCCACCTCCCAGGCGTGGGCGCTCTGCACGCAGGCCGCGAGATGCACCCGGGTGTACCCGCCCCGTCGGCGTCGGGACGCCTCCAGCGCCAGCGGGTGGACCGGGTCGTAGACCACCTCGCTGCCGCGCATGGTGCTCACGACGCGGTTCTGTCCGGTGCCACTGAGTCGGGTCACCGAGCCCAGTGCGGTGAAGGGGCTGAGACTCACGGCTTCGAAGTCAGACGGGAGCGCCTGCCACAGCCGGGTCTGCAGCGCCAGGGTGAGCCGTGGATCGGCCAGCGACGGCTGCAGGAAAGCGTCCTCGCGCCATCGGGTGAGCAGGTCCTCCTCCGAGGAGACGGTAGCGCGGGCCCGAGCCACATCGGACAAGATGATGCGCAGATCCTCAGCAGGGAGATCCCGGATCAGGGCGGTGCGGGCGTGCGCGCCCAGACGGCGCCACACACGCACCGATGCGGCGGTCGGGCCACTCATAGCGGTCGTACAGGAAATGCGGGGTGGGTCACGAGGCCGATTCAAGCACACCGAACCGGCAGAAACTATCTGCCAACACCCCTAGCAGGCCCCAAGTCCCACCCAGGGGGGACGCGATCGGGGCGTCAGCGTCCGGGCGTCAGCGCACGGGGTGTCCGGGCCCGATACGTCCGGCCCAGATGAACCTGACCGCCGGACCCAGCAGTGAACAGCCGCGAACCCGGCGTGCTCTCCCGCTGCGCCAGCAACTCCAGAAGATGGGAGACCTGCGCCTGGACCTCATCGAGGCGCTCCTCCAGATCGAGGATGCGCCGGACGCCCTCCAGGTTGACTCCCATGTCCTGGGAGAGGTGTTGCACGTGGCGCAGGCGGGCAATGTCGCGGAGCGAGTAGCGCCGCCCCCGACCGCGTGACCTGCGCGGCACGACCAGGCCGAGCCGGTCGTAGCCGCGCAGCGTCTGCGGGTGCATCTCGGCCAGACGCGCCGCCACGGTGACCGTGAAGAGCGGGGCATCGGGGTCGACGCGGGCGGGGAGGTTCTTATCTGCCATGGCGGACCTCAGAACATCGCCTCACGGGGGTTGGTGGCTCCCACCGCCGCCTCGAAGCTCTTCAGCGCCGCGCTGGCTTCAGCGCTCAGCGTCCGAGGAACCTCGACCTCAACGGTCACCAGCAGGTCCCCCCGCTCCCCGTTGGCCTTCCGCACGCCTTTGCCCCGCACCCGGAACGTCCGACCGTTGGGCGTCCCTTCGGGAACCCGCAGCCGCACCCGGGGCCCTTGGAGAGTCGGCACTTCGATCTCGGCGCCCAGGGCCGCCTCACTGAAGGTGACCGGTACCGCCAGGGTGAGATGGTCGCCCTTGCGCCCGAAAACCGGGTGCGGCCGCACCTGCACCAGGACGTACAGGTCGCCGGCAGCCCCGCCGTTCTCGCCAGCACCGCCCTTGCCCTTGATCCGGATCCGCTGGCCGTCACTCACCCCGGCCGGGATCCGCACCTGCATCGCGCGGGTCGACCTGCCCCGGCCCGATCCGCCACACTCCGGACAGGGGTCGTCCACGATCAGGCCGCGCCCCCGACAGTCGGGGCACGGCTCGGCGATCGAGAACCCGCTCGACGACTGGGCCGCCGTCATCCCGGCACCCTCGCAGGTGGGACACACCCGCGGTACCGTCCCTGATCTGGCCCCAGTGCCGTGGCAGCTGGGGCAGGGCGTGTCCGAGACCGTCTGCATCGTCACGGTCGTGCCCTCGACGGCCTGGAGGAAGTCGATGGTCACCTCACCCTCGATGTCGGTTCCCCGGCGCGGATTGCGGGTGGTCCGTCGGGTCGTCGTTCCGCCGAAGAGGTTGCCGAACAGGTCGGAGATATTCCCATCACCCGGGGACGCGTTGCGGAACAGGTCCTCCATCGAGGGACCCGTCGCCCCGCCCGGTGGGAACCTGAATCCGCCGCCACCGAACAGGCTGCGCTGCTCGTCGTACTCCTGACGTTTCGCCGCATCGGAGAGGACCGAGTTCGCCTCCGAGATCTCCTTGAAGCGCTTCTCGGCCTCCGTGTTGCCCGGGTTCTGGTCAGGGTGGTTCTCCCGGGCCAGCTTGCGGAACGCCTTCTTGATCTCCTCCGGCTTGGCGTCCTTGGAGACGCCCAGCACCTTGTAGTAGTCCTTCTCGAGCCAGTCCTTCGTGCTCATGTCGACGCGCCTCCTTTCTCGTGATCAGTCGGGATCTGCCACACCCACCCGAGCCGGGCGGATCACCCGGTCATGGAGCTTCGCGCCCCGTTGCATCACCGTCGAGACGACGGTCACCTCATGCTCACCCTCGTAGGGCACGTGCATAAGTGCCTCATGAAGCATCGGGTCGAAGGGCTCCCCCACCTCACCGAAGGTGGTGAGGCCGTACTTGGCCGCCACCTTGGCCAGCTCATCGGCGACCATCTTGAAGCCGCCAGTGAGTTCATCGTGCTGCTGGGCGGCGGCAATGCTGTCCAGGACCGGGAGCAGGTCGGCCACCACCGCCTCGATCCCACGGCTTCGCGCCAGGTCCCGGTCGCGGTCCACCCGCCGCTTGTAGTTGACGTACTCGGCCTGGAGCCGTTGCAGGTCCGCTGTCCGCTCGGCAAGGGCCGCCGCAGCGTCCTCAGCCGCGGCGGGGGCGCCGGCCCGTTCCGCAGCCGACTCCTCCACCGGCCCCTCGTCCGCGTCGGCGTCGACCAGCTCCGAGGCGTCTGGAGGAACGTCGAACACCGGAGCCCCGGATCCGTTCTCGACAGGCTCGCCCTGGGGCAGCACCTCAGGATCCTCGTTGTTGTTGTCGTTCACGCACTACTCTCCTCGTCCCCGGCCCTCGGGCCGGACCTTCGCACCGCAGTGGCGGGGAGTACCAGCGTGCCAGCCGCCTCCCCGCCACCGCAGGGACGTCACTTGTTGTCGTGGCCCTCGTCGTCGACGATCTCGGCGTCGACAACATCGTCACCGTCCTCGCCAGCGGCAGCACTCCCACCCTGGGAGTCCTCGGGTCCGGCCTCGGAGGCAGCGGCCTGCGCTGCGGCGTACATCGCCTGACCCATCGCCGACGCCTTCTCGTTCAGGTCGTCCATGGCGGCCTTCACCTCGTCGTCGTTATCGGCGCCCTTGAGGACTTCCTTGAGCTTGTCGAGGGACTCGACCACTGGGGCCTTCACGTCCTCCGACAGCGACTCGGCGTTCTCCTCGAGCAGCTTCTCGGTGCGGAAGGCCAACCCATCGGCCTCGTTGCGCATCTCGACAGCCTCACGACGCTTGCGGTCGTCCTCGGCGTGAGCCTCAGCGTCGGCCATCATCCGGTCGATGTCGTCCTTGCCCAGGGCAGAGCCACCGGTGACCGTCATGGACTGGGCCTTGCCGGTCGCCATGTCCTTGGCGTTCACGTGGACGATGCCGTTGGCGTCGATATCGAAGGTCACCTCGATCTGCGGCACGTTGCGCGGAGCCGGCATCAGACCGGTCAGTTCGAAGTTGCCGAGCGGCTTGTTGTCCCGGGCGAAGTCGCGTTCGCCCTGGTGCACCTGAATCATCACCGAGGGCTGGTTGTCCTCGGCGGTGGTGAAGACCTCCGAACGCTTGGTCGGGATCGTGGTGTTACGCTCGATAATCTTGGTCATCACGCCACCCTTGGTCTCGATACCCAGCGACAGCGGCGTGACGTCCAGGAGCAGCACGTCCTTGACCTCGCCCTTCAGCACACCGGCCTGCAGGCTGGCGCCCAGCGCCACCACCTCATCGGGGTTGACTCCCTTGTTGGGCTCCTTGCCCCCGGTCAGCTCCTTCACCAGGTCAGCCACGGCCGGCATCCGGGTCGAGCCACCCACCAGGATCACGTGGTCGATCTTGTCGATCGAGGTGTTGGCGTCCTTGATGACATTGTTGAACGGCGCACGACAGCGGTCGAGCAGGTCCTGGGTCATCCGCTGGAACTCGGCGCGGGTGAGCTTGAGGTCGAGGTGCAGCGGGCCGTCAGCCCCCGCGGTGATGTAGGGGAGGTTGATATTGGTCTCCTGCGCGGAGCTCAGCTCGATCTTGGCGCGCTCGGCGGCCTCCTGGAGGCGCTGGCGGGCCATCTTGTCCTTGCTCAGGTCGATGCCGTTGCCGTTCTTGAATTCCTTGACCATCCAGTCGACGATGCGCTGATCCCAGTCATCGCCACCGAGGCGGTTGTCGCCCTTGGTGGCCTTGACCTCGAAGACGCCATCGGCAATATCCAGCAGCGACACGTCGAAGGTGCCGCCACCGAGGTCGAAGACGAGCACGGTCTGCTCGATGTCGCCCTTGTCGAGGCCGTAGGCCAGAGCGGCAGCCGTCGGCTCGTTGATGATGCGGTCAACGGTCAGGCCGGCGATCTCGCCGGCCTCCTTGGTGGCCTGGCGCTCGGCGTCGCTGAAATAGGCCGGGACGGTGATGACCGCGTTGGTCACCGACTCGCCCAGGTAGGCCTCAGCGTCGCGCTTGAGCTTCATCAGGGTCCGGGCGCTGATCTCCTGCGCGGTGTAGGCCTTGCCATCGATGTCGACCGACCAGTCGGTGCCCATGTGGCGCTTGACCGAGCGGATGGTGCGGTCGACATTGGTGACGGCCTGGCGCTTGGCCACCTCACCGACGAGGACCTCACCACCCTTGGCGAAAGCAACGACCGACGGCGTGGTCCGGGCGCCCTCGGCGTTCGGGATGACGGTGGGTTCGCCGCCCTCCAGGACAGCGACAACAGAGTTGGTGGTGCCGAGGTCGATGCCGACTGCACGGGCCATGGTGTGTTACCTCCAGTGATGCGGATAGTTCGGGTTGAGCCTAGCGCACTCAACCCAAAAGTTGAGTACACCAGACTCAACTACGGGGAGGCTCCGGGTATTCCCGGACCGGAGCAGACGTGCGGACACGCCAACGCCGCCGGTCAGGCAACCGGCGGCGCTGGCAGGGACCGCCTGCTCGGCGATCAGGAGCCGGACGGCGACCCGTCGTCGGTCCGACCCTCAGCAGAGTCTTCGATGATCTCCTCCACGACGACCTCCTCGTCCGCGGCGACAACCGCGTCGGCATCGGTAGCCTCCACATCGTCGGCGTAGTCGAAGGCCCCGGTGGGCTCGGGCCGGGCAGCGCGCGAGGCCTGGGCCTGGAACTCCGAGACCGCCCCCCGACCCCGCTCAGCCATGTCGTGGTAGGTCTTGGTCATCTCGTCGAGGAACGCCTTGAACTGATCCGGCATCCCGTCGACGAACTTCTTGAAATTCGGGTCGACGCCCTCGGGGGTACGTTCGGCCAGTTGCTTGCGCTGCGCCTCGATGAAATCCCGGGTGCTACGGGCGACGAGATCGGCGACGCCTGCGGCGGCGTAAGCGGTTTCGGTGGCGATCTTGATCGCCAAGTCGCCGAGTTTCTCGGGCGTCATCGACGCGGCCTCAGCGGTGTCAGGCTCGACCGCCGACTCCGGGTTCGGCGTGGGCTCGCCGTCGTGCTCGTTGTGCTGGTTGTGCTCATGGGCCATGGTGACCATCGTGCTCGCCGCGCACGGCACTCCACAACCCCGGCATCACCCGAAATCCCCCTCATCGTCCCCCGATCCGACCGCGGGGGAACGCGGCTGCAAGGCCGCGGCGAGAACATCGCGCCAGCGGTTCACCAGCAGCACCGTCGCAGCCCCCCAGAACACCAGGGCGCTGCCGACCAGCGCGGCAGCCGGACCCCATCCGCGCCACGTCCCGAGGTACCACCAGGGAGGAATCCCGGACAGGACCAGACCGAGGAACAACCACGCCCAGAGCCGAACCGAGCGGGTCCGGACGGCCGCCACCCCCAGGGCGACGAGCAAGGGCAACACCGCGACCCAGTGGTGCAGGCTCGACAGCGGCGAGATCAGCAGTCCGACCAAGGCGTTCACGCCGACCGCGACGATGAGAAGACGCCGCTCGAGCATCCGTCGGATGACCCCCACACCGATGAGGATCGTCGCGATGACCAGCACCAGCCATACCGCGGACCAAGGCCAGGTGAGGTATCCGCTCACCGGATGGGTCAGACGGGCGATGAGGGCGGCCCAGGACTGGCTCAGCCCCTGTCCTTGGTCCCCTGACCGCGCGGTGACCCCGGCCAGGTCGCCCCAGTACCGCAGCGAGTCCTGGGGAAGCACGATGAACCCGGCGACGACGGTCAAACCACCGCTGGCTGCGGCCCGGGCGAGCGCCCGCCAGTCACGTTCCAGCAGGAGCGTCAGCCCGTAGACCGCCGGGGTGAGCTTCACCCCAGCGGCGAGGCCGATCAGGACACCTCGCCAGCGGGTCTTCCGCAGCACGAAGAAGTCGACCGCGACCAAGGTGACCAGCACCAGGTCGATCTGGCCGGCCACCAAGGCACGACCGACCGGATACCAGACCAGCGAGGCCAACGCGAGGAAGGGCCACCACCAGGCCTCCAGCCGCACCCCCGCCGCCCGCAGCAACAATCCGAACAGCGGCACGAGCATCAGCAGGCTCGCCGTCTGCCACCCGGCGATGGCCACCCCGGTGGGAAGAGGTGCGAGCACCAGGAACCCGAGCATGGCGAAGGGAGGGTAGATGAAGCCGAACCTGCCGGCGGAGTCGGCGGTGTCGTAGATACTGCCGCCGGCCAGGTAGGACCGGGCCGCATCGAGGTAGGCGCCCGCGTCCGCTCCGGTGAACGGCCCCACCCCAGACCAGAACAACGCCGCAGCCGTGATCCCGGCCAGTGCCACGCTGGCGGCAAGGACCCACCAGTGTTGCTCAGGTGTCATCGTCACCTCCGGGCCACCTTCCGGGCTCCGGTCACCGTCGGGAGGACCCCGTCCCGGACAGCACGACGGCGAAGGGGGGCTGCTGCTGGGTCCGTTCCACCAACGTCGCCGAAATCGCCTTCCAAGCACCCGGATGAGCATCGGCGAAGGCCTCGCCCCCGGCCCAGATCAGGACCGTCGATCCGCGGAGGTCCCGCAGACAGTCCCACAGCGCATCAAGGTTCGTGCCGTAGCTGTCAGGGAACCCGAGAGCCTGACCCAGCGCCAGCAGGGCGGCCCGACGGGCGTCAGACCGGTCGTCGGTCTCGACCCTGAGCACCCGCGGCGACCACCCCGCCAGTCGCCAGTCACCGGCGACGGCATCGGCCGGGGCACGCGTGGAGAACATTCCCCAACTGAGCCTGTCGATCATGACCGAATCCTCCTGAAGCTGGCGTAATGGTCGTCGGTCCAGTAGTACTCGCCGTCGGCGCCGACGACGATGCGGCGCGCACCACGGTCCGGCGATCCCGGCGTCTCCACGGTGAACTCGCGGTAGTAGCCGTGGGACTCCTCGGGCAACAACCCCTCCCGGTTGCCGAAGGTCTCACCGTCAGCCCGATACGGGTAGGGCGGGCCCTCGGCGATGAGTATCAGCGTGTCGGCCGCCTGGGCAGGCAGGTCATCGAGGTCGATCCAGGCGAGCCCGCTGACCGGGTCGATCGTCGCCTGCCGCGACGGGGCCGACGTGGGTGTCGGCACCACCGCAGCCGGTGGCAGCTCGGCAGGACGCAGCGCTGACCAGGCCAGGGCGACAAGAACGACGAGCAGCGTGATCAGGAGGGAGACCGTCCGCCCGCGGGACCGGCGGCCCCCGCCGCTGCTAGCGGCCACGCGACCCGCGGCGCGAGCTCTTCGCCTTGGTCGCCCCGTTGGAGCGGCGACCCGAGGCCGTCGACTTCGATTTCCGGTCCGGGCCGTAGGAATAGGAGTAGGAGTAGCCGTAGGCGCCGCTGAGGGGCCGCAACTTGTTGAGCACGACACCGAACACCGGCGCGTCCACCGCGTCGAGTGACCCCATCGCCTGCTTGAGTTGGCCGCGCTTCACCCGGGACACGTCGGCGATCACCATCGCTCCACCGGCCTGCTGGGCCAGGATGGTGCCGTCAGTGACGGGGAGCAGGGGCGGCGTGTCCAGCATGATGAGGTCGTAGTCCTTGCTCGCCGTGGCCAGAATCTGCTTCATCGCCACCGAACCGAGGAGTTCGGAGGGGTTGGGGGGGACCGGCCCGGAGGTCAGCACATCGAGTCCGTCGACGTTCTGGACCAGGTCGGCCACCGGCGTCCCATGAAGCAGGGCCGAGGTGAGACCCACCGCGTTGTCCAGATCGTAGTGCTTGGCCACCTGGGGGCGACGCAGGTCGCAGTCGACCAGCAGCACCCGGGAACCGGTCTCGGCCATCGTCTCGGCCATGTGCGCCGAGGTCTCGGTCTTGCCCTCCCCGGGGATCGACGAGGTGACCACCACTGTGTGGCTGTCGGAGGTGAGCATCAGGAACTGGAGATTCGTGCGCAGGCGCCGGTACGCCTCAGACCGCAGCGCGAACGCCTGGACGCTCCGGCCGCCGGAGTTGGCATGGGCCGCCCCGCTACGGTCATAAGGAATCTCGCCGATCACCGGATGCTTGGTCGCGCGGGCCACATCCTCGGCCCGTTCGACGGAGTTGTCGAGCGCAGCCCGGAGGAAGGCCTGCCCCAGGGCCACCGCAGCGCCGATGAGCAGAATCACCGGAAGGCCCCGGAACAGGTTCGGGCTGGAGGGGGCACCCGGCAGCCCGGCGGGCTTGGTGATCTTGGCCGCCACCGTCTCGGTCGAGCCGGGCGGGGAGAACTCCTCCACCGCGATCAGGATCTGGTCGGCGGTCGCCGCGGCCACATCCTGGGCGTAGGTCGGATCCGAACTGGTGGCCGTGACCACCACGGCTGCGGTCGTGCCCGCCGTCCACGCGTTCACCACCCCTTCCACCGATGACACGCCCAGGCTCTCGGCCACGGGCTCGAGCACCGTCGGCCCGTTCGCCAGCGCGGCGAACGTCTCCGCCTGCACGACCGCGTAGTCCATCGCAGCGGCAAGCTGCCCGGCCGAACCGCCCGACTGCGGCAGGAAGTTGATCGTGCTGGAGGAGGTGTAGACCGGCGTCTGGAGCATGTAGGCACCGACGCCTCCGGCCGAGACGACGAGAAAAACGACGATGATGCTGCGGAGGTACATGCGCAGCACGCGCACGAGGTCGTCCAGCGTCACAGCACACCCCTTCTCCGGCGACTCACGAGCCACAGCCTTCGGCGACACTCAACCGTATCGACTTTCGACCGCTCGCAGGGGTCCCCGCGTGGGGGACGGGGTTGGACGCCCCGCATCAGCGCCGACGATTCTACCGCTGCTTCCTCGCCGCGTCACGGCACCCGGTTATGCTGAGGGGTGCCGTCGGCCGGACCGGTCTCCTGGAGCCCACGCCGCGACGACGCAGGTCACCATCGACACCCCGGACCCCGGGGTGATCACCCCCCGCACGCAGGCCCGAGCGGAGCACGGTTGCGGCGCCGCCGGAAGGAAGGGGGACAGATGAACCTCAGTATCGTCATTCCGCACTTCGGCGACCCCGCCCCGACCGTGGCACTGGTGGAGTCGCTGCGACCGCAACTGGCCGACGCCGAGATCATCGTCGTCGACGACTGCTCGGTCACCCCCTTCGGCGACCTGACCGGGGCGCATGTGGTCCGGCGCACCCGCAACGGCGGCTTCGGCGCCACCTGCAACTCCGGGGCGGGGGTGGCCCAGGGCGCCTACCTGCTGTTCCTCAACAGCGACCTCGAGGTCGGCCCCACCTTCGTCGACGACCTGGTGTCGGCCGCTGCGCCCTACCAGCCGTGCGTGGCCTCGCCCCGGATGATCGACGACAGCGGCGCCACCGCCGCCACCGCGCGCGCCTTCCCGCGGACCCGGCACCATGTTGCCGCCTGGCTCACGCCGCTGGCCCGCTGGCGGGACACCGACGCCTGGCACCGCGCGGTCGGCCACGACACCGCGACCCTGCGGGCCACCTCCATTGCTGCCACCGACTGGCTGGTCGGGGCCGCACTGCTGATCCCGCGCCCGGACTTCGAGGCGGTCGGCGGCTTCGATGAGCGCTTCTACATGAACTCCGAGGAGATCGATCTGCAACGTCGGTTGCGGAACCGGGGGCTGCCGGCCCTCTGGGTCCCTTCGGTGAGCGTCCATCATGCAGGCGGCGGCTCCTCGGACGCGACCCGGCGCCGCGCCTGGCTGACCGCCTCCCATCTGCGCTACGCAGAGGTATGGGGGAACCCCTCCCGCTTGCGGGTCGCCCTCACCGCCGCCACCCTGGCCAATCTGGCCTGGAACGCGGGCCGACGCGCCCTGGGACGCGAGGTCCATCCACTCCAGACGGCACGGGATGAACTCGCGCTGATCCACAACACCCCGACAACCGGGGGGGCGCGATGAGAGCGCTCATCACCGGTGGCGCCGGGTTCATCGGCCAGCATGTCGCTCGTCGGCTCGCCGACCGGTGGGAGTTGACCGCGTTGGACCTGCTGCACCCGCAGGTCCATCTCGACCCCGACGGCGCTGTGGCCGCCTTTCCGGGCGGGGTGGAGGTGGGCGATGTCGCCGATGCGCAGCTGTGGCGCCGCCTGGACCGACCCGACCTCGTCGTCCACCTGGCCGCCGAGACCGGCACCGCACAGTCGATGTATGAGACCGAGCGCTACCGCCGTGTCAATGTCGAGGGCACCCGGCTAGCCGGCGAGGCGGCGCGCACCTGGGGCGTTCCCCTGGTCGCGCTGAGCTCCCGAGCGGTCTACGGGGAGGGGCAGTACCATCTGGCCGACGGCACCACCGGCACCGGAGTTGTGGATGATCCGGCCGCAGTGCCCGTGGCATCGCGCGAGGCGGACACCCACGCGCCCGTCTCGGTCTACGGCGAGACGAAGTCGGCCGGTGAGGCCATCCTGCAACCGCTGGCGGGCCACGTGCCGATCGGGATCATCCGCCCCCAGAACGTGATCGGCCCCGGCCAGGCGCTGCACAACCCCTATACCGGCGTGCTGGCCGCCTTCCTCGCCCGCCTGCGGGAGGACCGGCCGCTGCTGGTCTACGGTTCCGGAGAACAGACCCGCGACTTCGTCCACGTGAGTGACCTGGCCCGGACCATCGACTGGATGGCGACCCGGCTGCTATCCACCGACCGGACCGACGGACCGCTGGTGCTGAACTGTGGCTCCGGGATCCGCACCACCCTCAACGAACTGGCCCAGTTCGCGATCAGCGGTTCCCCGCGCACCGGCGTCGCCGTCGAGCACGTCGAGATCAGGCGGGCCGGCGACATCATCCACGCCTGCGCCGACCTGGAACGCACCCGGGAGCTGGGCGCCCCCCTGCCCCGGGTCCGCCCCGGTGATGCTGTCGCGGACTTCATCACCTGGTCCTGGGATCGCCCCGGGGCGGCATCCCAGGCCTGGGATGCCGCCCTTGACGAGCTCAGCGGTAGGGGGTTGACCGAGTGAGTCGGGGACGTCTGCTGATCCTCAGCCCAGCCTTCCACGACTACTGGCGACCCATCGGCGCAGCCTTCACCCGGCTGGGCTGGGACACCGCTGCGGTGTGCTACGACGATGCCCTCACCCTCAGCGCCAAGGTCCGGGTGAAACTGCGGGGGGAACTGCCGGCCCGGCTGGGGTGCGATGACGGCTGGACCACCCGACACCATTCCGTCCGGGCCCGCGAGGCGGTGCGGGCGATCCGGCCGGACCGCGTTCTCGTCATCAAAGGGGACACCCTCACCGAGCCGTTTCTCGATGCACTCGACCGACGGAGGATCCCACGCTCGCTGTGGCTCTACGACGAGCTCCGTCGGACCGCTCACACGCCAAACACCCTGGGACGGTACGACACCATCGCCAGCTATTCGGCTCGCGACACCCGGGTACTGTCGAGCCGAGGGCATCAGGCGGCCCATGTCCTGCTCGCCTTCGACACCGACCTGCGCTATCGCCGCCGCCAGGTCAACGAGATCACCTTCGTCGGCGCCCGGTATCCCACCCGGGAGCAGCTGTTGCGGCGGCTGGCGGCCGCGGAGGTCAACGTCCGCGCCCACGGCCGTCAGTGGTCGGACCATCTCGTCGACCGGCTCCGGACCTGGCGAATCACCTCGCCTGAGATCAGCACCGGTCGCGACCTCTCCCGCGCCGACGCCTACGGCCTGATGGCGGGCTCCCCGGCCACCCTGAATCTCCACGGAGATCAGGACGGGTTCACCATGCGAACCTTCGAGGCCGCCGGCGCCGGCGGGGTGGAACTGATCGACCGTCGTGACCTGGCCGACCTGTATGAGCCCGGCACGGAGGTGGTCCCGTTCGGTGATATCGACGAACTGATCGATCTCGCCCGCCGGGCGGTCCGCGATGACCGCTGGGGCGATGCCATCCGGACGGCGGCGCGGCGGCGAACCCTGGCCGAGCACACCTTCGACCATCGCGCCCGAGCGCTGGAGGCCTCATGGGGTTGATCCATCCGGTCGACCTGGCCTCGTGGCAGGCCTGGCAGAACCGGCAGCATCGGATGATCGCCGCCGCCCGACGCCTGCGGGCGGCCCGGCAACCGGCGCCCCCGAGTCGATGGGTCGCCACGGCGCCGACCGAGGACGGCCGACCGGATGCGCTGTTCGTGCTCGACAGCGCCAACGCCACCAGCCGACACGCAGTGCTGGCCCCGGCCATGCTCCGCGGAGCCCGGTCGGCCGTCGTCGCCAGCGTCGACCCGACGACGATGGTTCCCGACACCTGGTCGGTGCGCGCACTGACCGCATCGGCCCTGGAGCAGATCCTGGACCAGTGCCGCGCGGTGGTCTCGATGGCCCACTACCTGCCCCTGGGCGCCGAGATCTGGGCGGCCGCCAAGGACCGTGACCTGCCCTGGGCCACGGTCCAGCACGGCCTGCTCACCCCGTACTCCCCACCCGCACCCGACCACGGGACCCTGCTGACCTGGTCGGACGAGGACGCCACGTACTGGCTGTCGGGCCGCGACGACATCGGCACCGTCACGGTGGGCTCCCAGCTGCTCCACCAGGCCTCGCTGCGGCCGGCGCCTCACGTGAGCCGTTTCCTCAGGCCGGTCTTCCTCGGCCAACTGCACGGCGCCGAACTTCCCCGCAGCACCCTCGCCCGCGCCGCCCGGAGCTTCTGTTCCGCCACCGGGGCGCGGTACCGTCCGCACCCCGCCGAGGTCGACCGGCTGTCCCGCTGGCAGCACCGCTGGTGGCAGCGTGGCGGAATCGAGATCGACCGAGCAGGTGTCGATCTGTCCCGCCTCGACGAGCCGACGGTGAGCGTCTTCTCCACCGGGGTCCTCGAAGCTGCCGCCCGCGGCATCCCGGCCTGGGTCTGGTGTCCGGATCCTCCCCCCTGGCTGACGGAGTTCTGGCGGCGTTACCGGATGCATCCGTGGGGAGGCCAGCCCACCCCCGCCCCCACCGTCGGGGACCGGGCCCCGGCCGAGGCCGTGGTCGACTGGGTCGACGAACACGTCGAACGGGGGCGTCGGTGACCGGCGGGTCCCCCGCTCAGGGGGGTGTCAGCTCCGGCAGCGCGTGCGAGACTGGACGTCTGTTCGCACGCAGAAACAAGGACGCCATGACCGACCGACCGACGACCCGGATGGCCCTGTGGATCGTTCCGGTGTCCGGCCTGGGCGGCGTCGCCCGGCACGTGCTCGATGTCGCCCGCACCGGGATCCCGGGATGGCGGCTGGTCATCGCCTGCCCCCCGGGCCCGCTGGCCGAGGCGCTGCGGCATCAGCGGGCCGCCGTCCTCCCCGCCCCCCTCGGGCCGGAGGCCGGCCTTTCCCGGACGGTCACCACCGTGCGCGCTCTGGCGCGCTCCCTGCGTCCGCAGATCATCCACAGCCACCTCGCCTACGCCGACATCGCTCTGGCCCTCGCCCTGCCGACAACCCCAGCCGCACGGGTCAGCACCGAACACGGCATCGCCCCGGTCGACGACGTCTACCACGCCTCCCGCCTCACCTCCGACGCCATGCGGGCAGCCCACACCCTGCGCGTCCGACGCTTCGATCACCTGATCGCGGTATCGGAGTCGACCCGCGAGGTGATGATCGAGCGCTGGCGTCCGCGGGTGCCGATCACGGTCAACCTCAACGGCATCGATCCGACCATCGTCGCGGCGTCACCCCCGGGCGACCAGCTCCACGTGGCATCGCTGTCACGGCTGTCCCCGGAGAAGCGGATCCCCGAACTGCTGGCCGCCTTCGCCCTAGTCCGACGGACGCATCCGGGCGCCCGCCTGACCGTGGCCGGCGTCGGACCCGAGCGGGCGGCGATCAGGGCGGTGGCCGAGCGCCTCGGTCTCACCGACGCGGTGACCTTTCCCGGCCATGTCCCCGCCGAGGATCTGCTGAGCACCGCCGACGTCGTGGTGCAGCTCTCGGTCTGGGAGAACTGTTCCTACGCACTGCTCGATGCCTGCGCGGCCGGGCTGGGCGTGGTCGCCACGCCGGTGGGCGGCAACAGCGAGATCCTCCCGCGGTCCTCACTGGTGGCCGCCGACGACCATGCGGCGATCGCCGAGCTCATCACGACCCAACGCGACCCCGGTCGTCGTCCCGGGCTGCGTCCGGGCTGGCCGACGGTCGCCGCGATGAGCCAGACCATCGCGCAGGTCTACGCCGAGGTGGCGCCGTGAGCCGGGCCGTCGCCAGCGCACCGCCGCTGGGAGCCACCACCATCGCCGGGGCCACCCGGCGTGACCTCCTGCAGGTGATCGCCGGCCTGGGTATGGCCGTCGACCTCGAGGTGGTGGGATCCCTCACCTACTCCGCGATCGCCACGGGGGCGTTGATCATCTACGGCCTGGCACACCGCCCGCGGTTCACCTTCGGGCGCTTCATCTGGGTTCCTGCCGTCCTCGGCTTCCTGCTGGTGTATCTCGCCGCGGTCTCCGTGTTCACTCTTCAGTCCCCCCTTGCTTTCAGCTGGTCCAACCGCCTCATCCGGCTCACCGCCCTGACCGTGCTGGCGATGTTCCTGGCCACTGAGCGGCTCCAGCTGCGATCGGTGGTCATCGGGATGGCGCTCGGCATCACGGTGAACGTCCCCCTCTTCTGGCTCGGTCTGGTGCCGGACACCTACGGCGGCGTGCTGACCGGCTACGCCGGCGACAAGAACACCGCAGGGATGGTCTACAGCGTGATGACCGTGCTGGCGCTGTGGGCCGCCCGCGGACGGGTCCTGCGCGCGATCATCCTCCTCGGAGGCACCGCAGCGGTGTGGATGACCGATTCCCGTACCGCGATGATGGGCCTGCTGGCCGCGATGCTGTGGATGCTCGTTGCCGCACGGCGGCCGATCCCCATCCGGTGGATCGCGGCTGGCCTCCTCATCTGGCTGATTCGGGTGGCGGAGCAGAACCTGGCCCATATCGGGCAGTTCGCCGACCGGATCGGCTCGGACCTGCTGCGCCAGCGCATCGACAGCGCAACCGCGCTGAAATTGGCCTCCACGCCGTGGTGGGGCAGCGGTCTCGGCGAGGGCTACGTCCTGCTGGGAACATCCACCTGGCTCTTCCACGACGCCTACGCGGTGCTCCGCGTCGAGGGCGGATGGGTTTTCCTGCTCGGCTCCCTGGCCGTGGTGATCGGGATCTGTCTGCGACCCCTCACCCCGGGACGCGAGCCGTCCCGCGACTCGACCTTCGCTCAAGGGGCCGCCGTCGCGCTGCTGGTCACCGCCTGGAAACTCGGCGACGTCTTCTACACCGTCCCCTGGGCCCTGACGGTAGGCCTCGGTACCGCCATCGCGCTGACCGGAGCCCGCACCTACAGCGATGCCGCCCTGGCGGTGAGTCCCGACGATGGCTGAACTGACCATCGCCACCAACAACGGTGACGTCGGCGGCGGGGAGGTGATGCTGCTCAATCTAGCCCTCGCCGCAGCCGATCTGGGGGTCGAGGTGAGGGTGGTCGCACCGTCGGCACCCTCGGGTCTGCTCGAGGCGAGCCTGGCCGCGGGCCTGCGGACCGTCGAGATCGCTGCGCGCGACCGGAGGTCGTGGATGCGTGGCCTGCGATCCTGGGACGCCAGCCATCGCCGGGGGGTGCTGTGGTGCAACGGCCTGGTCCCGGCCACCGCGACCAGCGGACACCCTGGGCGCATTGTTCACCTCCACCAACGTCCGCGTCCCAGCCAACGGCCCGCGCTCAGCCTCGCCCGCCGCGGCGCGCTGCGGGTGCTGGTGCCGTCGGGCGCGATGGCCGCGGCCATCCCGCAGGCCCACGTCTTTCCCAACTGGACCGTGCCCATCGCGAGGGTGGAGCCACGCCCGACAGGTTCCATCGTCCGGGTCGGCTTCCTGGGACGCCATTCGCCGGGCAAGGGTCTGGTCACCCTCGCTCGCGCCCTGGCTCTGCTCGACCAACGCCGACCCGGCGGCTACCGCCTCTGGCTCGCCGGCGAGCCCCGCCTGGTCTCCCGCGCCGATCAGCGGGAGGTGATCCGGGCGCTCGCACCCGTCGACCATCTCGTCGACCGGCCCGGCTGGGTCAGCCGTGAGGAGTTCTTCGGCAGCGTTGATGTGGCCGCCTTCCCCTCCCATGTCGCGGAGTCCTTCGGCCTCGTCGCTGCCGAGGCGATGGCGGCCGGGGTGCCCTTAGTGATCTCGGATGCCGGCGGGCTGCCCGAGGTGGCCGGACCCGAGCACCGCTGGATCGTCGGGGTCGGCGACGCCGATGCCCTTGCTGATGCCATCGGCGGGGCAGCCGCCGAGGCGTCGCCTGCTAGCCTCACAGCCGCCCGCCTGCGCTGGGAGCGGCTCTACTCGCCCGATGCCGGGCGTGACCGACTCACTGCCGAACTCGACCGATGGGGACTGCTCCCCAGAACAGGTGCCCCGACGTGACCCGACCGCGGATCGCCATCGCTCACGACTACCTGACCCAGCGCGGCGGTGCTGAACGGGTGGTGCTCTCCCTGCTCGAGGCGTTCCCCGACGCCCCGGTCTACACGACGCTGTACGCCCCCGAGCGGACCTTTCCGGAGTTCCGCGACGCCCACATCATCACCTCAGGCCTCAACCGGATCCGCGCCTTCCGCAATGACCACCGGCGGGCGCTGCCCTTCCTCGCCGCCGCCGCCGACGAACTGCGGATCCCGGCCGATATCGTCGTTGCGTCGAGTACCGGATGGGCCCACGGCTTTCCCACGCGGGGACGCAAGCTCGTATACTGCCACTCCCCCGCCCGCTACCTCTACCTCACCGAGGAGTACCTGGGCACACCCGCCCACACCGATCCGGTGGGGCTCGGGCTGCTCGCGCTGCGCCCCGGGCTCATCCGCTGGGACCGCCGGGCGGCCGGCACCGCGGAGCGATATCTGTGCAACTCGACCGTCGTACGCGAGCGGATCCGGCAGGTCTACGGCATCACGGCTGCCGTGGTGCCGCCGCCTCCCGGGGTGACCGCCGACCAGCCGACGGCGCCGGTGCCCGCTCTGGCCGACTGGGCCGAGGAGGGCTGGTTCACCGTCGTGTCCCGGCTGTTGCCCTACAAGAACGTGCACCACGTCGTGGAGGCCTTCCGCGACCTTCCCGACAAGCTGGTCATCGTCGGGAGTGGTCCGCTCCGGGACGAGCTCGTCGCGTCGGCCCCGGCCAATGTGCGGCTGCTCGAGGGCCTCACCGACGCTCAGTTGCGCTGGATCTACACCGGCAGCCGCAGCCTGATAGCCGCCAGCCACGAGGATTTCGGGCTCACTCCGGTGGAGGCCGGCCTGTTTGGAAAACCCTGCTTGGCGCTCCGGGCCGGGGGCTACCTGGACACCATCGCCGAGGGCGTGAACGGGATCTTCTTCGACAGCCCCAACCCGGGCGCGATCACCGAGGGCGTGCGCCGAAGCGCGCGGCGCACCTGGTCGACTGAGGCGATCCGGGCGCACGCCGACCAGTTCTCCTCCGCACGTTTCCGCGCGCGCCTGCAGTCAGAAGTCGCCGCACTCGTCTGACCACCGCACGTCTGCGCTGCTCACCTGGTGAGACGGCTGATCCGGGCCCCGGAGGCGCCCGTCGGCGGTGGTCAGCGTGGGATCGGGCCCGGGCCAGCACCCGGAGGGTGAGGAGCCCCCGAGGACTTCCACCCCCCTCCGAAAGTACGAGCTGATAGCCTTTCGGCCACCCCCCTCTAGTACTTTAGTCCCCCTGGTGGGGACTGTACGGGTGGGGGTTACGCGCGGAAAATAGTTCACAGTTTGACGAACAGTGGACGCGCGCAGCACGTCACACACAACGCGGGGGGGGAACCGTGGCGGCCGCACTACCGACGTACCAGGACAACACCGCCACCCTGCGTGACCGCGCCGGGGCCCGCCGGCAGGCCTCACGGCTCTACGTGCTCTCCCTCATCCTGGTTGACCTCGCCGTCGTGGGAATCGCGATGGCGGTCGCCCTGGTGGGGCGGGTCGAGATGGGCCTGTTCGACGGCGGCGCGGGCGACCTGAGCGACGTCCTGGCCCCGGTCGCCGCCCTGCTCGCCCTCACCTGGATCCTGCTGATCGCGCTGGCCGGAGGCTACTCCTCCCGACAACTCGGCGTCGGGACCGTCGAGTACAAGCGGGTGCTCAACGCCAGCCTGCTGATGGCCGGCGCCGTGGGCGTCGCAGCCTACCTCACCCAGTACCCGCTGTCCCGCGGCTTCTCTTTCCTCTTTTTCACCGCCGGGATTCCGCTGCTGATGCTGGGCCGGCATCTGGTGCGCAGAATCGTCCATCGCGTACGGCACAGCGGACGGCTGCAGTCGTCGGTCCTGATCGCTGGGGACCTCGACCACATCGACGATGTCGCTGCTGTCCTCACCCGGGAGCGTTGGCTGGGCTACGAGGTGGTGGGCGCGCTCGCGGCCGACCCGTCGGTCGACGAGACCCAAGCCGGCATTCCGGTGTTCGGCGCACCCGAGGACGCCGTGTCGGTACTGACCGCGGTCGGCGCCAGCGCGGTCATCTTCACCGACGGGGCGTTCCGTCGGGGCCGGGACTTCAATGAGCTGGCCCGCGAACTGGAGAACGTCCACGCGAACACGATCGTGGTTCCGTCCCTGACCGACATCTCGGCGAGCCGGATGGACATCAGGCCGGTCGCCGGGATCCCGCTGGTCCATATCGAACAACCGCGATCGGCAGCCGCCGGCCGCCAGATGAAGCGGATCTTCGACCTGATCGGATCCACCGCCCTCATCCTCCTCGGCGCACCCGTGATGGCCGTGGTGGCCGCCGCGATCAAGCTCGGTGACGGTGGACCGGTGCTGTTCAAGCAGGAACGCGCCGGCCACGAGGGCCGACCGTTCACCTGCTACAAGTTCCGCTCCATGGTGCCGGATGCTGAGCAGCGTCTGCGCGGGCTCGCCGATCAGAACAACCACGACGGAGTCCTGTTCAAGATGCGCCGGGACCCACGGATCACCGCGGTGGGAGCCGTGATCCGCCGCTTTTCCCTCGACGAACTACCCCAACTGTTCAACGTGTGGCGCGGGGACATGAGCCTGGTCGGGCCCCGGCCCGCGCTCACCGCCGAGGTCGAGCGATACAAGTCCCATGTCCGGCGCCGGCTGGATGTACGTCCCGGGATGACCGGCCTATGGCAGGTCTCCGGCCGGTCCGACCTGTCCTGGGATGACACCGTTCGGCTCGATCTGTACTACGTCGACAACTGGTCCATGGTGCAGGATCTCACCATCCTGGTCCGGACATTCGGGGCGGTTGTAAGCTCCCGAGGAGCCTACTGACCCACCGGCGCCCGCAGGATCGCAGGCCTGCGGCGGGAAGGAACGGAGTCCTCGGTGTCCGATCCGGAGCGGGCGGGCGACTTGGTCGCCAGCGTCATCGTTCCCACCCACCAGGGAGCCCACCGGCTCCCGACCCTGCTCGGCGCGCTGGCCCGGCAGACCCCACCATTCCGGTGGGAGGTGGTGGTCGTCATCGACGGGAGCACCGATCACACCGCCGAGGTGATCGCCTCCTACCGGAACCGTCTCCCGGTGCGCGTACTCACCAACCCGACCGCTGCCGGCACCGCAGCAGCCCTCACGGGCGGCTACCGCGCGGCGAACGGCACCTACCTGATCCGCTGCGATGACGACCTCAGCCCGTCGGACTCCTTCATTGCCGACCATGTGGCCGCCCACGACGGCCGCGACGACCGTGCGGTGATCGGGCTGACCCCGGACCTGTTCCCGGACACCGGCTACGCCCGGGTCTACGGCCGCCAGGCGTCCCGACGGGCCTGCCGAGCAGCCTACGCCCGGCCGCCAGCCGAACGCTGGATCCACTGGGCCGCGAACAATTCGTTGCACCGCAACGCCTGGGCCGGGGCGGGAGGATTCGACGCCCGGTTCGTCTACGGCGAGGACTTCGAGCTCGGCTACCGGCTGAGCCGAGCCGGGCTCACTCTCCTCATCGATCCCCGCCTCGAGGCGGGGCACCGTGGGCCGGCGACCACCGCCGCGACCCGCGTCCCCCGCGCTTTCGTCAGCGGTGCTTCCCACCGTCTGTTCGACCAGGTCCATCCCGGAGCGCGCCCGGCGGCGTCCCCGTCGCGGGACCTGCGCGGCCGGGTATGGACCACCGCGGTTCGGATCGTCTCCGCGCTGGCGCGCTCCCACGCCGCGGCCCGACGTCTGGGCCGGGTCACCGATCAGGTCATCCGGGTCGCGCCAGCACCACTCGCGGGGCGACTCGTGGCGATCGCTGTCGAGGCCGCCGGCCGGTCCGGCCGGCTCCACGGTGCCACGGACCTGGCCGGCTACCGCGGCCAGAAGCGGGCCGAACTCGCAGCCGAGCACGACCGGCCGCCCGACCCTCCGGGTCACGGCCGGAAGGCTCAGTGATTCCTCAGTTCTCCAGCAGCCCGCGCAGATAGCGTCCGTAGCCCGACTTCTCCAGGTCATGGGCGCGGACGAGCAGTTCATCGTCGGAGAGGAAACCCATCCGCCAGGCATTCTCCTCCGGGCAGCCGACCTGCAGTCCTTGGCGGGCCTGCACCGTGCGCACGAACATGCTCGCGTCGTTCAGCGAGTCGAAGGTCCCGGTGTCGAGCCAGGCCGTACCCCGCGGCAGCACCTCGACCTGGAGCGTCCCGCGGCGCAGGTACTCAAGATTCACATCGGTGATCTCGTACTCCCCACGCGCCGACGGCGCCAGCCCTGCGGCGATGTCGACCACGTCCTGGTCGTAGAAGTACAGCCCCGGGACGGCGTAACTCGACCGGGGCCGCTCCGGCTTCTCCTCGATCGACAGCGCCCGCCCGTCGGCATCGAATTCCACCACACCGTAGGCTGACGGTTCAGCGACCCGGTAGGCGAAGACCGCAGCACCGACGACGTTGTTGTACTTCTGCAGCCGGGTTCCCAGCCCGGGCCCGGAGAAGATGTTGTCGCCGAGGACCAGGGCGCAGGTGTGGCCGCGCACGAAGTCGGCGCCAATGGTGAACGCCTGGGCCAGGCCGCGGGGCTCCGGCTGGGTGGCATAGGTGATCGCGATACCGAACTGTGACCCGTCCCCGAGAAGTCGGGTGAACTGTTCGGCATCGTGCGGGGTGGTGATCACCAGGACCTCCCGGATCCCGGCCAGCAGCAGCGTCGACAGCGGGTAGTAGATCATCGGCTTGTCGTAGACAGGCACAAGTTGCTTGGACACCGCCTGCGTGATCGGATGCAGTCGGGTACCGGAACCGCCGGCCAGAATGATGCCTCGCACGCTCTATTGTCACCCACCGACGCCCGGGCCGCGCAAGCCGGGTAGCCGTCCCCAGCCCGTCGTGTCACCCTGACGGAGGCTGCCTGCAGGCCCGGTCGACCGGTAGGATTTTGGTTCATGCCGCATTACCTCGTCACCGGAGGAGCCGGGTTCATCGGCAGCAATTTCACCCGGCTCGTCCTCAAGGGGACTGACCACCGGGTGACCGTCCTGGACAAGCTGACCTATGCCGGCCACGCATCCTCGCTGGCCGGCCTGGCCGAGGACCGGTTCCGACTCGTCACCGGAGATATCTGCGATCCGGAGCTCGTGGACGACCTCGTCGCCGGGGCCGACGTGGTGGTGCATTTCGCCGCTGAGTCCCACAACGACAATTCGCTGCACGACCCGGCACCGTTCCTGCAGACCAACCTGATCGGCACCTACACCCTGCTGGAGGCCGCCCGGCGGCACGGCGTCCGCTTCCACCACATCTCCACCGACGAGGTCTACGGCGACCTGGAGCTCGACAACCCCGCGCGTTTCACCGAGACGACTCCCTACAATCCGTCGAGCCCCTACTCCTCAACCAAGGCCGGATCGGACCTGCTGGTGCGCGCCTGGGTGCGCAGTTTCGGGTTGCAGGCCACCCTCAGCAACTGCTCGAACAACTACGGCCCGCGTCAGCATGTGGAGAAGTTCATCCCGCGGCAGATCACCAACCTCATCGATGGCATCCGGCCGAAGCTCTACGGTGCCGGGCTCAACGTCCGTGACTGGATCCACGTCGACGACCACAACCGTGCCGTGCAGCGGATCATCGAGGCTGGCAGGATCGGTGACACCTACCTGATCGGCGCCGACGGCGAGAGGAACAACCGCTCCGTGGTCGAGACGATCCTGCGTCTGATGGGACGCGACCCCGATGCCTATGATCTGGTCGACGACCGACCCGGGCACGATCTGCGCTACGCCATCGATCCGCACAAACTCCGCACCGAACTGGGGTGGTCCCCGATCTTCGACGACTTCGAGTCCGGCCTGGCCGACACCATCGCCTGGTACACCGACCACCAGGACTGGTGGCGTGGGATGAAGCAGGCCACGGAGGCGCGCTATGCCGCGCAGGGCCAGTGACCCGGGACCAGCTGCGCCGAGGCGGCCGAGATGAGTGACCTGACCGTCACCCTGACGCCCATTCCCGGACTGCTCGTGGTCAACCTGGCCGTCCACGCGGATTCCCGGGGATGGTTCAAGGAGAACTGGCAGCGGGCGAAGATGACCGCACTCGGGCTGCCCGATTTCGGCCCGGTGCAGAACAACATGAGCCACAATGAGGCGCCCGGCGTCACCCGCGGGTTGCACGCCGAGCCCTGGGACAAGCTGATCACCGTCGCGTCCGGACGCATCTTCGGCGCCTGGGTGGATCTCCGCGAAGGACCCACTTTCGGTGCCTGCCACACCCTCGAGATCGGTCCCGAGACAGCCGTCTTCGTCCCGGGTGGGGTGGCGAACGGCTACCAGACCCTCACCGCTGATGTGACCTACAGCTATCTGGTCAACGAGCACTGGTCACCCGAGGCGCGCGCCTCCTACACCTACCTGAACCTCGCCGACGAGCAGATCGCCATCGAGTGGCCGGTCCCGCTCACGGAGGCGACGGTCTCCGCGGCCGACCTCGTCCACCCCCGCCTCGACGAGATCACCGCCGCCCCACGGCCCCGCACCGTCGTCCTCGGCGCCGCCGGGCAGGTGGGACGCGCCCTGCTGGCCGCTCTTCCCGACGCGGTCGGCCTGAGCCGCGCCGACCTCGACATCACTGACGCCGACGCGGTGGCCCGGTACCCCTGGGCGGGCGTCGGCACCGTCATCAACGCCGCCGCCTACACCGACGTTGACGGCGCGGAGACCGCCGAGGGCCGGGCTCACGCCTGGCAGGTCAATGTCAGCGCCGTCGCTGCGCTGGTTGCGGCGGCACGACGCCATCGGCTCACCCTGGTGCAGGTGTCCAGTGACTATGTCTTCGACGGGAGGGCGAGGAGCCACGACGAGGACGAGCTTCCGGCCCCGCTGAGTACCTACGGCGCCACCAAGGCCGCCGGCGATGCGCTGGTGGCGACCCTTCCGGACCACTACATCGTCCGTACCTCGTGGGTGGTGGGCGAGGGGCGCAACTTCGTCCGGACGATGGCCGCCCTGGCGCGCCGGGGCGCCGCCCCGTCGGTGGTGGACGACCAGGAGGGCCGGTTGACCTTCGCCGACGACCTCGCTGCCGGCATCGTCCACCTGCTGCGGACCGCGGCCCCCTACGGCGTGTACCACCTCACCAACGAGGGCCCGACGGTTTCCTGGTACGAGATCGCCCGTCGCGTCTTCGACCTGACCGGCCGTGACCCGGACGCGGTGCACCCCTGCTCGAGCGCCGCATTCAGCAGCGGACGGATCGTGGCGGCCCGACCGCGGCACAGCACGCTGGCGTTGACCCGGTTCGCCGCACTCGGCTTCGTGCCGCGCACCGCGGAGCAGGCTCTGCGGGCCTATCTCGGCGACGCCCAGGCGACCGTTCCGGCCCCTCCGGGCCCGGGCCGATAGGGTCTTCTCGTGGAGACCATCGAGGTGTTCGGACTGGGCGTCCGCACGACCATCGGCATCACCGGTGAGGATCCGGGAACACTCGCCGACGCGGTCCGCCACGCCTGGACCCGCTGCCTCGAACCGCGGGGTGGCGAGCGCGACGGTCCTGCCATCGTCGTCGGCATCGACTCCTCCGCAGCAGGTCCGCCCGAGCCGGCAGCGGCAGGACGGACCGGGCGGGACTCCCGGCAGGTCGTCGACACCGACATCGCCCGGCTCATGCCCCGGCTCACCCAGGCGGTGACCACAGCGAGCATCACCGAGCAGTCCGGATCCCTGCTCATGATCCACGCCGGCGCGGTGACCAACCCCGAGACCAGGGCCACGTTCGCCTACGCCGCGCCGGGCGGCACGGGCAAGACCACCCTGTCCACGCTGCTGGGGCGGCAGTGGTGCTATGTGACCGACGAGACGGTCGCGGTCACCGACGACGGCGGCGTCATCGCGTATGAGAAACCGCTGTCCACCCGGATGGCCGCCGATGTCCCCAAGGGAGCCCCCCGCTTCAAGTCAGAACTGTCGCCCGACGATCTCCGGCTGCGCATCCTGCCCCGCGAGGGTCGGATCCACCTGGCCGGCTTGGCCCTCATCGTCCGCGACGACCATGTCCGGCAACCGGTGGTCGAGGAGCTGGACACGCTGACCGCGATGGTCTGTCTGGCACCCGAGACCTCCTCCCTCAGCAGACTTCCGACGCCCCTGACGCGGCTGGCTGACCTCTTGGACTCCATCGCTCCAGTTGTCCGGATCACCTATGCGGAGGCTGCCGACATCGAGCCGATCATCTCGGCCGTCCTGCGGGGGGACTCATGATCCGGACCACGGCGGTGGTGGACCGCTACGAACGTGACGGGCGCGTCCTGCTGCTGTTTCCCAACCAGCTCATCGAGCCGGGTCCCGTCGCCGCGGCCATCGCCGACCTCGCCGCTGACGGCATCGAGTTCGACGATCTCGTCCTGGCGCTCGTCGCTCGGCTCGGTGCACCGGGGGAGGGCTCGGCGCGCGAGCTGGTCCGGACCTGCGTGGAGGAGTTGGCGGCGCACGGGATGCTCACGGTGGAGGGAGACCCGGGGTGACGACCGGCGAGGGCGGAGCCAGCATTCCCGTCCCCGCGCGGGTGCACCTCACCCATGCGGTCACCCAGTACCTGGCCGATCTGAGTTCCACCGACCTCCTGCACATCAAGGGCCCGGCCCTGGACGCCTCGCTGCGGGTCTGGCAGGTCGATCCTGGCTCTGCGGACGGACAGACCCGGCCGCTGCCCCGCCTGAGCAGCGATGCCGATGTGCTGGTCCGGCCCGCCCATGTCCCGACATTCCTCCAGGCGTGTCTGGATCACGGCTGGTCGGTCGCCGCGCACTTCTCCACCGGTTCGGCCTTCGAGCACGCCGCCACGCTCTGGCACAACGAACTCGGCTATCTCGACGTCCATCGGTTCTTCCCCGGCATCGAGCTCGATGCCGATGCGGCCTTCTCGCGGTTGTGGGCCGACCGGACCTCGATCGCGATCGCCCACCGGCCCTGCTGGGTTCCGTCCGTCATCGTCCAGCGGTTCCTCCTCATCCTGCATGCAGCCAGGAGCGGTCAGCGGATCGGCGGCGATCTTGAGCGTGCCTGGGGACGCGCCGATGACGCCACCCGCGCCGAGATCCTCGCGCTGGCGGTGAGCCTGCGGGCCGAGGTGGCTGTGGCGGCAGCAACCGGACGGCTCGAGGAATTCCGTGATGACCCCAGCTACGACCTGTGGCGCCTCTTCAGCGCCGGCTACCACAGTCGTGGCGCCGAGTGGCGCGCCCGGATCAGAGCGCAGCGAACCTGGCGCGGACGGTTGCGTCTGGTGGGTCGTTCGTTCCTGGTCAATACCGACCACTTGGCGATGACCCTGCGCCATCGCCCGACCCGCCGGGAGATCCTCATCGAGTACCTGCGGCGAGCCGGAACCGCCGCAGGGGAGATACGACGGCTCGTCCCCGCCGCGTTCCGGCGGCGGGAGGAGCGCGACTCATGATGACCCTGGCCGGCAACATCGCCTACGTGGTCGCATCCGAGGTCATCCCCAGCGATGCGAGCATTTACCTGATGCCCATGCCCGATGGCGTCCCGCTGGCCGTCAACGGCCCCGGAGCGTTGATCCTCCTGGCCGTCCTGGAGGGCCGGGAGCCCGTGCCGGCGGTGTCCGAGGCGACCGGCGTGGCCGAGGCGGAGATCGCCGACGCCGTCACGTCCTTCCTCGCCGATCTCCTCGATCGCGGGATTCTGAACCGCACCGACCGATCCACTGAAGGGTGACCATGTCCCGACCGCTGACCCTCGCGTTCGTCTGCACGGCGAATATCTGCCGGTCCGCCTACGCCGATGTGCGCGCCCGATCCCTGCTGGACGGGGAGGGGGCCGACCTCACGATCGACAGTGCCGGTATCCACGGGCTCACCGGATCGCCCATTGACCCCGAGATGGGCCGGCAGGCACTCGCGCGGGGCGCGGAGATCGCGGGCTTCACCGCCGCATCGGTCAGCAACGCTTTCGTCCGGGACGCCGATCTGGTGCTCACCGCCGAGGGCGGCCACCGTCAGTTCATCCTCGACGCCTGGCCAGCCGCGTTCGGCACGGTCTACACCTTCGCCCAGTTCGCCGAAGCGCTGGACCGGGTCGACCCCGCTCTCACCGGTCCCGACCTGCTGAAGGCTGTCGCTCGCCACCGGCCGGCGGCGCGCCCGGCGGGCGACATCCCGGATCCGTACCGGCGGGGCCCTGCGGCCGCGCAGAACTGCGCCGACACCATCGACGCCTATCTGGCGACCGTTCTCCCCCGGCTCACCGGCTCCGACATCCTTCCGCCGCCGCGGACCTGACGACTGGGCGTCGGGTCTGATCGCTACGATCGCCCCATGCCAGCATTCGTCCCGTTCCGCGCCCTTCGGTATGCGCCCGGTTCCGATCTCGACGCGGTCACCGCACCTCCCTATGACGTGCTGTCGGCCGCTGATGTCGACCGCCTGGCAGCCCACCATCGGCACAACGTCGTGCATATCGACGTGCCCCGCGGGGATGATCCCTACGCGGGGGCGGCCCACCTGCTGACCCGTTGGCTGGACGAGGGCGTGCTGGTCGCCGATCCCACCACCAGCTTCACGATCTACCGGATGAGTTTCACCGACGCCGCCGGCAATCCCCGGTCGATCAGCGGGGTCCTCGGCGGGCTCGAGGTCGTCGACGAGGGGGCCGGCGGGGTGCTGCCCCACGAGCGGACCACACCGAAGGCCAGGACCGACCGCCTGGATCTCACCCGGGCCACCTCGGCAAACCTGTCGCCGGTGTGGGGTCTGTCGCTCGCCTCGGGCCTCTCCGAGGCACTCGCCCGGCCGGGCGAGATCCTCGGCCGGGTGGAGATCGGCCAGGTGACCCACCAGGTCGAACGGGTCACCGACCCCGAACGCCTCGCCGAGATCTCCGCAATCATCGCCGCCGATGACGTGCTCATCGCCGACGGCCACCACCGCTACGCGATCTCGCGCACCTATCGCGACGAGGTCCGGGCGACCACCGGCGATGCGGACACCGCGGCGGAGTACACGCTGACGTTCATCAACGAGCTCATCGACGATCAGCTCAGTGTGGAGGCGATCCACCGCGTCTACTCCGGTATCACCCACGCAGCGTTGCGAACCGCACTGGCGGAGTCCTTCGACCTCGCGCCGGCGCCCCCCGTGTCGCCGGAACTCCTGGCCACCATGGCGGCGACCGGCCGCCTGGTCCTGCTGGCCCCCGACGGCACCGCCGAATGGCTCACCCCCCGCCCGGGTCGCTTCGATGATCTCCGCGCGCTCGACGGCGCCTGGTTGGAGGATGCGCTGGCGGCGACGACAGCCGAGGTCGACTACCAGCACGGGCTCACCGAGGTCCTCGCCCTGCTCGGCTCAGGTGCGGCGGACGCTGCGGTGCTGATCCGGCCCACGACGGTCGCCGAGATTGAGAGAACCGGGCGTGAGGGACTTCTCATGCCCCCCAAATCGACCTTCTTCACCCCCAAGCTCCGCACCGGATTCGTGATTCGCCCGACAGCGGAGCGGGCGGAGAACTAGGCTCAGGCCACACGACACTGCAGTCAGAGGAGAGGTTCATCCCATGGCGTTCGACATCATCACCGAACCGATGCGGGGGGTTGAGGCGCGACACGGTTCGGCCCACTACGGCATCTTCGACCACGGTGCCCACGTGTGGGCCTATCAGCCTGCGGGGCAGTCCCCGGTGCTGTGGCTGAGCGGGCAGTCGGCGTTCACCCTCGGAACGCCGGTGCGCGGCGGGATCCCGGTGGTCTTCCCGTGGTTCGGCAACGGTCGTCGTGGTGATCTCGCCCCGACCCACGGCTTCGCCCGGACCGCCGTCTGGCATCTCTCCGACACCAAGGACACCCTCGAGCGGGACGGCCGGTTGTTGGTGGAGTACGAACTCGACGACGCCATGACCGGCGGCGCTGAGGCGTTCCCCTTTCCCTACACCGCCTATCTGCGCGCCAAGTTCACCCCGGAGTACCTCAGTGTCGAGCTTCAGGTGACCAATACCGGTACCGACGACTTCGCCATGGACAATGCGCTACACACCTACCTGGCCGTGGGCGATGCGCGTCAGGTCACGGTCTCCGGCCTCGACGGTGCCACCTACTTCGACAAGGTGATCGGCGAGAACCGCACCCAGGCCGGTGAGCTGAGGCTCAGCGGCGAGACCGACCGGGTCTACGCGAGCACCGCCGATGTGGTGGTGACCGACCCGGTGCTCGACCGTACCCTGCGGATCAGCAAACAGGGATCGGCCAACACGGTCATCTGGAATCCGTGGGAGGACCGCTGTGCCGATCTGGGTGACCTCGGCGATGCCGACTGGACCTCGATGATCTGTGTGGAAGCGGCGAACGCGCTGGGAAACGATGTCACCCTCCGGCCCGGAGAGACCCACCATCTGAAGCAGCGGATCTCGATCGCCTGAGCCGGTTCCGCTTATCGCACCGGACCGGGCGGCCAGGCCTTGGCGATCACCTTGCCGTCGATCCGGTCGCGGGTGACGTAGCGCGCACAGCCCGGATCGGCGTCGACGACCCGACAGGCATAGACCGAGTCGGCGGAGTTGCTCCGGTGGTCACCCATGACCAGATAGCTTCCGTCCGGCACCGTCAGCGGACCGAAGCAACGCGCTGACCGATCCGGCGATGAGCAGTCCAGACTCCCGACCTCGAAGGCGATGTCGGCGAAGATGTAGGGCTCGTCACGGGCCTCGCCGTTCACCGTGACCCGACCCTGATCGTCACAGCAGGCGACGGTGTCCCCCGGCGTGCCGAGGATCCGCTTGACGGTGTAGAGGCGATTCGAGGTCCCGATGCCGGTGATGTCGCCGACGGCGCGCGCCGCGGCACGCACCGGATCAGGCGCCGGAGCTCGGGTCGTCTCCTCCCAGGTCTCCCCGTGGCTGAAGACGATGATGTCGCCCACAGCCGGGTCGGCACCGCGATAGGGAAGCCCGCTGGACAGAATCCTGTCGTTCACGCCCAAGGTGACCTCCATCGACCCCGAACGTACGTTGTGGACCCGGACGACGAGGTGCTGGACGAGCGACACCACGGCCAGGGCCGCCATCAGATTGACCAACGCCGAGGCCCACAGGGGCAGCCGTCGGCCCCGAACCGGCTCATGGTCATCAGCAGAGCTCACATGCCACCTCCGCCGACAGCATAGGACCCGGCCGCCGCTCTGAGGCACGGGGAGTGTTCCGCGGGCCGAACCTTCCCCAATCCTTGGTTCCCGCCCCTTCGACCTGCCCGCGGTCTACCCTTGTGCTCGGTCTGAATCTCTGAAGGGAGTGCGCGGGTGTCGCGAATCAAGAACGAGGTGTTCCGGTCGAAGGTCATGTCCGCAGAGGACGCGGCGGCCTTCATCAGCAACGGTGACAACGTGGGTTTCTCGGGTTTCACCGGAGCGGGTTACCCCAAGCTGCTCCCGGGAGCGCTGGCCCGTCGGATCCGGGCCGCCCATGATTCCGGCGAGCCGTTCCAGATCGGGGTGTGGACCGGGGCCTCGACGGCACCCGAACTCGACGGCGCCCTCGCCGAGGTCGACGGCGTCAGCTACCGGATGCCCTACCAGTCCGATCCGATCATGCGGAGCAAGATCAACCAGGGGGTGACCGAGTACGACGACATCCACCTGTCCCACTCGGCGCCGCTGGTGCGCTCCGATGTGCTCTCGCCGCTGAACGTCGCCGTGGTCGAGGTGACCGCGATCACCCCGAACGGTGACGGCATTCCGTCCTCATCGGTGGGCAACAATGTGATCTTCCTGGAGAAGGCCGAGAAGGTCATCCTGGAGGTCAACGCCTGGCAGTCCGAAGACCTGTACGGCATGCACGACCTCTACTACGGTTTCGCGCTCCCGCCGAACCGGCGCGAGGTCGATGTCCGGGCTCCCGGACACCGGATCGGCCAGCTGACCTACCGCATCGATCCGTCGAAGGTCGTCGCCGTCGTCGAAACCGACCTTCCGGATCGCAATTCCCCCTTCAAGGCCCCCGATGCGTTGTCGGAGGCCATCGCGGGGCATTACCTCGACTTCCTGGCCAATGAGGTGGCCCACGACCGGTTGCCCAAGGACCTGCTGCCGTTGCAGTCGGGGGTCGGCAATGTCGCCAACGCGGTGCTGGCCGGACTGCAGCGCGGCCCCTTCGAGAATCTGACCTCCTACACCGAGGTCATTCAGGACGGAATGGTCGACCTGCTCGATTCCGGCAAGCTGCTCGTCGCCTCGGCGACGGCGTTCTCGCTGTCCCCGGAGTATGCCGTGCGGATGAACGACGAGGCGGCGAAGTACCGTGACCGGATCATCCTGCGACCGCAGGAGCTGTCCAACCATCCCGAGATGATCCGGCGGCTGGGGGTGCTCGCCTGCAACGGGATGATCGAGGCCGACATGTACGGCAACGTGAACTCGACCCACATTATGGGAAGCAGGCTGATGAACGGCATCGGCGGCTCAGCCGATTTCACCCGCAACGCCTACATCTCCGCCTTCGTCACCCCGTCCACCGCCAAGGGGGGTGCCATCTCGGCGATTGTCCCGATGGTGAGCCACCACGATCACACCGAGCACGACGTCCAGGTCCTGATCACCGAGCAGGGGTTGGCCGACCTCAGGGCCGTCGCGCCTCGCCGGCGGGCCCAACTCATCATCGACAACTGTGCGCATCCGGACTACCGCCCGATGCTGCAGGACTACTTCGACCGGGCTCAGGTCTCCGCCAACGGCCAGCAGACGCCGCACGACCTGCGCGAGGCGCTGAGCTGGCATGTCCGGTTCCTCGAGACGGGGACCATGAAGCTGTGAGGGGTGCTTGACCGCTGAGGTGGGGCCGGTGGAGCCGGCCAACCTTGGTCGGTCGTCGGCTGTCGCGACCACGGTGGCGTGGACGTTGGGGTCGGTGGTGGCCAGCGAGGTGTCCTGCGCCTCACCAACCAGGCCTGCCCAGACTCGGCGGGCAGAGGCGGAGGCTGGATAGACTCCTTGGCGTGACAACACCGAACCCCACCGGCGGCGCTGCGCCCGAGGTCCGTCCCCCCGATCCTGGCCCGCCGGCGGCCATCGGGACGGCCGAGGTCCGCACAGACCCCTCGACCAACCCCCGTACCGGGGAGTTGCGTCGCCCTTGGCCGGTGCTGGTGGCGACGCCACTGATCTACGTCGGCGTCGCCGGGGTGGTCGCTGGCTTGTTGACAACGTTCTGGCGATCCATTGAGGACTTCGCCGGCGCCAGCTGGCTGCACGGCCTGTTCACCACCGGCCCCGGTGACCTGCTGCGCGTCGCGCTGGTGGCAGCCGAGTTCGGTCTCGTCATGGCGATCGGTACCTTGGCGCTCATTGCCGGCTACTACGCCTGGTGGGGGTACGCCTGGACCCGGTGGTGGAGCATCATGGCCGCCGTGGTGGCGCTGAGCGCGTGGATTATCAACCCGACTGCCGGTATCGGCGCCTGCGTGATCGTGATCGGTTGCGCACTGCTCCGGGTCCCGGCCGTCACCGCGTTCAATGCTCGTCATGCTGCTCGCCGATATCCGGCCGCGCCGGCCGCAGACATTCGCGACGACGTCTACTACGGGCCACTCCCGCGCTATCGGGCCTGAGAGCGGGCGACGGGAATCGAACCCGCGTGTCCAGCTTGGGAAGCTGGCGCTCTACCATTGAGCTACGCCCGCGCTGTTGAGACAGCCCGGCCATTCTAACCATCTCGCCGGCCCTCGCGCACGCCCGTCCGGCGATCAGGGGCCACCCGGGCCCAGCCCTGGTCCCGCCGCCGCCGCTCGCCGCGCACGGGCGGCCGCCGCTAGCGTAACCGCCATGAGCTACTCCGCTGGTGAACCCGGTCCGCGGTCGGGCAGCATGCGCGTCGGCGATACTGACCGCTCCCTGGTCGCCGACCTGCTGTCGGCGGCCTACGCCGAAGGTCGCATCGTACGCGACGAGCACGACAACCGCCTGGAACAGGCGATGGCCGCCAAGACCTATGACGACCTGCGCGCGGTCACCCGCGATCTGGTCCCGGCCCCCCAGACGCGCATGATGGGCGCCTTCAACGCCACCCGACAACCCGGACCATCGAGCGGCAGCCAGGGCGTCCGACCTGACGCCAGCTGGGCGCTGTTCTCCGGGGTGGAACGCACCGGGGCGTGGCACGTGGGTCCGAGCCTGATCAACATCACCCTCTTCGGGGGAAGCAGCTTCGATTTCACCGATGCCGTCTTCGACACCCCCGAGGTGACCTTCACCGTTGGCGTCATCTTCGGTGGTGTCGACATTGTCGTTCCGCGCGGCGTCACCGTCCGCAACGAAACCGTCGCGATCTTCGGTGGCGCGTCGGTCAAACATGATGATCCGCTGCCGGGTGCGCCGATCATCGTCCTGCGTGGGCTGGTGCTCTTCGGCGGTGTCGACGTGTCCGGCCCGGAGAGCTGACCGGCCGTCGGCCCGTCCTGATCAGCGGTTCCCTAGGCTGGGGGTCATGGACCAGCCGCAGCCGTCACCCGCCGCTGAGGGCCCGCCCGACACGCCGGCACTCTTCGCCCCTCCGGCCCACCGGTGGAACCGCCTCTCTCCCCGGCTGGCCACCGTCAACCGGCTGAGCCTCTCCCTCACCTGGGGGGTCATCACCACGGTCGCGGTCGTCGCCAGCTGGCTCATCGCCGGCAGGCTCTGGTTGTCGGTCACGCTGGCCGGGGTGGGCCTGCTGTGCTGGGGGTGGCAGTGGCTGAGAGCCAGACGTGTGGTCGCCTCCTGGGGCTACGCCGAGCGCGATGCCGACCTGTGCGTCACGCACGGACTGTGGTTCCGCGAGCTCACCGTGGTTCCGTTCGGCCGGATGCAGGTGGTCAAGGTCAGCTCCGGGCCCCTGAGCCGGTCTTTCGGTCTGGCCACGGTGGAGCTGGTCACCGCCTCATCGGCCACCGATGCGACGATTCCGGGGCTCCCCCTGGAGGAGGCCCGCGCGTTGCGCGACCGGATCATCGAGATGAGCGATGCCACGGGGTCCGGATTGTGACTGAGCAGCCACCGCCACCGGACGTCCCGCTGACCCCGGCCCAGGAGCCGGCCCTGGCACGGGAGAAACGCCTTCACCCGTTGACGCCGATCGTGCGGATGTGGATCGGCGTCGTCGCCGTCGGCGGGTACACCGTCAGTTCCGTCCTCTCCCGAGATCCGGCGATGGCCGATGTCGGCCAGTTGACCAGCCGGATGCCCTGGTGGTTCTGGCTGGTGGGTGCAGGGGTCCTCGTCGCACTGGTAGCCAACTACTGGTCCTGGTGGACGACTCGGTACCTCATCGACGAGCAGGAACTCCGGCTGGAGAACCGAGGCGCCTTCGCCGAGAGCCAGCGCATCGCGTTCTCGCGGGTGCAGTCAGTCGATCTGAACCAGCCCTTCGCCGCCCGGATCCTGGGGCTTGCCGAACTGAGCATCGACGTCGGCGCCGAATCCTCCACCCGACTCGGCTACCTGAGCCGAGGCGAGGCGGTCCGGTTGCGCGACTACCTCATGGCGCGCGCCCACGGCCGCAGCGACACCAGCGTCAACGCCCCGCCAACCGCCTCCGCCTGGGACGATTTGGACGCCGACGACCAGATCCTGATCCGGCTCACCGCTGCCGATCTCCTGCTGGGTGCGGCGATGTCGCTGGAGTTCGTGGGCCTCCTGATCGCGCTGAGCGTGCCGGTGATCCTGACCCGGGTTTTCGACGCCCCACTGATCGCGGCCGGAGGTGGGGCGATCCCGATTCTGCTCGCTCTGGCCGGCTTCCTCAGCACCCGGGTGTTCGGGCAGTTCCGCTACACCCTGGCGCGCACCTCAGCCGGCCTGCGGATCTCCCGAGGACTGTTCACCCTCACCAGCCAGACCATCCCCGCCTACCGGGTCCAGTCCCTCCAGCTGCGGCAGCCGTTCGGATGGCGACTGATCAACCGGGGGCGGCTCGATGTCGGCGTTCTGGGGAATGCCTCCGATGGTGAGGATGCGACCAGCACCGTCCTGCTGCCCATCGGACGGCCCCACCAGATCCAGACCGCGCTGGCTGCGGTGTGGCCCGCTCTCCGGCTGGACGCGGTCACCTTCACTCCTCCCCCACGCCGGGCCCGGTGGCTCGACCCGTTCGCGCATCGCTGGATGGGCCATACTCACGACGCCCTGGTGGTCCTCACCAGATCCGGCTGGCTCCATCGGCGGCAGACGATGATCCCCCACGCCCGACTCCAGTCGGTCCAGCTTGCTCAGGGACCACTGCTGCGGAGAATGCGGCTCGCCTCGGTCTCCCTGCACCCGGCCGGAAGCGCTTTCGGCCAGGCGGCCATCGAGCACATCGACGAACGCCACGCCCGCGAACTTGTGTTCACCGAGATGACCCGGGCCCGCACGGTGCGGGCCGCGGAACTCCTTGATCCTCCCGGCCTGCGCGCCGACGCACCCCTGCTCGGCACCGCGCTCGACGGAGCCGATCTTTGGGCACTGCCGAGCGCGCTCGCCGAGGGGACTCGACCACCCGACTGAGGTCAGGCCTCCTGCGCCGGAGTGTCGACCAGCTCGACGGGGATACCGTCAGGATCGCGGAGGTAGAGCACCAGTCCACCGGCCCACGGGCCGCCGACCACGGTCTGCGGGGCGGACAGGAAGTCGACATCGTCGCGGTGTTTGTCGTAGAAGCCGGGCAGGTCGACGATGTTGAGAGCCAGGTGCATCGCGCCGGTGTCCCAGTTGTCCAGGGACGCGCTCTTCTTGCCCTCAGCGGGGCGTTCGTACTCCAGGAGTTCCAGGATCCCGTGGTCCAGGGGTACGAAGGCCACCCGGATCCGCGGATTGTCGGCACCGACCACGTAGCCGAGCCACTCCCCCTCGATCGGGAAGATGTGACCCTCGGGAGGCCGCGGAAGCCCGAGCGTTCCGCAGTAGAAGTCGAGGGATCGATCCAGATCGGTGACGGTGATCCCGACATGGTTGAACTGATGCGTCATTGCGTCTCTCTCCTTGGTCGTCCAACACCCCCGGACCAGGCGCGGGGGCTTGATCGGATCCTACTGTTCACCGCTCGATCGCGCGGCGGCCGTGGCGACCTCTGACCTCTCCTGATCTGCTCTGACCACGACGGATCCCTTCGCACGCTGCCCGCTCTGCTCCGGGCACGTCGGCCGATCCGGGATCGGTGCCGGGGTGTCGCTGAGATCCCCAGCAGCCTGCGGCGCATCGGGTGTGGCGAATGCACCAGTTCTGGTGCGACAGGTCGCTAGGATCCCCCTCATGAAGATTGGGCAGGCACTGGGCATCGACATCGGCGGATCGGGAATCAAGGGCGCGGTGGTCGATCTGAAGCGGGGCAAGTTCACCACCGATCGGCTCCGGATCCCGACACCACAGCCGGCCACTCCCGAGGCGGTCGCGGCAGTCGTGGGAGAGATCGCCGCGCATTTCGCCGACACCCTGGGCGACGCCCCGGTCGGCATCACCGTCCCGGCCATCGTCGCCCACGGGGTCACCCGCTCGGCGGCCAACATCGATGACAGCTGGATCGATGCCCCGGCTGAAGCCATCTTCGCCGCCGAACTCGGCCGCAACGTGACCCTGGTCAACGATGCCGACGCCGCCGGCGTGGCCGAGGTGCGCTGGGGCGCGGCCAAGAAGCACCCGGGGCTGGTGATCGTCACCACTCTGGGCACCGGCATCGGAACCGCGCTCATCCACAACGGCGTGCTGATCCCCAATGCCGAACTGGGCCACATCGAGATCGACGGAGTCGATGCCGAGTCCGTTGCCGCCGCCTCAGCCCGGGAACGCGAGGACCTCGACTTCCCCACCTGGGCCGAGAGGCTCCAGACCTACTACTCGACGCTGGAGTTCCTGCTCTCCCCCGACCTGATCGTCGTCGGCGGCGGGGTCTCGAAGAAGGCCGACCAGTTTCTCCCGCTCCTCAACCTGCGGACGCCGATCGTGGCCGCCAGGCTTCGGAACGCGGCCGGCATCGTCGGGGCGGCCTGGCTGGCCAAGGACCGGCTCAAGCATCCCGACGAACTCGCCGGAGGCTGACTCACATCTGGTCGGGAGCCTCAATACCCAACAGAACCAGGCCCGTCCCCAGCACGCGCCGGACGGTGGCGCACAGGGCCAGCCGCGAGGCCCGAATCTCCCCGGAGGCCTTGAGCACCGGGCAGCGCTCGTAGAAGACGCTCAGCGCGGTGGCAAGCTCGAACAGGTAGGTGCACAACTTGTGCGGCTGGAGGTCGGTCGCCACCGAGGCCACCACCTCACCGAACCGGGAGAGCTGGAGGGCGAGCGCCTGCTCCTCGGCGGAGTCGAGCACCGTGACCCGACCGACGGTTTCTCCGTCGGCCTCCGCCCGGCGCAGGATCTGGGTCACCCGAGCGTGGGCGTACTGGAGGTAGGGCCCGGTGTCGCCGGTGGTCGCAGTCATCCGGTCGAGGTCGAACACATAGTCCTTCTGGAGCTGGTTCGACAGGTCGGCATACTTGATGGCCGCCATCGCGACGCTCCGGGTGGCAACCTCCTCGGCCGCGTCGAGGAGAGTATCGAGCCGCACAGCGGTGCCCTCACGGGTCGAGAACTTCTTCCCGTCCGGGCCGAGCACCTGACCGAACGGCACGTGAACCGCCTGCACCGAGTCCGGCAGATAACCGGCCTTGCGCGCCACCGCGAAGATCAGGGCGAAGTGGAGAGTCTGCGGTGCGCCGACGACATAGAGGATCCGGTCGGCGGCCAACTCCTCGACCCGGTACTTGACGGCAGCGACGTCGGTGGAGTCGTAGCCGTAGCCACCCTGGGAGTTCCGCAGGATCGCCGGAACGTCGAACCCATCGGCGAACACCACCAGGGCCCCGTCATCGTGGACCGCGATCCCGCGCTCCTCCAGATCGGCGCACAGCGGCCCGAGCATGGCGTTGTAGATCGACTCCCCGGCGCTGTCGGTGGAGGTGAGCAGCACATTCATCCGACTGTAGGTCCGGTCAAACCCCGTCAGGCTGAGGTCGATGAGCCGTTGCCAGATGGCCCTGGTCTCGGGGTCGCCGGCCTGGAGCAGCACCACCCGGTCCCGGGCCCGGGTCGCGAAGCCGTCATCCTGGTTGAGGTGGGCGTTGGCGCGCAGGTACAGCTCCTCGGCGCCGGCAAGATCGAGGGAGTCGAGGTCCAGGCCCTCGTCCAGCACCTGCTCGACCAGCATCCCGAACTGGCGGCCCCAGTCCCCGATGTGACTCTGGGCGATCACGCGATTGCCCCGGGCCAGCAGCACCCGACGGAAGCAGTCGCCGATGATCGTGGAGCGCAGATGCCCCACATGCAATTGCTTGGCCACGTTCGGCGCGGAGTAGTCGATGACCACCGTCTGCGGAGTCTCCACCTGCTCAATGCCGACGTGCGGGTCGACAAGCAGGTCGGAGGCCGCCTCGGCCAACACCCCCGGGCGCATCCGGAAATTGAGGAAGCCCGGACCGGCGATCTCCACCGGTTCGCACAGATCCGCGACGTCGAGCCGCTCCACCAGGTCGGCGGCGACATCCCGGGGAGGTCGCCGGTCGGCCTTCGCCAGCCGTAGGGCCACGTTCGACTGGAAATGGCCGAACGCAGCCTTGGTCGCCGGTCGCATCTCGGGGTCGATTCCGGCGGCCAGCTGTACACGATCGGAGAGTTGGGACAGCAGAGACGACATGGCCCCCATGATCCCACAGCGCGCCGCACCTCCGACCGCCCGCCAGCCCTGCGGCCGCAGGCAATACGATGCGCCCATGACCGCAGCATCCGCCGGCGGCACCGAGGCCACCCTCACCGAGAACCTCCGCCGACTCATCGCCTGTCCCACCGTGGCCGACCGGGACCCGGCCCTCACCGATCCGGCGCCGTTCACCGCCCTCCACTCCACGCTCGCCGAGCTCTATCCCCACCTCCACGACACCTGCGAGCTGACCCCGGTCGGCGCCCACGGTCTGCTCTTCTGCTGGCGCGGCACCACCGACCACGACGCGCCGCTGGTGCTGATGGCACACCAGGACGTGGTGCCGGCCGATCAGGACTGGACCTCACCCCCCTTCGCCGCAACGGTGGTCGGCGGCCACCTGGTCGGTCGCGGCGCCGTCGACGACAAGGGCGCCCTGCTGGCCGTCTGCGAAGCAGTCGAAGGCCTCATCGCGCGCGGACACCGGCCACGGCGTGACGTGTGGCTGTTGTTCAGCGCCGATGAGGAGGTCGACGGCGGTTCCGCCCGGGAGGCGGCCACCCTGCTCCGGCGGCGCGGCATCGTGCCGTGGCTGGTTCTCGACGAGGGCGGGGCCGTCATCGATCCGGGTGCGGTTCCCGGAGTCGGCGTTCCAGCCGCCATGATCGGGATCGCCGAGAAGGGCACGCTGACCCTGCGGCTCAGCACCGTCGACGAAGGCGGCCACTCCTCGGTCCCCCGCCGCGGGGGTGCGACCGCGCGGATCGCCCGGGCTGTCGGGCGCCTCGACCGGACAACCTTCCCCGCACACCTCGACACCCCGACCCGGGCGATGCTGCTCACGCTGGGCCGCCATGCTCGGGGCGGGTACCAGGCGCTCTACGCCCGGACCGACACCTGGGCACCGGTCATCGCCGAAATCCTCGCCCGGATCAGCCCGGAGACCGCGGCGACGGTGCGGACGACGATTGCGGTGACCCAGCTCGAGGGCTCCCCTGCCGCCAATGTGCTCCCGACCCGGGCGGCGGCAACCGTCAACGTCCGGCTGTCGGCGACCACGACGGTGGCCGCGGCGCTAGCCCGGCTGTCCCGCGCCGTCGCCGACCGCTCGATCACCGCCGAGATCATCGAGGCAACCGAGGCATCGGCGGTGTCAACCGTCGACGATGACCGCTGGGCGCTTCTCGTCAAGGTCGCCGGCGAGGCCTTCCCGGACGCGGTCGCGGCGCCCTACACCCAGAACGGCGCCACCGATTCCCGTCATTTCGCCCGTTGGTGCCGGCACGTGTACCGGTTCGCCCCGCTGCGGATGTCGGACGAGGACCGCGGGCGTATCCATGGAGCCGATGAGCGCGTCAGCACCGCGACCCTCGCCGAGGGTGTGCACTTCATGACCCGGCTGATCGAGGGCGCAACCACATGAAGGGGCTGTCCGGGCTCGGCACACTCGTCGCCGCGCTGGCCGCTGTGGAGGTCACCTCCGGCATCCTGCAGGGCTATTACACGCCGATCCTCACCGACATCGCGCGCCATCTCGGGATCCACGACGCCGACGTCAACTGGTTCGAGGCGGCGCAGTTGATGGTGTCGGCCCTCAGCGTTCCGGTGCTGGCCAAGATGGGTGACCTGTGGGGGCACCAGCGGATCCTGGTCTGGTCGACGGTAGCCACCGCACTCGCCTCCTGGGCGGTTGCGGCAGCGCCGACCTTTGCCACCTTCCTGGTCGCCTGGGCGGTGCAGGGCTGCTACACGGTCTGGCTTCCCATGGAGATCGCCATCATCCATC
>JBKEBV010000037.1:0-4869 GCA_047973315.1 Propioniciclava sp.
GCTGGCTGCCACACACTCACCCCCAGAACCAGGAGCACGATGGCGAACAGCAGCGTCGCAGTGCGGACCTTCCCGATCCAGCTCACCCTCAGGCTGCCGTCACGCAACGGCCCCTGGGCGATGGACAACACCACGAGATCGACGGCGACAATGACCACGAGCATCCACCACGGGACCGCGTCGACCACCGCCAGCGAGAGCAGAATGGCGCTGATGCCGAGCCGGTCCGCCAGCGGATCAAGCAACTGTCCGAACCGCGAGACCTGATGGAGCGCCCGCGCAAGCACACCGTCGATCCAGTCGGTCGAGGCCCACAACCCGAGCAGGATCACCGGCGTCCACGTACCCTGCGCCGTGCCTGTGAGGATCATCCAGCACAGTGGCCCGATCAGCAGAAACCTGACCAGGGTGATCAGATTGGGCAGCGTCAGCGGGCGGAGTGCAACCTCCGGTGCCGAACCGGCAGGGTCATCGGGGCTGGTGGACACGCTCAGTCCTCGGCCAGCGTGAGCTCCAGACCACCGAGAATCCCGGCTGACAAGTTGTACAGGAACGCGAAGATCGTTCCGAGCGCCGTGAGCAGCACGACGTTGACCACGCCAAGCAGCGCGGTCACACCCATGACCTTGTTCGTGTTGATGTAGTCCTGCATCCGGACCGGAGTCTGATCCTGCGGGTTCGACAACAGCATCGTGAGCCCATTGTCGATGAACTCGAACATGCCCGAGGCCTCCAGCAGGGTCCACACGACGTATACCGCCACCCACGCCATGATGCCCAAGGCGATGGAGAACAGGAAGGACGTTTTCATCACCGACCACGGATCCACCCGTGAGATCCGCAGCCGGGCCCGCCGAACCCGCGGATTGCTGCGCGTACGACGCTCCACGGTGATGCCCAGATCGGGCTCAGGCGCACTCTCCGACTTCGCCGGAGCTTTCGGCCTCGGCTGAGGCTGGTCCTGCTTCACGGTGACTCCCCCGCGCGACACGGTCGCCTCGTACGGCTGCGGCTCACTCACTGTCGTCCTCCTCCGCGGCGACGGTCACGTCAGCATCCAATGACGTTTCGCCCTCAACCGTAGCCGGTTCCGCGTTCGCAGGGGGCTCGCCGCCTTCCGAACCGTCGCTCTGCTCACCCTCGCCTGTCTCTTCGCGGGCCTCAGGATACAGCGCGATGACCGACACCGCGTCGCCGGTGGGCAGGCTGACGAACTTGACTCCCATGGTGTCGCGGCCCTTCGCCGGCACCTCAGCGACAGACGAACGAATCACCTGACCGGACTCCTTGATCGCCAACACCTCGTCATCCTCGGCCACCACGAGCCCACCGACGAGCGAACCCCGATCGCTGTTGAGCTTCATCGCCTTGATCCCCAGGCCACCACGGCCCTGGATGCGGTATTCGCTGACGGCGGTCCGCTTGGCGAACCCGCCGTCGGTGACGGTAACCACGTAACGGTCGTCCTCATCCATCTCCGCATCGATCACCGCCATCGACAACAGCGCATCGCCACTGCGGAACTTCATGCCTGTGACGCCCGACGTCGCCCGCCCCATCGGCCGCAACTGCTCATCGGTGGCGTTGAACCTGATCGCCTGACCCTTCCGGCTGATGAGGAGCACATCGTCATCGGCCGAGCAGATCTTCGCTCCGATGAGCTCGTCATCGTCCTCACGGAAGTTGACCGCGATCAGCCCCGCCTGCCGTGGCGAGTCGTAGGCGGTCAGGTCAGTCTTCTTCACCAGCCCGCGCTTGGTCGCGAGCAGCAGGTAGGGCTTGTCCTCATACGACCTGATCGCCAACACCCCCGCGATCTTCTCCTCCGGCAGGAAACTCATCAGTCCGGCGACGTGGCCACCCTTCGCGTCGCGCGAGGCCTCCGGCAGCTGCCACACCTTGGTCCTGTAGACCCGCCCGAAGTTGGTGAAGAACAACAACCACTGATGGTTGGACGAGGTGAACAGGTGCTCCACCGCGTCATCGGCCCGCAGCGTCGCACCACGCACCCCCTTGCCGCCACGCTTCTGCAGCCGGTACTGATCGGTGCGGGTGCGCTTGACATAACCGCCGACGGTGATGGTGACCACCATGTCCTCATCGGGGATCAGGTCCTCATCGGAAAGGTCACCATCGGCCGAGACGATCCGCGACCGCCGCTCATCGCCGTACTTGTCGGTGATCTCCTGCACCTCGGTGGCGACGATCTCCCGCTGCCTCTCCGGTCGGGCGAGGATGTCCTTGAAGTCGGCGATCTGACGCTCGCGTTCGGCCAAACGGGCGATGATCGCCTCGATCTCCATCGCCGCCAGCCGCCGCAGCTGCTGGTCGAGAATATTGGTGGCCTGCGCATCGTCGATGTCGAGCAGGTCCTTCAATCCCTGGCGGGCCTCCTCGGCCGTCCGCGACGCCCGGATGAGCGCAATCACCTCATCCAGCCTGTTGAGCGCCTTGACCAGTCCGCGGTCCAGATGCGCCTTGGCCTCGGCATCGTCCAGCCGGTACTGCGTCCGCCGCTGGATGACCTGGATCTGGTGGCGCACCCAGTACCGCAGGAACTGGTCGAGGCGCAGCGTGCGGGGCACATCGTCGACCAGGGCGAGCATGTTGCAGCCGAACGTGTCCTGGAGCTGGGTGTGCTTGTAGAGGTTGTTCATCACCACCCGCGGCTGGGCGTCCCGCTTCAACACGATGACCAGTCGCTGCCCGGTCCGGGCGGAGCTGTCATCGCGGATGTCAGCGATGCCCGTCAGCCGGCCCGAGTTGACCAATTCGGCGATCTTCAGCGCCAGGTTGTCGGGGTTGCACATGTGCGGCAACTCGGTGACCACCAACTGGGCGCGACCCCGCGAGTCCTCCTCAATCTCGATGACCGCCCGCATGATGACCGACCCGCGCCCCGTGCGGTAGGCATCCTCGATCCCCTTACGGCCCACGATGAGGGCTCCATTGGGGAAATCCGGACCCTTGATGCGCTCCATTGACGCCTCGAGGGTCTCCTCGCGGGAGGCCTCGGGGTTCGCGAGCATCCACTGGACGGCGTCGTTGACCTCGACCAGATTGTGCGGCGGGATGTTCGTCGCCATACCGACCGCGATACCGGTCGAACCGTTGACCAGCAGGTTCGGGAACCGCGCCGGAAGGACAGTGGGCTCCATCTCCCGGTTGTCATAATTGGGCTGGAAGTCGACCGTGTTCTGGTCGATATCGCGGACCATCTCCATGGCCAGCGGGTCCATCTTGCACTCGGTGTACCGCATGGCCGCGGCACCGTCATTGCCGGGCGAGCCGAAGTTCCCCTGCCCGGCGACCAGCGGATGCCGCATCACCCACTTCTGTGCCAGCCGGACCAAGGTGTCATAGATGGCCGAGTCACCGTGCGGGTGATACTTGCCCATCACGTCGCCCACCACCCGGGAGCACTTGTTCCAGCCGCGGTCAGGTCGGTAGCCGCCATCGAACATGGTGTACAGCACCCGGCGGTGCACCGGCTTGAGCCCGTCACGGACATCCGGAAGCGCCCGGCCGACAATGACACTCATCGCGTAGTCGAGATAGCTGCGCTGGATCTCGTCGTTCAGTTCGACCTCTGCCACCCGACCCCGCATCGTCTCGACGGCGTCCTTGTCCGGGGCCACCACCGCGACCGGCGACTCGCCGGGATCGGGGGTGAAGGCATCCGGCCGGTCGATCTCAGCGTCGAGCCGGGGATCCGGGTCCGGCGGCGAGGGAGGCGAAACGGGCGAGCGGCCCTGATCGGGCCCTTCCTCAGCCGGTACGCCCTCGGGGCTCCCGGTGCCGGGCTCGTTGGTGATGTCGTCACTCATGCGTCAGTAGTCCTGTCGGTTCGTGCGGTCGAGGAGACGGATCAAGGGGTGTGTGGTGCCGAGCGGGCGGCTCGGCCGGTGCCGGGTGGAGACAATTGCCCAGCCTCGCGACGCGTGAGGCCGATCACCCGATCCGGTGCGCCTGAGCTGACCCATGACTGATCCGTGATTCCTCAAATATCGAGGAAACGGACATCCTTGGCGTTGCGCTGGATGAAGCTCCGGCGCTGCTCGACGTCCTCACCCATCAGGACGCTGAACATCTCCGACGCTGCGGCCGCGTCCTCCAAGGTCACCTGGAGCAGGGTGCGCTGCTCGGGGTCCATCGTCGTGTTCCACAGGTCCTCGGCGTCCATCTCACCAAGACCCTTGTACCGCTGGATCGGGTTGATCTGCGGGAGCTTCTTGCCGCCCGCCAGCCCGTCAACCCGGAGCTTGTCGCGCTGATCGTCGGTGTAGGCCAACTCGTGGGCGGCATTGGTCCACCGCAGCCGGAACAACGGCGGCTGGGCCAGATAGACGTGGCCCGCGCTGATGAGTGGCTTCATAAAGCGGAACAGCAGCGTCAGCAGCAGCGTGCGGATGTGGGCGCCGTCGACGTCGGCGTCAGCCATCAGCACGATCTTGTAATAGCGCAGCCGTTCGGCGTCGTAATCCTCCTGGACGCCGGTGCCGAGCGCGTTGATGATCGCCTCGACCTCCTTGTTGGCCAGGATCTTGTCCAAACGCGCCTTCTCGACGTTGAGGATCTTGCCGCGGATCGGGAGGATTGCCTGGGTACGGGGATCGCGTCCACCGCGGGCCGACCCACCGGCGGAGTCACCCTCGACGATGAAGACCTCGCACTCCCGGGGCTCTCGGCTGGAGCAGTCAACCAGCTTGCCCGGCAGGCTGCCCGATCCGAGCAGTCCCTTGCGGTTCCGGGCCATGTCCCGCGCCTTGCGGGCCGCGATCCTGGCCTGGGCGGCCGCTTGGGCCTTGCGGATGATGTCCTTGCCCTCGGCGGGGTTCTTCTCGAACCAGTCCCCCAGCAGATCATTGA
>JBKEBV010000041.1:0-26450 GCA_047973315.1 Propioniciclava sp.
GTTCGGAGGGATCGGGGTGGCCCTACCAAGGCGTCTGGAAGCACTGGTTCGTCCCACGCACACCCGTGTTTGCCTCCCTGTATCGGGAAGACGGGGACCGCGTCAGCGAAGACTGCCGCACCGAAGATCAACTGGTGGCGAAGACGATCGTTGAGTTGATTGTCCACCGGGACGGAAACGATGACGCGGTGGGCCTCATCGCAAGCCGTCTGGGCGTGAGCGCTGAGGACCTCGCTCGGTACGAGGAGTTCACCGATCACCACGGTGACGACCCTGACATGTTGGGTGAGTTGCATGAGTTCCAGACCCGCGCACCGAAGGAACTGGCCGAGGCGCTGCTCCGACAGGACCTTCCTCATACCCCCTATGACGGAGAGTTCCCGCTGGGAACGCCACGCCCGGCCACGTGCTACTTCGAGTACGCGGAGGATGCGCTCGCGGGTGTCGCAGATCTCCCTCCCTGGTTGCAGGCAGAGTCTGACAAGCAGGCGATCTTTGACGAACGCCTCAGTGCTGGGGACGCAGGAACTGCCTGGTTGGCGCTCAACGGCCCCGGATGGACCCCCTCGCACACCTGCGACGCGCTCGGGGCGCTCCTGCGCCATGGGCCAACAGATCCCGGGTTCGCCACGGTAGCGAACCTCTGGATCACCCACGCTCAGGGGGCCGAGGACGACTATGGGTACTAATGAGCCCCCTGTCACAAATCCGGTTTCAGATGTGTGCGACGCGCCCCGAATCACCGTGGGACTGATCGCGCGCAAAATCTGGAACCAGCTTTGTGACGGCGACGAGCGTCACTAGCGCTTCTTGCGCGATCCGGGCGCACGTCGGTTCATTCTTCCCGTGTCGCCTTGTCAGAAACCCGGTCTCTCGGCCTAGGTTGGTCCCATGCGATGGCCCCCCACGCTCCTCGCATGCATCGTCCTCGCCCTGGCGGAACCTGTGCATGCCGACGAGACCCCCGATGAGTGGTCCGAGGGTGCCTACACCGTGCGTCTGACCGGACGTTTCAGCGGAACCGATGCGACCGGGGCGGCGAATATCGACGCGCGCGGCAGTTTCGATCTGCTCCTGCAGGACGCCGCCATCCAGGGCGACCCTCCGTTCATCCTCTCCTTCCTGAGCTCTGATGTGGGCGTCGCCGACGAGGGCGAGGTGGGGAGCGCTGACGTGACGTTCACCTACGACGGCTCCGTCACTCACCAGCACGGGAAACTCGTCCTGCAGGCGCAGTCATCAACCACCATTTACGCCAACCGGACGGTTGGCGGGAGCCCGGCACCCTCGCTCGCCCAGACCAACCCGGCCACCACCGCCATCACGCTGACTCCTGATGCGGCCGGCTGCGGCCTGGTGCAGGGAACCTGGAACGGGTCCGCCGTGCAGGACATGATGCTCGCCGTCGGCGGCGGAACTGCCCTCACCGAGCTCGTCCCCCCGCGCTTCGTGGCGGCATCTGCCGAGATCGACGGCGCGTGGCTCGCGCGGGCCGACGACGTGGGAACCAGGATGCGCTCGGCAGCGGCTCAGCTGGACGAGGTCGGTCCCCTGGCGGATGAGCTCACCGCGCTCGTCTCCGAGGCCGAGGCGCTGGCCGAGGACGCCTCGACCGCGGAGTGCGGGACCACTTTCACCGTGGGGATCGGGGCTGCGACCGCCGACGCCATCGCGTCCGCACTGCTGCGCCTCGAACCGCGGGACGCCATCGGCCTGGCCCGGTTGTCGCTCCTCGCCGCCCGCGGCGGCATCCTCCCCGGCAGCCCGGTGCACCATGAGCTCACCGACCGCCTGGACGCGGATATCCGGGCGAACGCGACCGATGACGCCGCCCTGACCGCCCTCCACCTGCAGACGGCGCTGGCTCTGGGCGAGACAGCGACGGCCGCGACGCTGCAGCAGCGGCTTGCCGACCACGGTCGCCTGTCCGGTGCCTGGCTCACCGAGGTCGACTGATGCGCACCCTCGCCCTGGTGGGCGCCCTCGTCCTCCTCGTCGGCTGCGGCCCCACTGCGGGAACCGACACCGACCGCGGCGCGGCCCAGGCGGCCCGGACCGGGTCCCCAGCCCTCACCGTGGCACCTGGCCTGCGCCCCACGGTGTCCTGGGAGCCCCTGCGGGGAGCAGAGTTCTACGGACTCACCGTGCTCCCGGATGCCGGGCCGGGCTGGGCCTGGGAGGGCACCGAGACCTCCGTTGTTCTCGGTGGGGCGACCGGTGATGGCACCGGGTTCCGCTTGAGTTCAGCAGCCGTGGTCACGGTGACCGCCCATGACAGGAGAGGTACCGTCATCCGCCTGGACCAGATTCGGGTGGCAGCCCCCGCCTGAGGGAGGTCGCGACCGTCGCCTCGCTCAGGGACAGCTGTGCGGCGATCTCGGCGTCGTCACCGCGCCTGGGGCAACCGGACACCCTTGGTGGAACGTGCCGGAGCAGAAGGCGCAGGAACCATCGGGCCGATGTCCCCGTCGGGCGCGGTATCGAGATCCACCATGACGGGGGCGTGGTCGCTGGGCTGCTTGCCCTTGCGGGCAGCCCGATCGACCCAGGCCGCCCGCACTCTGCCGGCAACCGGCGCGGAGCCGAGCACCAGGTCGATGCGCATCCCGAGGTTCCGGTGGAACATCCCGGCCCGGTAGTCCCAGTAGGAGAACACCTGCTCCTGCGGCCACCGGTCGCGGACGATGTCGGCCAGGCCCAGATCCTCCAGGGCCGCCAACGCTGCCCGCTCGCGCGGGGTCACGTGGGTCTGATCGACGAAAGCCGCCGGGTCGAAGACATCGGCATCGGTCGGGGCGATGTTCATGTCCCCGCAGACGGCGACAGCCTCCGGCCCGGAGGCCACCACCTCGCGCAGTGCCGCCAGCCAGGCCAGCTTGTAGCGGTAATGATCGGAGTCGGGCTCGCGGCCGTTGGGAACGTAGAGGCTGTGCACGCGGATCCCGCCGCAGGTCGCACTGATGGCCCGCGCCTCGGGATCGGGGAATCCCGGCTCATCGGCGAACCCGCGCTCAACATCGTCCAGGCCGACCCGCGACAGCAGTGCCACCCCGTTCCACCGCTCCTGCCCGTGACTGGCAAAGCGGTAGCCCCGCTCCCTCAGCGGCTCAGCGACCAGGTCGGTGAAGGCCGCCTCGGTCATCTTGAGCTCCTGCAGGCACACCACATCCGGGGTCCGGTCATCGAGCCAGCCGAGCAGCCGCGGCAGGCGCTGCTTCACCGAGTTGACATTCCAGGTCGCGATTCTCACCCTTGGCAGCGTAGTGGCGATCCGCGCGCCGGGGCTGGGCACCGAGGTCAACGTCGTATACCTTGGGGGGTATGGAGATGCGGGCACTGCAGATGTGGACTCCCCGGCGATGGCGCTTCGCCGCGCTCGCGGCCCTGGCCAGCATGGTGCTCATCGCTGTCCCCACGGCGATGATCCCCACACCCGTCTTCGGGCGCGACGTCGGCGTCACCTGGTGGTCCTGGCCCACGCTGGTCACCAGCGCGGCGCTCGGCGGCCTGCTGATGGCCACCTATGTGCGCGAGCCCGGCACCTCAGCCGATGAACGGGTCTCCCGCGGCGGTGTCGTCGGCGGATTCCTCACCTTCTTCGCGGTCGGCTGCCCGGTCTGCAACAAGCTTGCGCTGCTCGCCCTGGGCTACTCCGGCGCCCTGACCTGGTTCGCCCCGATCCAGCCGGCACTGGCTCTGGGCGCGGTCGTCCTGCTCGCCCTGGCTCTGCGAGCCCGCCTTCGTGGGCAGATCGCCTGTGCCCGCCCGGCAGCGAGCCAGCCGTTGTCGACGGCGGGCCGACCCTGATCCGACGCCGCCCCACACCTCTTCACCGCGGCAGGTATCAGACCCGCCCCCTGTCGCCTCCTCCTCGACGTGAGCTTCAATGGCGTCATGCACCGCCACCCGGTCGGCGACACGGCCTCCGAACCCAGCGCGTGGGACATCGCGGCCGACGCGTATGCCCGGTGGGTCGCCGGAGAGGGACGTGCGCTCGATGACCTGGTCCGCGCACTGACACCGGCGCTGTGGCACACCGTCCGCAGCTATGGGCTCACCGAGGAGGCCGCCCAGGACACGATCCAAGGCGCCTGGCTCCAGCTGATCCGCCACCGCGACTCCGTCCGCGACCCCCAGGCGGTCGGAGGATGGCTGATCACCACCGCCCGCCGACTGGCGTGGCGAGCGACCCGCGCCCGCGAGATCCCGGTCGACGAGGTCGCACCCGACGTCGCCGCACCCGGGCCGTCTCCGGAGGACGCCGCTGTCGCCGGTCTGGAGGCCACTGTGCTGTGGCGGGCGGTGTCGGCGCTGGACGCCCGGTGCCGCCGCCTGATCCGAGTCATCGCGTTCGCCGAACGTCCCGGCTATGCCGAACTGTCCGCTGAGACCGGCATGCCGATCGGCAGCATCGGTCCCACCCGCCGCCGTTGCCTCGACAAGCTCCGCACCCTCATCCAAGGAGACATCGCATGACCACAGCACCGGGCGATGACGCCCTGCTGGCCGCAGTCCGGGCCGGCTGGGAGCGGTGGGATCCCCCACCGGCAGACCTCTCCGAGACCATCCTGGTGGCCCTCGCCATGGAGGAGGTCGACGACGACTATGCGCTGCTCACCCTGGTCCAGCGCTCGCACCAGCTCGTCGGAGCGCGCAACGACCGCACCGATCGGGTTCTCATCGAGTTCCGCTCCGGTGCCCTGACCGTTCTGGTCCGCGTCACCCAGGACGATCCCGACGGTCTCCGACTGGACGGCTGGGTGACACCGGCCGGAGGCGGCACCGTCACCATCACCCAGGGCGATGCCACCCGCACCGCCACCCTTGATGAGCAGGGCCGCTTCACCCTGCCTGTCGCCACCCACGGTCTGAGCCGACTGGTGGTCGCCACCACGGACGCAGCATCGGAAGCACCTGCGAGCGAGTTCCGCACCACACTGTTCGAGATCTGAGGAGGATCCCCATGCACCCCGTTGACCGCGAACCTCGACCTCTCTCACGGCGGGCGCTCGCCGCTGCCCGTGCCCGGGTGCTGGATCCCCTCCGGGATCCGGTCCTGGCAGGCCAGTCACTGCGCTCCACGGCCTACATCCCGGATGCGTTGATAGCGCCCGCTGATGACCGGGAGGCCAACCGTCTGCTGGCGCGGATGGCTCCCGAACTCGGCTGGCGCTGCGAGAAGGCCGGATCCTGCCGGAAGTGGCGACGCTCGACCGTCCGCCGCCTGAAGCCGGAAACCGGACGGGTCGTCCCGCCGCCGGACGCGTGGGCGCTGCTGCAGCAGCTTCGCGCCAGCCACCCCAGCGCGACCCGGAACCTGTCGCTCAATCATGTGCTGACCCTGTCTCCGTTCACCGACTCGGCACCGTTCACCGACTCAGCCCCCTTCACCGACTCAGCCCCCTTCACCGACTCGGCCCCCTTCACCGACTCGGCCCCGACCGCCGCCTACGGCTTTCCCGGCCGGGGCGGACGTCAGCCGATCGCCTACGTGGGTCCCCCGCCGCAGCGCAGCCAGACCTGGCCGGGCCGGCGTCCCGTGGTGGCCCTGCTCGACTCCGGATGTGGACATCACCCCTGGCTCCCGACCTCACGCGAGGTGGGAAAAGACCAGGCGGTCGTCCTGACCGATGTCACCGTGGACGGCGAACCCATCGGACTGGATCCGCTCACCGGACCGGAGCACTTCCCCGATGCGGTCGGCCCGCTAGACGGCGTGCTCGACGCCTACGCCGGTCACGGGACCTTCAGCGCCGGGCTGATCCACCAGGCCGCGCCGGACGCCCAGATCGCCAGCTGGCGGGTGCTGCCGCCCGAGGGCGCAATGACCGAGCAGGATCTCGTGGACGCCCTCGACGACCTGGCCGAACTGGTCCGCCGGGCCCGCGCCGGCGATCCGGACGGGCTCGATCTCGACGTCGTCAGCCTGTCGGTCGGCTACTACCACGAGTTGCCCGAGGACCCCTTGTTCGACGGCCCGCTCTGGCAGACCCTCCAGGCGCTGACCGACCTCGGAGTGATCATCGTCTGCGCCGCCGGGAACGACGGCACCACCCGACCCCGGTTCCCGGCGGCGTTCGGACCCTGGTCCGACGGGGCCGGCCCGGTCGACTGGTCGGAGGCCCGAGCCCCGCTGGTGAGCGTGGGCGCCCTCAACCCGAACGGCACCGACGCCCTGTTCAGCAATGTCGGGCCGTGGGTGCACACCTTCGCCCCGGGCGCGGCGGTGATGAGCACCATGCCCGACACCTTCCAGGGTGGCCTCCAGGCCAGTGCCGCCTCCCGGGCCGGAGACCGACCCCGCGCCAGCATCGACCCTGACGATTTCTCCTCCGGATTCGGGCTGTGGAGTGGCACCTCGTTCTCCGCACCGCTCATCGCCGGACGTCTCGCCCAAGCGCTGTGCGCCGACGGACTTCCCGACGATCCGGTGGATCGGGCGCGGACCGTCGTCACCGGAGTCACCGGGATCGGCACCCCCGGCTGAGCTCCCCCGACCCCGGACGGGCGGCTTTCGGTCCATCGGGGGAATCGCTGGCCGTGCCGGACGCCGGGGTGCGAGAATCGGGGAATGCTCGACCCGGGGGAGTTTCACCGTCGGGCACGCGCGGCCACGAATGCGGGCCACCACGTCCGCGCCGCCACCTTGGCGCGCACGGGGCTGGCCCGTGATCCCGACCCGGTCACCCGGGCCCGGTTGCTGGCCACCCTCGCCTACGCCGAGGCCGAACTGGGCAACCTCGAGGCCGCCGACGCCTCGTGCCTGGAGGCACTCGCCGTCCCCGATATCGACACCGGAACCACCGGCATCGTCCACGGCCAACGTGCGGTTGTCGCCCTGAGGCGGGGGCGTCACGACGATGCCCTCGCCTGGTTCGACGTCGCCGTTCGCGCCCTCGACGGCGACCCGGTGATGCTCGGGCGGACCCTGCTCAACCGGGGCAACCTCCACCTGGCGGTCGGCGCCCCCCGCCGCGCCCTGGCCGACTTCGACCGTGCGGCGACCGCGCTGGCGCGGGCCACCGCGTCAGGGGTCGACGCCACCGTGCAGGGCGCGAAGGCCCGCCACAACGCCGGGTATGCCGCCTTCCTGCTGGGTGATCCGGTGCGCGCTCTCACCGACATGGACTCCGTCGCCGACTATCTGTCGGCGCTCTCCCCGACGCTGCGGGGGATCTGCCTGCAGGACCGCGCCGAGGTGCTGGCAGCCGCCGGCCTGCAGGACGACGCCGTGCGCGATCTCACCGAGGCCATCACCCTGTTCCGGCGAGGCCGCGCCCGGCGCGCCGAGGCCGAGGCGAGCCTGGTCCTGGCCCGGCTGTCCGCCTCCGACGACCCCCGCGGCGGGCTGCGATGGGCCCGGCGCGCCTCCCGGCTCTTCGGCGCCATGGATGCCGACGTACCCCAGTTCCGCGCCGAGGTCGTCGCCGCCACCTGTGCGGTCGCCGCGGGCACCCGCACCCCACCGGCCTTCGCCCGGCTCACCGACGACCTGTTGCGCCACGGGCTCACCAGCGAGGCCGGCGAGGTCGCCGTCGCCCGGTGCGCGCATCTGTTGCGTCACGGCCGTCTGGACGAGGCCAGCACCGTGCCTCTACCCCGCTCCACCCGGCGGAACATCGACCCGTGGGCGGCGAGCGTGCTCGCACGACGCCAAGTCGCCCTCGGCCGCCGGGCCGACGCGCTGCGCAGTCTCCGCTCCACCCTCGAGGCGGCCCACAGCCTGCAGTCGACGCTGGGAAGTCTCGAACTCCAGACGTCGCTGTCCCACGCGATGGCCGACCTCGGCAGCCTGGGGTTGTCGTTGGCCGTCGCCCGCGCCGACCCGACCCTGATCCTCGAATGGTCCGAACGCACCCGGGCGGCGTCCTCGCGGGTGGTCCCCGTCCGCCCGCCTGAAGATCCCGAGCAGGCCGCCGACCTGGCCGATCTGCGGGCCCTCACCTCCCTGGGCGGCGATCCGGCGCGGATCCGGGAGCTGCGCCGACGGATCCGCGCCCGGGCCTGGCGCACCCAGGGCTCGCGCGGCACCGCCCCCACCGTCAACCTGGCCGCCCTCCAGCAGGCCCTCGCCGGTCAGGACGCCACCCTGATCTCCTGGGTGGTGGTGGACCACCGGTTCCAGGCGCTGGTCGTCACCCCCAGCCGGGCCGACTGCGTCCCGCTCGCCAGCAACGAGGCTGTCACCGAACTCCTGCCCAGCCTGGCCGCCGATCTCGACGTCGCCGCCACCGACCTGCCGGCCGGGCTGGCGGCCGCCGTCCGGGCAAGCCTGACCGATCGGCTCGCGGCCCTCGATGACCTGCTGGTCACCCCCCTGCGGGATTCCCTGGCCACCCGGCGCTGCGTCATCACCGCACCCGGTTCGCTCGCCCAGGTGCCGTGGACGCTGTTGCCCGGCCTCGCCGGGATCCCGGTCACGGTCGCCCGCAGTGCGACCTCGTGGGCGCAGACGGCCGAGGGCGAGCCGCCGCGGACGGCATTGTTCGTGGCCGGCACCGGGCTCGTTCGCGCTGCTGAGGAGGCCCGCAGCTGCGCTGACCTGTGGCCCGGCGCTGGCCTGCTGACCGGGGAGGAGGCGAGCATCCGCCGGGTCACTGGGGCGGCTGCCTCGGCCGATCTTCTGCACGTCGCCGCGCACGGCTACCACCACCGGCAGAACCCGTTGTTCAGCCACATCGACCTCGCCGACGGCCCGGTGTTCGGCTACGAGTTCGACCGCATCGACCCGCTACCCGCGGTGATGATCCTCTCGGCCTGCGATCTGGGGAACCGCAGTCGTGGGGACGATCCGCTGGGTCTGGCCACGGCGCTGCTGCATATGGGCGTCCGCACCGTGGTGGCCTCGCCAGCAGCGCTGTCGGACGGCGCGGCCGCCGATGTGATGCCGGCGCTGCACCGGCGTCTCGCCACCGGGATACCCGTCTGGGACGCCCTTGCCGCAACCCTCGCCCCCGTGGACGCGCCCGGCCCGCCCCTGGTCTGCTACGGCGCCGGCTGGTGACCTGATCGGCGCGGAGATGGCGCCGTGGGGTCTCAGCGTCCGGCCTCGTCGGCGATCCGCCGGTTGAGCTCGGCGAGGTAGCTATCCTCGTCAAGATCGGTCACCGACACCTCGCGGCCGAGCCAGCTGGACAGGTGGATCGCATTGGCCAGCCGAACCGCGTGGATACCCTCAGCGCCCGGGGCAATCAGCGGTTCCTCGCCCCGGATGGCTGCGGCGAAATTGCGCAGCACCTCGCGGTGCTGGTCGAGTGATGGCTGGTAGGTTCGGACGTCGGTGGTGGCCCACGCCGAAGGATCGAACCCCCCGGTGAACATCCGATTCAGATCGTCGGCGTCCAGCCCGGCCGACAGCGTGCGTTCGTCGTCGGCAAGCCGGGTGATTCGCACGCGGGAGGAGTCCTCGACAACAACCTTCCCGCGGTCGCAGAGGATCTCCAGTCGGTCGGTGCCGACCAGGTCGTGGGTGCTGGTGAGGAAGCTCCCGGTGACCCCGGCGCCGAAATCCACCAGCGCGTTCACCTCGTCCTCGACGGCGATGTCGCGCCGGAACCCGTAGCCGCACTTGGCGAACACGCTGCGCGGCACGCCACAGAGCCAGAGCCACAGGTCGAGCTGGTGCGGGGCCTGGTTGACCAGCACCCCGCCGCCCTCGCCGCGCCAGGTGGCTCGCCAGGCCGACTGGTCGTGGTAGCCCTGTGGTCGCCACCAGGTGGTGATGATCCAGCTGGTGTGCCGCAGCGCGCCCAGTTCGCCCGAGTCCAGCAGGCCCTTGAGGTCGGCGAAGACCGGGTTGGTGCGCTGATTCAGGAACGCTGCGAAGGTGAGCTCAGGGTGGGCCTCGGCGACGGCGATCAGCTCGCGCGCCTGGCGGGTGTGCAGGCCGATCGGTTTCTCCACGAGGGCGTGGACGCCGTGCTCCAGGGCATAGCTGGCCATCGCAGGATGGGTGGCATGCGGTCCGGTGGTCACCACAGCGTCGACGGTCCCGGAGTCGATCATCGCCTGGTAGCCGGGGAAGTACGGTACCCCGAGATCGGCTGCACCGGACGCCGTCCGGGGCGACCGTCCGGCGACCGCACCCAGGACCATTCCCGGCACCTGGTTGTCGGTCAGCAGTCGGGCATACCGGCTTCCCTGGACCCCGAGACCGATCACGCCCAGACGTACCGACGATTCGCCGTCCACAGACCTCCCCCTCCTCACACAGGCACCTCAACCCTACGACTGCGTGACCGGGCGCCGTCGCCGCCGGACCTCGACCCGCCAGCGCACGGTCCGCAGCGGCGGCTGGTCATCCCGGTGCAGGCTCAGCACCAGCTCACCCGACCCGTCGGCGTGCGCATCAAACCCGATGATGCGCAGGAACGACCCTGCCGAGGCCTCCGGGCGCCTCCCGGTGGGCTCGGCAGGGCTGAGGCAGCCCGGGAGGTCGGTCACCTCCCATCGCAGGCCGGCCGCGCTGTCCTCGATGAGGTGCACCTCCACCTGATCGCCGACCTCGGCCCTGGCGGCGTTCACCGCCCCCTGGGTGAGGATGTACGTGGTCATACCAGCTCCCGGGTCGTGGCTCCGGCGCAGTGCGCCGCTGTACCCACAGGAGCCCATCAGCTGCCTGGTTGATACCCGCCCGAGGCGATTCAGGTCGGCAATGCGGCGATCGCGGTGACCGCACGATCCAGGCTCGGGCTGTGGCCCCGAGCCCGGTCGACCTGCCAGTGTCGGGCGGCGAATTCGTTGATGTGCTCCACATAGAGTGGTCCGGTCTGATGGTCGCTGGTCACGACCTCCTCCCGGATCGCCCGCGACCGCGATCGGGCGCACAGATCCAGCAGCTTGCGCTTGGCGTTGGGAAGCACTTCTGGAGCCGGCGGAACTCGTTGCGGCGAGACCCTGAAGTACTCCGCGAACCCAGCCACGTCAGCGAGCAACCACGCCTCCGTCATGGAGTGCGCGATCCGCAACGCGAAGCGTGACGTGGACCGGACGCCGGTCCTCGACTCAAGCCGCTGCCGCAATGCGACCGGGCAGTCACCGTCGGAGTCCCGGAAGACCACCCAGGCGGCGTGGACGGCAGCAGCCCGGTATTTCGGAATCCTGCCGTCGAGCCGGCTCTTCCCCTTGGCGACGCGGACGCTGTCCACCTCGTGCCCGGCAGCTCTCACCACCGCGATCGCCGCCTGCCGATCGGATTCCCCCTCGACAACGACGGTGATCATTGCCTCACCGACCTCGACCGACGGCGACCAGTCCGGACAGGTCCGGCCGGGCGATCAGCCCGTCGACGATCTCGGATGTGGGCAGCCCCGCCGCGATCTCATCAGAAGCGGCCTCGACCTGTGACAACACTGAGGCGACCGTCCCGTCGTTGGTCACCTGCAGCACCAGCACCTCGCGCGGAAGAACGCCTTCATCGTCGAGCAGTTCGGGCGCATGGGTGGACAACAGCACCTGCATCGCCCGGTCCCGCTGCGCGGCGGCCAGCACGGTGGGCAGCGAGCGAACGATGGAAGCGTTCAGGGACAGCTCCGGCTCCTCCAGAAGAAGGGTGCCCCCGCTCGCCGGGGCACTCACCAGCGTCCACAGCAACCCGATCAGCCGCAGCGTGCCGTCGGAGAAATCAGCCTCACTCTGCCGCGCCGGCTGCTCCCGCCAATTCCGGTAGCCGGCGATCAGGTGTGGGCGACCAGCGGAATCCACTTCCAGCTTGAGGCTCTCGAACTCCGGCACAGCCGCTTGCAGTGCTGTCTGCATCCGGCGGAGCCAGGCGTTGCGGGTCCGTTCCGGAACCGCGTTCATCTGCGCGATGAAGTCTCCCCCGAACGGGTCCTGGCCGGTGCTGGAGAACCGCGACGGGTCGCGGATGATCTGCGGCACCAGATGGAAATAGCGCACCTTGGCCAAGTGCTCGGCCACCGCGCGGAACCTGTGGTTGGCCGAGATCTGCTCCAGGTGCGTCTGGGTCAGCCGTTCGGGATCGGCACGATCGTGCGCATCAGGTCGATCCAGCACCCGGTCGCCCTCGCACTCGACCCACTCGGCATCGACGATCGGCCGGTTCCGCCCGCCCTTCTCGCCACGGATGGAGAGGAAGTACCGCCACCGCACGTGATCGGCCAGCTCGATGTCGATCTCGAGCCGCCCCTTGCGGTGGTTGCGCGCGAAGAGGCTGCGGGCCTTGGCCAGCCCGCCCCGCTGCTCCAGCGCCGCCTGGAGCCCGCCGCCCGGGCGGGCGATATCGCCGAGGAAGCGGAACAGATCCAGCAGGTTCGATTTCCCGGCGGCATTCGGACCGACGACGAACAACCGTTGGTCGAACGGGAAGTCAAGCGTCTTGAAGTTGCGCCAGTTGCTGGCCCGGACGTGCGTCACCTGCATGTGGGTCACCCTCTCCTCGGTGCCGGATGCTGAGGCCGATGACGCCCTCGCCGACCCGCGGTGGCTCATCGACCCGGAGACCGCGAGCGGCGCACCTGGAGCACCTGTCCGTAACCCTAACGTCCCCGACGGCTGCTGTCCTGACCGGGTGGCGATCCCAGGGCTGAGCGCGGTGTCGGCCGACTGAGATAACCTCTCGCCGGCGGCCAAGGGCGACCCGTCACCAGTACGCCGATGGACAAGGAACCGTATGAACGCCGACACCACCAGCACCACCACGCCGCGGGAGCGGCGTTCGATCCTCGCGATCCTGCTGGTGTCGGCGTTCGTCGTCATCCTCAACGAGACGACGATGAACGTGGCGCTCGCCACGATCATGGCCGACTTCGGCGTCACCGAACGCTCGGCGCAGTGGCTCACGACAGGGTTCATGCTCACCATGGCGGTGGTCATCCCGGTGACCGGCTGGCTCATCGACCGGTTGCCGACCCGCCGCATCTTCCTCATCGCGATGGCGCTGTTCAGTCTGGGGACCTTCGTCTGCGCGATCGCTCCCACGTTCGCGCTGCTGCTCTCCGGCCGGGTCATCCAGGCCTCCGGGACGGCGATGATGATGCCGCTGCTGATGACGACGGTGATGCAGCTGGTCGAGCCCGCCCACCGTGGCGCGATCATGGGCAACATCTCGCTGGTCATTTCGGTGGCGCCCGCTGTCGGCCCCACCCTGTCGGGCCTGCTTCTCGAACTCGGCAGTTGGCGGCTGGTGTTCGCCACGGTGCTGCCCATCGCGGTCGTCATGCTGGTGCTCGGCCTTGCCCGGCTGCAGAACACCGGCATCAGCCACCGAACCCCGCTCGACCTGACCTCGGTCGCGCTGACCGCAGTCGGCTTCGGCCCGCTGGTCTACGGGCTCAGCCTGCTCGGGGACGGTGGTGCTCCGGTCTGGGAGGCGCCGCTGGCCCTCACCGTCGGCATCGTCGGCGTCGCACTGTTCGGGTGGCGACAGCTGGTGCTGCAACGCACCGATACCGCCCTGCTGGACCTGCGCACCTTCAGCTACCGGGGATTCCGGACCGGGGTGCTGATGATGGCGCTGACCACGATGGCGCTGTTCGGCACCATCATCATGCTGCCGCTGGTGCTGCAGCGGTCCTTCGGGCTGGAACCGATCCAGGTGGGGCTGATGCTCCTGCCCGGCGGGATCGCCATGGGCCTGCTCGGGCCGGTCGTCGGTCGCCTCTATGACCGGGTCGGACCGCGGACACTGGTCAGCCCGGCCGCCGTCGTCGTGCTGGGTGCCTTCGTCTTCCTGGGTACGCTCACCGAGGCCACCCCCTGGTGGCTGATCGTGGCCGGCCACATGACGATGTCGGTCGGCTTCGCCTTCATCTTCACCCCGCTGTTCACCGTCGCGCTCGGTTCCCTACCACGGGACCTCTACTCCTACGGCTCGGCGACGCTGGGAACGGTGCAGCAGATCGGCGGCGCGACCGGGACGGCGGTCTTTGTCACCATCTTCTCGATGATGGCCGATTCCTCGCTGGGTGCCGGAGCCTCCGAGGGGCACGCGGTGCTGGTGGGCTCCCACGGCGCCTTCCTGGGAGCGGCGGCGGTGTGGTCGGCAGCGGTGGTGGCGAGCTTCTTCCTGCGACGGCCGCCGCAGCAGGCCGCACCCGTCGCGCAGCACGACTAGGCTGCCGCGGCCACGATGCCTGGCGGGGACCACGGAGGCGTCTCCGGTGATCCCCGCCGGCTCAGTCAGTTCACCTCCGCGCTCAGATCTCGCCGATCGCCACCCCGGTCAGTTCGGCCATGGCCTTCGGCACATCGGTCAGGTCGGAGCTCGACTCGAACGCTTCGCTCCCGACCCCGATGGCGGTCAGGGTCACCGGCTCAGCGGTGTGCGTCTGACTGCCCCAACTGATCCGGGTCTCCCGCGCCAGAACCGGGGCGGCGGCATACCCACCGAATCCCATCATGTGCCGCATGCTCTCGTACTGCTCCAGTTCCTCCGGGCTCGCCCCCAGCTCAGCAGCCAGCTGCTCGAGGGGGAACTCATCGATCCTCCGCTTGATGTCAGCCTTGTCGGCCTGGGTGAGTTCGACGTCCCAGATCTTCTCGATCGCACCGTAGGCACCGTCGTAGTCGCCCTCGGTGAGGAAGGGTTCCACCGCCTCATTGAACGACGCGGTGATCCCGTCGAGCCGGGAGTAGTCGACGGAATAGGCGTTGTGGCCCAGGCTCAGGCCACCGGTCTCGTGGTCGGCGGCGACCACGATGAGCGTGTCGTCGGGAGACTTCTCGTAGAACTCCAGCGCCACTTTCACCGCTTCCTCGAAGGCCAGCGTCTCGTGGAGCACGGTGGCGGTGTCATTGTTGTGGGCCGCACCGTCGATGAAGCCGCCCTCCACCATCATGAAGAAACCGTCGTCATCCTTGGACAACACGTCAATGCCGTTGGTCACCATTTCGGCCAAGGTCGGTGACGTCTTATCCCCATTGGTCTGAGTGATCGCATCGGTCAGATAGTTGTCCTCATAGACGCCGAGGTATTTGGTGGCTGCAGCAAAATCGGTGTCGGAAGCCTCAGCAAGGCTGAGATCGACCACGTAGCCGGCCTCGGTGAAGGAGTCGATGAGCCCGTCGCCGACCTCACGCCGTCCGCCGGCATCCTCGTCGAGGAAGTAGCGCGATCCCCCGCCGGCCAGATAGTCATACCCCCCGGACAGGTACTGCTCAGCGATCAACACCTGGTCGTCGCGGTCCTCGACGTTCGCCCCGAACGTGGCCGGGGTCGCATGCGTGATCGTCACCGTGGTGGTCAGACCCACACTCCGGCCGTCATCCTGGAGAGCCTTGAGGATCGAGGTGTAGGCGGTCGCCCCCTCCGGATCCATCCCGATGACACCGCGCGCGGTCTTGATGCCGGTCGCCATCGCCGTGCCGGCCGCGGCAGAGTCGGTCACCTCACTGGAGAGCGAGTCGGTGGTCAGGGTGGTCTGGACCGGCATGTCGTTCATGGCGAGCACCAGGCTCTGGTCGTCATTCTTCCACTGGGTGTAACCCTCGGCGAGTTGACGGTGGGAGGCGCCCATCCCGTCGCCGATGAAGTAGAAGATGTTCTTGGGCGTTGGCGCCTCCGGAGCTTCCGGGGTGGCGCTGCATCCGGTGAGGGCGAGCGCGGCGACGGTGATGCCACATCCGAACCTGAGGGCAAGACGATTCATGGTTCCTTTCCACAGCTGATCTTCGGCTGGCGAGTCGCAGCTGACCTTCCCGCGGCGCCTGCGTCTGCGCATGACAGCTTCTGACTCGCCAGTTCCGGACAATAAAAAAGCCAGATCAGCGCACGACATCTGTCGCGCACCGGTCTAGCTTGTCGAAACAATCACTACCCGAACGTCCATCAACATCGATGGACACCGGTGACGGTAGCACGTGAACGCCGGCGACGAACGGAACAGCGGAAAATTGCCGGTAACGGTGAGACCAAAATCACTGTTCGGTGCGCATCTGGTCGGTCAGCGCCTGGGCGAAGCGCTCCCGGATCCAGCCGTGGTCCTCGACGACGCCGAGAGTCTCCGATCCCGTACGAGGCCACTCCGGCGGCATCGGGCCACCCAGGGCGACCCAGGCGGCCTGGCGGGCCGCACCCAGCGCGACGTACTCCGCTGCCGGGGGAATCCTCACCTCGACCCCGAGGATCCCGGGGGCGAGCCGACGAACCGCCGGGCTGGTGGCCGCGCCACCGACGAGGCTGACCCGCTCGATCGGCACCCCGAGCGTGCGGACGGCGTCCAGCACATAGGCCAGGTGCCCGAGCAGGCCTTCGACCGCCGCCCGGGCGAGATTCTCCCGGGTGAGGTTGGCCAGCGTCATCCCGCGCAGGGTTCCGGTGGCATCCGGCAGCCGGGGGGTTCGCTCGCCGTTGAAGAGCGGGAGCAGCACCAGGCCCCCGGCACCGGGCTCGGCGGCCAGCGCCAGCGCGGCCAGACCTGCGTGGTCGACGCCGAGCAGCGTCGCCATCGCGTCCAAGCTCTGCGCCGCGTTGAGGGTGGCCGCCAGCGGCAGGAATCCGCCGGTGGCGTCGGCGAACCCGTTGACCATGCCGCTGGCATCGTTGACCGGTGTCGCCGAGACCGCCGCGACCACCCCGGAGGTGCCCACCGACACCGCGGTGTCACCGGGCACCTGACCCTGCCCCAGCGCAGCGCCGGCATTGTCGCCGCACCCGGGTCCGAGAGCAGAACCGGCCCCGGTCTCCCCGGCCGCCTCCGCCGGGGCGAGGACGCGGGGCAGCACGATGTCCTCGCTGTCACGTCGGAGCGCCAGCCCGAGCAGGTCACGCCGGTAGCCGTCGGCGGTCGGGTCGAAGTAGCCGGTTCCTGAGGCATCGGAGCGATCGGTGACCAGGGTGTCCAGACCAACAGCGCTGGCGAGCTGCCAGGTCAACCAGTCGTGTGGGAGCGCCACCGCCGCGACCCGCGCGGCGTTCTCGGGTTCGTGGTCGGCCAGCCAACGGAGCTTGGTGGAGGTCATCGACGCCATCGGCACCGTGCCGGTGAGGCGCGCCCAGGGTTCGGGGCCGCCCAGATCGCTGATGAGGTTCCCGGCCGCGGCCGCGCTGCGGGTGTCGTTCCACAGCAGGGCGGGCCGGATGACCTCGCCTGCGGCGTCCAGGACCACCATGCCGTGCTGTTGCCCGCCCACCGACACCGCCGCCGCATCGTCGATGCCTCCGGCCGCGTCGATGGCCTCCGCCAGGGCCGCCCACCAGGCGGCCGGATGCACCTCGGTACCGTCGGGATGGGAGGCCCGCCCGGACCGGAGCACCGCACCGGTGAAGGCGTCAACCACCAGCACTTTGACCGACTGGGTCGAAGAGTCGATCCCGACGACGCGCATCGCTCAGCCGATCAGATGGGCCAGAGCCTGCTGGTACAACCGGACGAAGTGGGTCTCCCGGGCGCCGGCGGCGTCGGGGTCGAAGGGCTCCTCGGCGGCAAGGAAGGCGCTGAGAGACTCCCCTTCGCCCAAGGTCGGCTCACCCAGTTCGTAGACGCCGGCCGCGGTCATGGTCTCCACGACCGCCGGATCAGCCCGGAAGGCCCGCGCCTTGTCGGCCAGCATCAGATAGGTCGCCATGTTGGCCCTCGCGGAGTCCCAGACGCCGGCCATGCCCTCGGTGCGGGATGGCTTGTAGTCGAAGTGGATCGGCCCGTCATAGCGGGGGCCGCCGTTGGGAAACCCGTTGACGAGCAGGTCGACGGTGAAGAAGGCGCTGAGCAGGTCGCCGTGCCCGAAGGCGAGGTCTTGGTCGTACTTGAGGCCTTTCTGGCCGTTCAGGTCGATGTGGAACAGCTTCTCGGCGTGCAGGGCCTGCGCCAGGCCGTGGGTGTAATTGAGATTGGCCATCTGCTCGTGGCCGGTCTCGGGGTTGAGGCCGACGATGTCGCCGTGGTCCAGGGTGGCGATCAGTGCCAGCGCATGTCCGATCGTGGGCAGGAAGATGTCACCGCGCGGCTCGTTGGGCTTGGGCTCCAGGCCGATCCGGAGGTCGTAGCCCTGCTCCTTGATGTAGGCCGCCACCTGGTCCAAACCCTCGGCGTAGCGGGCGTGGGCAGCGTGGAGGTCCTTGCTGGAGTCGTACTCCGCACCCTCGCGCCCGCCCCACATCACGAAGGTGGTGGCGCCCACCTCGGCGGCCAGATCGACATTGCGGAGCACCTTGCGCAGCCCGAACCGGCGCACGGCGCGGTCGTTGGCGGTGAGGCCGCCGTCCTTGAACACCGGGTGGGTGAAGGTGTTGGTCGTCACCATCTCGATGACCAGCCCGGCCGCGTCGGCGGCAGCCTTGAGCTGTTTCACCCGGGTGGAGCGGGTCGCGTCGTCAACCCCGAAGCCGAACACGTCATTGTCGTGGAAGGTGATCCCCCACGCCCCCAGCTCGGCGAGCTTCTCGGCGTACTCCCAGGGATCGAGCGCTGGCCGGGTCGCATCCCCGAAGGGGTCGACCCCGGCCCATCCGACCGTCCACAGTCCGAAGGAGAACTGGTCCGATTTCTCGGGGGAACGGGTCATGGGTGGCCTCCTCGCCGGCAGTTAGTTTCACCGAAATACTATTGCGGTGACCCGGATAGAGTCAACCCATGCAGAGCAGGCAGGACGGGCAGGGCGCACGGCAGTCGACCTTGCGGTCGCTCAACCTCGCGCTCGTCGCCGAAGCGGTGTTCGCCCGTCCCGGACGCCTGACCCGCGCCGATGTCGCCCACGCCACCGGGATGACCCGCTCGACGGTCTCCCGCCTGGTGGACCAGCTGGTGGCCGGCGGGATCCTCACCGAGGACGATCCGGTGGTGCGCCGCGGACCGGGGCGCCCGGGGGTGCCGCTGCGGCCAGCGCCCGGCACCTTCGTCGCGCTCGGCCTGGAGGCGAACGTGGGCCACCTCGCCTGCACCGCGGTCGACCTGGCCGGAACGGTGATGGCGCACCGCCTCGTCGCCGTCGATCTTGCCGGATCCGATCCGGAGGCGACCCTGGGTCAGCTCCAACAACTGGGCCGAAGCACCCTGGCCGACCTTCCCTCCGGAGCCCGCCTCACCACCGTCCGGGTGGCACTGCCCGGCATTGTCGACCATCAGGCGGCGGTGCTGCTGCGCGCCCCGAACCTCGGCTGGACCTCGGTCGACGTCACCGGACCGCTGGCCGGGCTGAGCCCGTCCGGTCGGGTCGAGGTCGACAACGAGGCCGACTGCGCCGCCCTGACCATCGCCCAGGCAACCCCCGGCGGCGCCGATCCCGAGAACTCCTTCCTGTACGTCTCCGGGAACGTCGGCATCGGTTCGGCGACGGTGGTGGGCGGCCGGGTGGTCGCCGGTCGCCACGGCTGGGCCGGCGAACTCGGCCACGTCTGTGTCGACCCCGCCGGACCCCGGTGCGGGTGTGGCGCCACCGGGTGCCTGGAGGCGGTGGCCGGCCGCCGCGCGCTGCTGGGCGCCTCCGGCCACCGCACCTGGGAGTCCTTCCTCCAGGCCGTCGACCGGGGCGAGGAGCCGGCCCGGTCGGCCACCACTGCGGCCGGAACCGCCCTCGGTGTCGCCCTGGCCAGCGCGCTGAACCTGCTCGACCTGTCCCAGGTCGTCCTCGGCGGACACCTGGCCGATCTCGCCGACGAGATCACCCCGGCCATCCGGCACGAACTCGACACCCGGGTGCTGGCGGCGCCCTTCGAACCGCTGGGCATCACCGCCCGCCGGGCCGCCGAAGCCCCCGGCGCTCTCGGAGCCGCCTACCAGGGCGTCCTGGACCTCATCGCCGACCCGGCCCGGGCCCTCGGCGCCGACGAAGGACTGACATGAGGCTCCGACTACCGGCCGACTCGGTCTGGGTCGCCGAGACCGAGGTCAGACGCTCGCGCTTCCTGGCCAGGGTGGCCCGCGCCGACAGCGAGGATGCCGCCCGGGCTGCGGTGGCCGACGCCCGGGCCGAGCACCCGACCGCCCGCCACCACTGCAGCGCCTTCATCGTCGATGTCCCCGACGCCCAGCCGATCGAGCGTTCCTCCGATGACGGCGAACCCACCGGAACCGCCGGCACCCCGATGCTGGAGGTGCTGCGAGCCGCCGACCTCACCCAGGTGGTCGCGGTGGTCACCCGCTACTTCGGTGGCACGCTGCTGGGAATCGGCGGCCTGGCCCGCGCCTATGCCGATGCCACCGCGGCCGCCCTCCAGAACACCCCGCGCGTCCGACCGGTCGCCGAACAGCTGCTGGCAGTGACCCTCGGGCCTGAGGAGGCAGGACGCATCGAAGGCGCTCTGCTGGCCCGGGGGAGCACCGTGGTGAGCACTACCTGGGGCGCCCAGGTGCAGCTGATTCTGGCCACCACCGACCCGTCCGGACTCGGCGCGCTCGTGCGGGAGGTGGCGCAGCGGGAGGTCGACCTCGCCTGGGCCGGGACACGCACGATCGAGATTCCGGTGCGGCCCCCCAACCCGGAGGCCTAGCCAGAAGCACACCGCCTGGGGCAAGATGAGTCGCCGGATCACCCCCGCCGATCCGGCCGCCTGGCCCCGACGGGGAGATCGGGGCCTGGCTGGAGCACTACCGCCCCGACGTTCTCGCCGATGTCCGGCAGCGGCGCGCCGCCGACATGTTCCCGGGCTCCGACGCGGGGGAACGCCCCTGATCCGGAGCGGTGTCCCGGCTCAGGAGACCGGCGCGGGCCGATCGGCGAAGGTGCGGACGAAAACGGGCCGCTCCGGCGTCGATGCGGCCGCATCGAACCGGTAGCCGGCCTCGGCGAAGTCGCGCAGGTCCTCGGCCGCTCCAATCCGGTTGCCGACGATCCAGCCGGCCATCTCCCCTCGCGCCCGCTTGGCGTAGAACGAGACCACGCTGCGGCGACCCTGAGCACTGGTGTCCTCGAAGCGCGGCGCGATGAAGGGCACCCCGACCGCCCGGGCGCTCACCGCCTTCGCATACTCCTCGCTGGCGAGGTTGACCACCACGTCCGCGCCCGGGGAGGCGGCGAGGTCCTCCCGCAGCAGCCCACTGATGGTCTCGCCCCACCAGGCGTACAGCGTGCGTCCCCGCGGGCTGGCGAGCCGGGTCCCCATCTCCAAGCGGTAGGGCTGCATCAGGTCCAGCGGGCGCAGGACACCGTAGAGCCCCGAGAGGATCCGCAGCGTGGTCTGCGCAACGCCGTACTCGTCGGCACCGAAGCGGTGGTGGGCATCGAGGCCGAGGTAGACGTCGCCGTGAAAGGCCAGCAGTGCCTGGCGGGCGTTGGCGGGCGTGAAGGGGCGGGAGAAGTCGGCATACCGCTGGGCGTTCAGCGCAGCCAACTCGTCGGAGATGTGCATGAGTCCGGCGATCTCGGAGACGCTGAGCCCGCGCAGCAGCTCGATGAGCGCGCTCGCCTCGTCCAACAGCCGCGGCTCGGAGAACTCAGTGACCGGGAGCGGGGACTCGTAATCGAGGGACTTCGCGGGCGAGAGCAAGACAAGCATGCGGTGGAGGCTACCCGCCAGCCTCAGTCGGCGTCCCGCGGCCACGCGTTCGGCACGCATCCGTCAAGCTTGATCGACTGCTGCATCATCACCGGTGCCGGCGCCCCCTCCTTCGGGCATCCGACGTGGGCCTGCCCGAGGAAGTGGCCCACCTCATGGTTCACCATGTAGGAGCGGTAGCGCGTCAGATCGTCATAGGTCGGTGTCATGTAGAGCCACCGGTCGCTGTTGAGGACCACCGTGTTCTTCACCCGGCAGTTCCATTTCCGCTCGATATCGAGCGGCTGGCAGAGCTCCTGGGCGGTGTCCGGTGAGGCGAGGGTGATGACCAGGGTGTCCTCACCGACCTCGGTGACGGCCCGGAAGGAGGTCCGGCCATAGCCGGCCCAGCCGCGGGAGTCGTCGAGGGTCGCCTGGATCTCGCGCGCCGCGACGTCCGGATCGACCGCCGGCACGGACGTCTCCACCCGGACCACATAGTCGACCACCCGCTCGTTGCTGGTGCCCGAGGCGATGGCCTCGGTGTTGGTCGCGTACTCCCCCGAGGCAGGGGTGTCGGAGATCCACACCTCCTGGCGCGCGATCGCGGGGATCGTATGCGTCGGGGTCGGGGTGGGCGTCACGCTCGCCGACGGGCCGCCGATACCGGAGCCACGATCGCGGCCCGGGCCCCAGTACACCCAGACCACGCCGCTGATCACCACCAGCAGGATGAGCACCAGCACGCCCCGCCACGCATTGCGGCCCGGTGGCGCCGTGGCGACCCGTTGCGGCTTCGCACTCACCGGGTCAGCTTAACGGCTCGGCTCCGCCGGGCGAGGCAGCCCGGCCGCGCGGGCCCGATCCTCCCGGCCGGGCGACGAAGCCACGCCCGCACCGATAGGCTCCCGCCGGAGGGAGGCGCCGATCCATGAGGTTCCTGTTCATCGGTGCGGGCGCGATCGGCACCTATGTGGGCGGGTCGCTCGCCGCAGCCGGTCACCCGGTCACGTTCATCGAACAGCCGTCAGCAGCAGCCCAGCTCCGGCGCCGCGGTCTCCGGATCGACACCGCGCACGGCGCACGCCGGGTCACCGACCTCGCCATCGTCGACTCCCCCCGGGCAGCCCTGGCCGCCGGCAGCTATGACGTCGCCGTCCTGGCCCTGAAGTCCTTCGACACCGCCGCCGCCGTCGACTCTCTGGTCGCCACCGGCCATCCGGTTCCCCCGGTGCTCAGTCTGCAGAACGGTGTCGACAATGAGACGACCATCGCCGAACGCGTCGGGGCAGACCGAGTGGTGGCGGGCACGGTCACCACCGCGGTGGGCAAGCCGGGGGTCGGCCACGTGATCGAGGAGAAGCTCCGCGGGATGGGAATCGCGGCCTCCAGCCCGGTGAGCGCCGCACTGGTGGACGCCCTGAACGACGCCGCCCTCATCGCCCGCACGTACCCCGACGCGGCGGCGATGAAGTGGTCGAAGCTCCTCACCAACCTCACCGGCAACGCGACCTCGGCGATCCTCGACATGTCGGTCTCGGCGATCTTCTCCGACCGGCGCCTCTACGCGGTGGAGGTCGCCGTGCTGCGGGAGTGCCTGGCCGTGATGGACGCGCTCGGCGTCGCGCCGGTGAACCTCCCGGGAACGAAGGTGCGCGCCCTCGCGCTCGCTGCTCGGCGGGCACCCCGCTGGATCGGCCAACCCGTGCTGACCCGGGCGCTCGGCTCAGGTCGGGGCAACAAGATGCCGAGCTTCCACATCGACCTCCACAGCGGCCGGGGCACCTCGGAAGTGGCGTACCTCAACGGCGCCGTCGTCGGTCACGGCACCGCCCATGGCGTCCCGACGCCGGTGAACCGGGTTCTCACCGACACCCTCACCGCGCTCACCGAGGGTCAAGAGGACATCGAACGTTTCCGCGGCCGACCAGACGCCCTGCTCGCCCTGCTGCCGTGACAGGCCTGGGGTGGCAGCACCGGAGCCTCCGGTGCTCAGCGTCCGCCGGTCGGTGGCAGCGCGCAGGCTCCGCCCGGTTCGCAGGCGGCGGCGTCAGGATCGCCTGCCACAGGCTTGAGGACCACCTCCCGGGTGGACCATGCCTCCTCCAGCGCCTGGCTGAACACCTCAACCGGCTGCGCACCCGACAGACCCAGCCGGCCGTCGAGAACGAAGAACGGGACCCCTCGGGCGCCCAGCTGGGTCGCCTGCGCCTCGTCGGCGCGCACGGCGTCGGCGTAGGCGTCCGAGGCGAGCACCCTCTCGACCTCGGCAGCGTCCAGACCGGCCTCAGTGGCCAGGGCGGTCACCACGGCAGCGTCACCGATAGCGGCACCCTCGCTGAAATAGCCGCGCATCAGCCGCTCCACCACCTCGGCGGCGCGCCCCTGTTCGGCGGCCAGGTGGACCACCCGGTGGGCGTCGAAGGTGTTCCCGGTCCGCGCCCGCTCCCAGGCGAAGGTGAGACCGGCGACGGCGAACTGCTCAGCCAGCGACCGTTGCGATTCCTCGGCCTGCTGCACGCTCATGCCGTACTTCGCGGCCAGATGCTCAGCCATCGATTCGGCGCGCTCGCGCGGCGCGGACGGATCCAGTTCGAAGGAGTGCCAGACGATGGCGACCTCATCGCCGTGCTCCCAGGCCGCCAGCGCCCGGGTCAGGCGTTCCTTCCCCAAGTAGCAGAACGGGCAGACGATGTCGCTCCAGATATCAATACGCACCCCGGCTCAACCCGCCGCGGCTGAGGTCTATTCCGGTTCGTCGGGTCGGCGGCTCACTCCCCCGGGTACCGCACCCCCACCTGCGTACGGATGTCGTCGAGGGTCTCCATGATCGCCACCGTCTCGGCCAGCGGCAGCAACGGCGACTCGGTACGGCCCTCCCGGACCAGGGTCGCGAAATGTGCCGCCTCATGGCACAGGCCGAAGTGACCCGGAATCGCCGACGGCGCCGAGGTGACCGTGGCCCCGTCACGAGTGATGAGGCGCACCGTTCCCGGCGAGTAGAAATCAGCGTCGAGTTCGATCCGGGCGCGGTCTCCGGCGATGACCGCTGTCGTCGGGGTCCGGGCTGCCAAGGTGGTCGACAGCAGCGCCTGGGCGCCGCCGGCGTGGCCGTCGAGCACCATCGAGACCTGCCGGTCGACGCCGGTGGAGGCCAACGTCCCGCGGGCCAGCACCGCCTGGGGGGCACCCAGGACGAACCGGGCGAAGGAGACCGGATAGATGCCGAGGTCGAGCAGTGCGCCGCCAGCCAGGTCGGGGCTGAACAGCCGGCTGGTCGGATCAGGGTCGAACCACTGTCCGTGGTCGGCCACCACGGTCTCCACCTCGCCGAGCGCCCCGTCGGCCAGGAGCTGTCGGACGATGTCATGACGGGGAAGGAAGCGGGTCCACATGGCCTCCATCAGCGCGACCCCGTGGGCGCGGGCCGCTGCCACCAGATCCCGGGCCTGGGCCGCGTCCCGGGTGAAGGCCTTCTCGAGGAGGACATGCTTGCCCGCCTCGACCGCCAACCGCGCCTGCGCGTGATGCTCACTGTGCGGCGAGGCGACATAGACCGCCTCCACCCGGGCGTCGCTGACCAGCGCCTCATAGCTGCCGTAGGCGGTGGGGATGCCGAACCGCTCAGCGAATCCGGCCGCACGGTCGGCCGAGCGGGAGGCGCAGGCGACCACCCGCTGGCGGGTGTGCCGCAGCAGTGACTCCACCATCGCCGCGGCGATCCATCCCGGCGCCATGATTCCCCAGCGCACCGGCGGAGCGGCGGCGGGATCAGGGGTACGCGCGGCAGGCAGGGTGACAGGCATGGACCAACTCAACCACTCCGGGAAGCCGGGACGGAACCTGGCAGCCGCGTTGATAACCTCTGCCCCATGACCGATTCCGCGTCCGGACCCAACGACTTCATCCGGGACATCGTCCGGCGCGACACCGAGCAGGGGGTGTTCGGTGGCCGGGTGCAGACCCGGTTCCCCCCCGAACCCAACGGCTACCTCCACATCGGCCACGCGAAGGCCGTCGTGGTCGACTTCGGCATCGCCCAGGACTTCGCCGGCCGCAGCGTGCTACGGCTCGATGACACCAACCCCGACACCGAGGAGGCCGAGTACGTCTCTTCGATCATCGACGACATCGCCTGGCTCGGCTACACCCCCGACGCGATCCGGCACGCATCGGACTACTTCGAGGACCTCTACCTGTGGGCCGAACACCTGGTCCGCACCGGATTCGCCTACGTCGACGATTCGGACGCCGAGACCATCTCCGCCCAGCGCGGCAGCTTCGGCTCGCCGGGGGTCGAGTCGGCCTACCGGAACCGGACCAGCGAGGAGAGTCTCGACCTGCTGCGCCGCATGCGCGCCGGCGAGTTCCCCGACGGCTCCCGGGTGCTGCGGGCCAGGATCGACATGGCCCACGAGAACATGCAGATGCGCGACCCGGTCATGTACCGGATCCGGCACGCCGAGCATCACCGCACCGCCGACACCTGGCCCATCTATCCGACCTACGACTGGGCCCACGGGCAGTCCGATGCGATCGAGGGCGTCACCCATTCGCTGTGCAGCCTGGAGTTCGAGAGCCACCGGCCGCTGTACGACTGGTTCCTCGCGCACCTCCCGCTCGACCAGCCGGCGCCGAAACAGCGCGAGTTCGCGCGGCTGGAACTGACCCACACCGTCACCTCGAAACGGAAGCTGCGGACCCTCGTCGATGACGGGGTCGTGGACGGCTGGGACGATCCCCGGATGCCCACGCTGCGCGGGCTGCGCAAGCGCGGCTATCCGCCGAGCGCGCTGCGGGCCTTCTGCGCGGCGGTCGGCACCACGCGCACGAACAGCCGCAAGGCGATCGAGGAGTTGGAGAGCTTCGTCCGACGCGACCTCAACAAGACCGCCCAGCGCCGGATGGCTGTCCTCAAGCCGCTCAGGCTGGTGCTCACCAACTGGCCCACCGACGCCGACGGCAACCCCGTCGTGGAGTTCTTCGACGTCGCCAACAATCCGGAGAACCCGGAGGACGGCACCCGCAGCGTCGCTTTCTCCGGCGAGCTGTGGATCGAGGCCGATGACTTCGCCGAGGT
>JBKEBV010000233.1:0-6769 GCA_047973315.1 Propioniciclava sp.
TCCCTGCCGGAACGGACACTGACGATACCCCATGATGGCCGAGGGACGGAAATCCTCAGGGCTCGATGGGCAGGGCCGAGATCTGATCACCATCGATGGTGGTGAGAATCAGGGATCCGGCACCGGGCGTCATCGGAATGAGGAAGTACCCCTCCGCCCGTTCGCCGGGTTGCAGGTAGCCAGGCTCGAGCCACGGCCGGGGTCCTTCGGAGAACAGTGGCTCGTAGACGTAGGACTCCTCGTTGTTGAAGGCCATGAAGCTGAAGCTGACGTCGCCGCTGTCGCTCTCGACCCACACCTCGAGGACGAGGGTGTCGGACTGCCACTCCTGAGAGACGATGCCCCAGCGGCCGCGGGTGGCCGGATCGTCAGGCTGGGTGAACGGGAGTCCCTGCAGTGTCGTCGACCCACTGGCGGCGGGCGTCGGTGCGGGAGCCGCAGGCCGATTCCAGGGTTGGAGGACCAGGGCGGCAATCAGAGCTCCGACAGCGATCGCGCCGAGCACGACAGACCACAAGACATCGGGACGGCGGCGCGGTGGAGCGTAGGCGCCGATGTCGACGGGTCGCCGACGGTACGGGTCCGGGGACGGATAGGTCACACTGGCAGGGTACCCCGGTGCCGTGTGCACGCCGATGGTCGCACCTGTGGATACGGACGGATCGGCGCTCGGGTGGCTGAGTCATCCGGGTATGACCTCCGCTCCCGGGACCACGCTGACCGCCCGCACCCTCACCGATCTCGTCGAACTCATTCCCAGCCTGCTCGGCTTCCGTCCCGCCGCCTGTGTGGTGGCCATTGTGGTCGTGGACGGGCACGTCAGCGTGACCGCCCGTGTCGACCTGCCTGCTCACCGTCCCCACCGACTGGCACCCCAGCTGGCGCCGATCTGGCGCCGTTTCCCGCACGCGCAGTACGTGGTGGTCGTGTGCGCCGAGGCATCGGCGGACGCCTGGGCGGCCGTCGCCGAGCTCCACACCACCCTGCCCCAGCGGGACCGCACGCTGCTGTTCGCCGATGGCGCCCGGTGGTACGACGGCCCCGAGGACGGCGGGACGGCCTACGGGGGCAACTCGCCGTTGGCTGCGGCGGCCGTGGTGGCTGGCCACCCGGTGCTGGCTTCGCGCGAGGCGCTCGCCGCCCAACTCGCCCCGACCCGGACCGCTGAGGAGATCGGTGGGGCGCTCGACCGGCTCCGCGCCACACCTGCGGACCGGTCGAGTCTGGTGGCCGAGGCGCTGAGGCTGGTGGCGCGCGCCGATTCCGGGGAGACCTCCCTCGATCTCGATCAGGCGACCGCGTTGTGTCTGGCCAGTCACGACGCCGCCTTCCTGGATGCTGCCCTCTTCTCGACCACGGACACCAACGCCGGCGCCCGGCGCGACCTGTGGGCCGAGGTCGTCCGTCAGTCGATCCCCGGGTGCACCGGATATGCCCTCGCTGCGCTCGCCTTGGCCGCGTGGGTGTGCGGTCAAGGTGCCCTGCAGGTGATCTGTCTGGGGAAGATGGTCGGTCAGCCGGGTCCGGAGCGCTGGTTCGACACCCTCAGTGGCATCAATGCCGAGGCGGTCCCGCCCAGCGAGTGGCCAGCGCTGCGGGCAGCGCTGTTCCGTTCCGGTCCGGAGTGCCCGCGCACCGGTGGGAACGGCGGTGGGCTATCATGACGCCCATGGATTTCCGCGTGAGCCACTGGCCGCTTCTTGGCTAGCCGCGCACCGATCGGTGACGCGGCGCCCCTGTCTTGCAGCGGGGGCTTTTTCATGCCTGAGGAAACCATCGCGACCACAAGGAGAGCACCGAGCATGGAGTCCGGCCGCAGCTATGACGCAGGCGCAGCACAGGAGCGCTGGCAGAAATTCTGGGAGGATGACGGCACGTTCGTCGCCCGGGACGACGGATCCGAGCGCCGCTACGTGCTCGACATGTTCCCCTACCCGTCCGGCGACCTGCACATGGGGCACGCCGAGGCGTTCGTGATGGGCGACATCCCCGCCCGCTACGCGCTCATGCAGGGCTACGACGTGCTCCACCCCATCGGTTGGGACAGCTTCGGCCTTCCGGCCGAGAACGCTGCGATCGCCCGCAATGCCCATCCGGCCGAGTGGACCTACGCCAACATCGAGACCCAGGCGACCTCGTTCAAGCGGTACGGACTGAGTCTCGACTGGACCCGGCGGCTGCACACCTCCGACCCGGAGTACTACCGCTGGACCCAGTGGCTGTTCAGCGAGTTCTACCGCCGTGGGCTGGCCTACCGTAAGGCGTCCTTCGTCAACTGGTGCCCGGTGGACCAGACCGTGCTCGCCAACGAGCAGGTCGTTCAGGGCGCCTGCGAGCGGTGTGGCGCTGCTGTCACCAAACGTCAGCTGACCCAGTGGTACTTCAAGATCACCGACTACGCCCAGCGCCTGCTCGACGACATGGCCGCCCTCGAGGGCAAATGGCCCGACAGGGTTCTCGCCATGCAGCGCAACTGGATCGGCCGCTCCGAGGGCGCCTTCGTCGACTTCGCCATCGAGGGACGCGACGAACCGCTGACGGTGTTCACCACGCGTCCGGACACCTTGCACGGAGCCACCTTCTTCGTCGTCGCGCCCGACGCACCGTTGGCCGCCGAGTTGGTCGATGACGAGCACCGGGAGGCGTTCGAGGCCTACCTCGAACAGACGAAGGCTGCCACCGAGATCGAACGCCAGTCGACCGAACGTCCCAAGACGGGCGTGTTCACCGGCCGGCACGCGATCAACCCGGTCAACGGGGAGAAGCTGCCGATCTGGGCGGCCGACTATGTGCTGAGCGATTACGGCACCGGTGCCATCATGGCGGTTCCTGCGCACGACCAGCGCGACCTCGACTTCGCCCGGACCTACGGCATCGACGTCCGCGTCGTCATCGACACCGGCGAGGACGACCCGAACCTCTCCGGTACCGCGACGACCGGGGACGGGGTGTACATCAACTCCGCCTCACTCGACGGACTCGCCGACAAGGTGTCCGGCATCGAACGGATCAACGCTCAGCTGGAGGCCGACGGCAAAGGCAAGGCAGCGGTCACGTTCCGGCTGCGGGACTGGCTGCTGAGCCGCCAGCGCTTCTGGGGCTGCCCGATCCCGGTCATCCACTGCCCCAGCTGCGGTGAAGTCGCCGTCCCGCAGGATCAGCTGCCGGTGCTCCTGCCCGATCTGCGGGGAGCTGATCTGGCCCCCAAGGGTGTCTCCCCGCTCGCCTCGGAGGCGGCCCGGGAATGGCGTGAGGTCGCCTGCCCGACCTGCGGGGGGCCGGCCGAGCGCGACACCGACACCATGGACACCTTCGTCGACTCGTCGTGGTACTACTTCCGCTACTGCTCCCCGCACGATGAGACGGCGGCCTTCAATGCTGAGGCCGTCCGGCAGTGGATGCCGGTCGACCAGTACGTCGGTGGGGTCGAGCACGCGATTCTGCACCTGCTCTACAGCCGGTTCTTCACCAAAGTGCTCCACGACGCCGGCCTGATCACCTTCACCGAGCCCTTCACCCGGTTGCTCAACCAGGGCCAGGTGATCAACGAGGGCAAGGCGATGAGCAAGTCGCTGGGCAACGGGGTCGATCTCGGCGCCCAGATCGACGAGTACGGCGTCGACGCGATCCGGACCACGATCGTGTTCGCCGGGCCGCCGGAGGATGACATCGACTGGGCTGATGTCTCACCCGGGTCGACCGCGATGTTTCTCCAGCGTGCCTTTCGGATCGCCGCCGATGTGACCAGTACCACCGGCACTGATCCGGCCGGGGGAGAGGTCGGGCTGCGCCGGGTGGTCCATCGGTCGATCGCCGACATCACCGAGGCGATCGAGTCGTTCCGCTACAACGTGGTCGTCGCCCGGATCATGGAGTTGGTCAACGCCACCCGCAAGGCGATTGACACCGGGTGTGGACCGGCCGATCCGGCCGTCCGGGAGGCGGCGGAGTTCGTCGCCCAGGCGGTGAGTCTGGTGGCTCCCTATCTGGGCGAGGAGATGTGGGAGACCCTGGGGCATGCCCCCTCGATCGCCCGTTCGTCGTGGCCCGCGGCCGATCAGGCCCTGCTGGTCCAGGAGTCTGCAACGCTGGTGGTGCAGGTCCAGGGCAAGGTGCGCGCCAAGATCGAGGTGGCTGCTGCGATCACCGAGGCCGATGCTGTCGCGGCCGCCCTTGCCGACGCCGGTGTGCAACGGGCCCTGAACGGACGCGAGATCGCCAAGACGATCGTTCGTCTGCCGAAGATGGTGAGCATCGTTCCGCGCGGCTGATCAGCCCACGGAGATGTCCACCACGATGCCCCGGTGGTCCGACCCGGCCACGGTGAAGGTCGAGAATGCCTGGGCGGTGACCCGGCTGCTGACCAGGGCATGGTCGATCTGGACCAGCGGCGGGGCGCCCGGTTGCGGGGTGTAGGTGGGAACCCACCCGGCACCGGCCTGCACCGCCGCGTCCGTCAGGCCGGTGTCGGCGATGATCTGGTAGGCGAGGTTCTCTCGCGTCGCGTTGAGATCGCCGATCACCACCAGCGCCTGGTCGGGATCCTGGTCGTCGATCGCCTGGGCGAGGGTCTCGGCATCGTCGACCCAGCGTTGAGCGCTTCCGAGCATGTTGACCGGGTGAGCGGCGATCAGGGTGAGAGGCACATTGTCGCGGGTTGTGGTCTCCAGGACGTACTGGTCGAACGGGCTGTCGATCTGTGAGATGAGCCCCAGCGGGCGTTTCGACACCACGAACGTCGGACCGGCATCCTCATAGCCCGCTTCGGCGAAGCCGGGGGCCGGAGTACCGAACCGGTGTGGGTAGCTTTCCAGCAGTCGGGTCACCGGCGCGGCGTCCATCTGGGGCCGGCTGGCCTCCAGGAAGACGATGACATCGGGATCAGCCGCGGCGAGCTGCGCGGCGGTTTCGGTCGGATCGGCCCTGCCGTACAGACCGTTGAAGGCGGCGATCCGCAGCCCGCTGGTGGTTCCCGCCGGTGCCTGCCCCGGGATGTAGTCGTGCGCCCAGACCAGGTGGAGCAGGAGCGCTACCATCGGCAGGAGCGCGATCAGGCGTCCCGCCCTGCGGGTGGCGATGATGATCAGGACCGCAACGACAATCCAGCAGCCGATGCCGTAGGGGATGAGTGCCCCCAGGATGGCCAGCCAGGCGCTGCTGGCCTGAAGATCGGGCCACAGACCCAGCACCACCAGGACGGTTCCGGCGCATCCCAGAACTGCGGCGAGTAACCCGGCAAGGACACGGACGAAGATGTGCACCCGGACAGCGTACGGGCCCGGTGCCGCTCACCGGCCGGCGGTGCGCAAGGACGGAGCTTGGATCGGCTCCTTCGTCTTCCGGTCCGCCGGGGGGACGGACCCGACCTCGGTTCAGGCTGTGGGCGGTCCTCCACAGGCTGCCGACGGTGACAGAAGCTGCCGGTGCAGCCCAAACATCAGGTGTGTTGACGCGACGATCGAAGGCAGAGTCAGCGATGGCCGATGTTGTCCGGCGCCGCCTACGAGCGGTGGCCGGACACCAGCCCTCCGACGACGACCCGCCCGCGGCGGACGCTGCGGGCGCGGCCCCGCTGGAGGACACCCGGAGCAGTGGTGCCGGAGCGGCGCGGTTCGGCCGTCCGCACGCCATCGCGCTGGTGCTCGTGGCCGTGTTGGGTCTGGGATGGGCGGGGTGGAGCGTCGCCGGGGCGCAGGCGAGGCCGGTGGCCGTGGCGACGCCGTCACCGGTCCCGGTCTCCTCGGGCCCTCCGCCCACGCCGGAGGCGACCCCGACGCCTGCGCTCCGGGTGCACGTGCTCGGCGCGGTCACGTCACCGGGGGTGGTGGAGCTCGCCGCAGGTGCCCGGGTGGAGGACGCCCTGGCTGCGGCCGGCGGATTGACGCCGAAGGCGCGCCCCGGTGAGCTGAACCTTGCAGCACCCGTCCAGGACGGCGCACAGATCATCGTCGGGGACGTCGACGACCCCGGGGGAGAGGTGCGCGATCCCGACGCCGGAACTGCGGGCTCCTCGTCGCACCCGACCAAGGTCAACCTGAACACGGCGACGGTTCAAGAGCTGGAGGCGCTTCCGGGAGTGGGCCCCGTCACCGCGAGTGCCATCCTCGCCTGGCGGGAGGAGAACGGAGCCTTCGCCGACGTCGCCCAACTGGAGGAGGTCGCCGGGATCGGTCCGGGCATCCGTGCCCGGCTCGAGCCGAGTGTCACGGTGTGAGGGCGAACGTGGTGGTTGCGGGCTTGTCGGGTGGCGCTGCGGGGTCTGGTCTGAACGTTGGACGGGGTGTGGGTCGCTCCTGGGGTGTCGGAGGGCTTTTCCGCGGGGGTCATCCGCTGATCGTGGCGGGTGCGGTGTGGGGCGCCTGTTGGGTCGGGGTCTCGGGTGATGGCATTTTAGTTGCGGTTGTCGCCATGGTGGCTGCGGTCCCTCTCGTGGCTGGTCTGGTGCGGCGGATGTGGTTTCCGTTGGCCGGAGGGGTGGTCGTTCTTCTTGTTCTGGGAGTCAGTGTGTGGCGTGGTGGGGCGCTGGCTGTTGCACCGGTGGGGGAGCTGCTCTCGTCGGGGGAGACAGTAGGGGTTGTGGTTCGGCTGGACGGTTCGGGCCGGTTGTGGGACGAGGGTTTGCGCCCGGCGTGGTGGCGGGGGGCGGCGAGCCTGGTGCGGGTTGAGGGTTCCGGCGGGGCGTGGGTGATGTCCTTGCCGGTCGAGGTGCAGGTGTCCGGCGAGCGGGCGGTGTTGTGGGATGCGTCGCCGGTTGGGGCGCTGGTGCAGG
>JBKEBV010000120.1:0-1667 GCA_047973315.1 Propioniciclava sp.
CCCTGTTCGCCTACTGGCGGGTCGACATCATCGTGACAACTCTCTGCTCTCCGAGGTCGCCCAGCTCATCACCAACTTTCTTCGTCACCGGCCCCTTCGCCGGGTTCCCCGCATCGCCGAGGACGCCCGGTTCACCATGTTCTCCCACGCCTACGGGTTCGGACCCGACCTGCTGCTCGCCATCGTCGTCGTGATCGCGTTGGGTCTCGTCCTCGACCGGACGACGTGGGGGCTGAAGGTGAAGACCTTGGGCGAGCTGAACTGGTTCGCCCAGTACTCCGGCGTCTCGGTGAAGGCCATGTCCATCCAGGTCATGACCCTCACCGGGGTCGTGGCCGGGCTCACCGGAGCGCTGATCGTGATGGGGATCAACGGGGGCCGGTTCCTGCAGGTCTTCTCCCCCGGCTTCGGGTACATCGCCATCACGGTGGCGCTCCTGGCACGGCTCAACCCGTGGGCGTCCATGGTGGCAGCGCTGTTCTACGCCACCCTGCTCGCCGGCGGTACCGGAATCCAGTCCGCGGGGGTCCCCTACCCCATGATCAACGTCCTCCAAGGACTCATCATCTCCATCACCGCCACGTTCATCATCGGGCGGAACCGGTGGCGCCGGCGGGCGTCTGCCGAACCAGTCACGTTCTCGAAGGCGGAATCACGATGACCGAGATCCTCGCCCACGTCCTCCCCGTCGGCACGCTGGCCGTCGTCCTGGCCAAAGTCGCACCCCTGCTGCTGGCGGCCATCGGCGGCGCCTTCACCCAGATGGGCAATATCCTCAACATCGGCCTTGAGGGCATGATGCTGGTCGGGGCGTTCGCGGCGATCGCCGTCGGCGCCGTGACCAGTCCTTTCGTCGGGATCCTGGCGGCCGTCGCGGCAGCTCTCGTCTTCGCACTCATCTACGCTGTGGCGTCACTGATCTTCAAGGCCGACTTCATTGTGGTGGGGATCGGCATCAACCTGTTGGCCCTCGGCGTCACCATGCTGTTGCTGAGCGTGCTGTACGGCAGCCAGGGCGTCACCCCCGGGTGATGTGAAGGCCATCCTTCCCCGGATCGACATCGGGATCCCCATCCTCGGGCCGATCCTCAACAACCAGACCATCCTGGTGTGGCTGTCGCTGCTGCTGGTCCCCTGCTACGCCTACGTGCTCTACCGCACCCGCTACGGCGTTCACCTGCGGGCCGTCGGCGAGGATGAGCCAGCCGCGCTGGCGGCGGGCATCAACGCGCGCAACGTGAAGTTCATCGCGATCCTCATCTCGGGGGTCCTCTGTGGCATCGCCGGCGCACCACTCGCCATGGCCACCGTCGGATCGTTCACCTCCGGCATGACGGCCTCGCGTGGGTTCATCGCGGTGGCCGCCCTCACCTTCGGACTCGGACGCCCCTATCCGACGATGATCGCCTGCTTCCTCTTCGGCGCTTCCGAGGCCGTCGCCGACCGGCCGGCCCTGGCCGGCGTCAACTCCTCGCTCTCGCTGACCACGCCGTACCTGATCACCATCGTCGCCCTCGTGCTCGCGGCGGTGCGCGTCCAGGCCGCCACCGGGGCTCGCACCAGAAACGCACTGCTTCTCGCGAACTAGCGGGCGCCGCGCATGCAGGTGGGCTGCGAGATGCTGCCAGGACGCGGTTCTCACGAACCGGGCCCGGGACAGCGACCCC
>JBKEBV010000127.1:0-11331 GCA_047973315.1 Propioniciclava sp.
AGCTCGCCACATTGATGCCATCGTCGTCGACAAGACCGGCACCGTCACCGCTGGTGACCTCGGAGTCACCGAGGTGACCCCCCTTCCCGGACGTGACGCTGACGAGGTGCTGCGGCTGGCGGGCAGCGTCGAGGCTGGATCGGAACATCCCATTGCCCGCGCCGTGGTGGTCGCGGCTGAGGCCATCGGGCCGCTGGCGGAGCTGTCCCGGTTCGTCGCCGTTCCGGGTGAGGGCGTCGCGGGTGAGGTCGCCGGCGTGACGGTCGCGGTGGTCCGACCCGACGCGGTTGCGGACCCGCCCGAGGTGCTGCGAAGCGCTGTCGCGGACGGCGAGGGGCGCGGGGGAACCTGCGTCATCGTCACCGGTGACGGCGAGTCGATCGGGGCGGTGACCCTGGCCGACCACATCAAGCCGACCTCGCCGCAGGCGATCCGCCGCTTCGGCGAGCTCGGCCTGACACCGGTGCTGCTGACCGGGGACAACCCGCGGGCCGCGCATCATGTCGCCGAGCAGGTGGGCATCGAACGGGTCGTCGCCGGGGTGCGCCCCGACGGCAAGGTCAGCGTCGTCGGTGAACTCCAGGCCAAGGGGATGACCACCGCGATGGTGGGCGACGGCGTCAACGACGCCCCGGCGCTGGCGAGTGCCGATCTCGGCATCGCGCTGGGCAGCGGAACTGATGCGGCCAAGCAAGCAGCCGGTATCACGTTGATGCGGGGCGATCTGATGCTCGCCGTCGATGCCATCCGACTGTCGCGGGCCACGTTGTGCACCATCCGGATCAACTTGTTCTGGGCGTTCGCCTACAACGTGGCGGCGATTCCGTTGGCCGCGTTCGGCATGTTGACGCCGATGATCGCCGGTGCCGCCATGGCGTTCTCGAGCGTTTTCGTGGTCGGGAACAGTCTCCGGTTGCGGGGGTTCCGCGCCGAGAGCTGATCGCGGCGGTCGGCGCTCAGCTGCTGGGGAGGGCGGCCCTCAGCGCCCCGTCGCCGTGCCCGCCCAGTGCGGTCAGGGCTGGACCGGCGTCGCCGTCGATGCGTTCCAGAGAGGTCACCCCGTGCAGGATGGCCCAGATCGCCGAGCCCCGCTCGCAATCATCGGGGCTGAGGGTCTCGGCGATGGTCGCCACCAGAGCGGAGCGCCGGGACGGGTCGACGCCGGAGGCGTGCAGGTCGACGTCGAAGAGCAGGTGGTACAGCTCCGGATGGGCCGTCGCCCAGGTCCGGTAGCGCTGCGCGGGCGCGCCCTCGGTGAGTTCGGCCGTCAGTTCGTCGGCCACGTCGCGGTAGACGGCATCCAGCATCCCGGAGACGTTCCCGAACGCGGTGTAGACGCACATCGTTGACCGGCCCGACTCGGAGGCGACCTTCCGGGCGGTGAGCGCGGACACCCCTTCGCGGGCGAGGAGTTCCCGCGCGCCGACCAGCAGACGCTCGGTCACCGTCGGTCTGGGCTGCGCGGCCGGCATGGCATCTCTCCTGGGTTGCCAACAAACGATGCATCGACTATAACAAACGTTATGGATAACACTCGTTATAGTTCTGGTCCTGCCCCCCAGGGGAGCCGCTGCCGACCCTCAGCGCCTCGTGCTCATCCTTCTGGCCAGTCTTGGACTGCTCGTCCTGGCTCTCAACGCGCTCCGGATCAACGGCGCTTTGCCCGATGGCAGGCTGCTGCGGACCATCGCTCCCTTTGGTGCGACCTCGGGAGCGGTGGTGCTCGCGATGACCACCGCCCGCATGGGCACCGGCGCCACCGCAGCGCGTTCCCTGGTGGCGATCACCGGAACCGTCCTCGCGCTGGCGACCGTCGGCCTGGCGACCATCGAGATCGTGACCAACTACGTCTTCGGTGTTCTCGATGACGCGGCGCGGGTTCAGGTGCTCGCCGGCGGTACCGGCAGCTATCTCGCCCTCATGTCCATCGGCTACGTGCTGGCAGCACTGGCCTTCGCCGCCGCGTCGGGCATGACCCGCAATGCCCCGGCCGGCGCCGCCGTCGCCGTGGGGATCGGCGGTGTCATGATCGGCCTGCGGACCTTCTCCCGCTGCCTGCGGTGGGTCTGGGTCTGGTGCTGCTCGGCGCGGGCGCGCTGTGGCTGGCTTTCGCCTCGCGGCCTGCGATGATCGGTGCTCCCCGGAGGTGAGCGTCCCACGGGCTCAGGGGCAGGCGGATCCTCCCGGCCCGAGATCGGTGTCCTTGATCACCGTGCTCATGCCCACCGGCCGGGCGGCGCAGATCGTCGCCCGGCTACCGGAGTACTCGACATGGAAGACGGCTTTGCCAGAGGCGAGGAAACCGCGGTAGACACCACACTCGTCGTAGCGGACACATTCCTCATTGACGGCGAACTCGACCCGGTTGTCGACATCGCTGAGGATCTCGGTCGCATTCTTCAGGCCGATGGCCAGCCCGCGCTCGTGGGCGGCCTGGGAGAGGGCCTTGATCAGGGCGATCGAATCGGACCGGCGGAGCCCGAAGCCGGTGTCATGGGTCCATCCGTCGACATTGTCGGGGTCAACGGCGTCGAAGCCCTTCCGGGCGCAGGTGTCGAGCCGCCGCTCCAACAGGGGCATCAGTGTCTCGTGATCGCGGATGTCGACCCACCGCTCACCCGGCCAGCCGTCCATGGCTTTCCCCTGGAGCTCGGAGGGGTAGGCGTCGGCGTCGGAGCGCCAGTCCTCCCAGGCCCCGGCGTTGATGTAGCAGATGGCGTAGGCGCCCCGGTCCTTGGCCCGGGTGACCACCCCGGTCGGGGTGTCCTCGCCGTCAAGATTGACCACCGCCGCACCACCGAGCCGGAGGGTTCCGGAGTACTGGATCTGCCACGTCGCCCCGACGGGCGGGGCGGCCACGTCCGTGGGCCGCTGTGATGATCCGGTGCTGACCGTGGTGGGTCGCGGTCGGGACGACGACGGCCGGGAGGCCGGGGACGGTGACGGCGAGACCCGGGTCGGCGGGTGAGCCGGTGATGAGGCAGCCGTCGGGGTCGGTGCCGGCACCGTGGGGCTGCTGGGCGATGCCGGGTCCGGGGTGGGTGCCGGCGCCGGGGTTCCCGTCGTCGGCGCTGTGCAGGCGACGAGGGCCAGCAGCGGCAGCAGCGCTGCTCTGAGGAGGAGTTTCACCAGAGGCTCCGATGTCCGGGGTCAGTCATGTGCGGCCGAGATGCGGTGTAGCGGAGAGCCGAGGTTCGATCAGACGCCCGGCCGCCAGGTCGGCGTAGAGCCTCATGATGTCCTCACTCTGCCGCTCGATGGTCCACCAGGACGCCATCTCGCGGGAGCGGGCGCTCGCCCGGGCGCGCAGCGTGGGATCCTCCATCGTGCGCAGCACCCGACCCAGTTGACGCGCCAACGACTCTGGTGTCGGGCGGGCGATGGCTCCGTTGACCCCGTCGTCGAGCACCAGCCTCAGCTCGGCATCACAGCTCACCAGCGGCAGGCCGGCATGGGCCGCCTCGTGCAGGACCAGGGCCTGGGTGTCAGTGGTGGAGGGGAAGGCGAACACGTCAGCCGAGGCGTAGTACGGCTGGAGTTCGTCGCGGGGTATCTGCCCCACCAGGGTCACCCCGTGGTGGCGGGCGTGCCGGAGCTGTTGTTCGAGGCGGCCGCCGGTGCGCCAGTCGCCGACGACCATCAGTTCTGCCTGCGGGAACTCCTCCCGAACCCAGCTGAACGCCTGCAGCAGCAGGCCGATGTTCTTCTCCGGGGCGATCCGCCCCACGTACAGGATCCGTGGCCCGTGGCCACCCGGCAGCGGTGGCCGCTCCGGCAGGGCATCGGCGCCGTTGGGGACGACCCGGATCCGCGCTGCTGGGGCCAACTCGGCGCACCGCAGTGCGGTCTTGTCTGAGGGGGTGGTCACCAGATCGGCGGCCTCCAGCATGTCCCGGGCGGCGTTGAGCAGGTTTCTGCGGGAGATGCTGGTCCGGCCGAGCCAGCGGGTGGTCACCCAGCGCCGCATATCTTTGATCGCCGGCCGGGTGGGCCCGTTGGTGACGGCCCGCAAGGCGCGGTAGAACGCGTCGGCGAACGGGGTGATGTAACCGTAGTGGTCGGCATAGGCCTCGAAGTCGGTGTGCCAGGTCACCATCAGGGGAATGGAGAACCGGTCGGCGGCCCACATGCCGAGCAGGCCGATCGGTCCGAGTCCGTGCACATGGATGACATCGGGGGGATCGTCGGCCAGGGTGCGCAGCGCGGCGTCGAAACCCCGGCCGCTGGCAATGGCCATAGGCAGGCCTGGGAGGATCCGCAGCGCCGGTAGCCGCAGTTCGGTGCGGTTCGGATGATCCTGGTGGGGGCTCGACCCTTGACAGGCCGGGGCGACGACCTGCACCTCGTGGCCGTGTCCGAGCAGCTCACCCTCAAGAAACTGGACCGCGTAGAGCAGCCCGCTGTGCCCGGGGCCGTAGTTGTCGGTGAACAGCGAGATCCGGAGCGGGCACGGTGGGGTCTCGACGGCGGTGGCAGCTTCGCCTTCGCGCATGCATCAACTCCTGATCTCGGCCGGGCCCGGGGTGCGGCCTAGTCAAGTCTAGGCGCGTTCGGCCCCCCTCGCCGTCGCCGGCAGCAACCTCCGCCTCAGGTGAGCAGCCCTGCCATCAGCTGGACGCCGAGGCCGCGGACCGTCAGCACAGGAACCTCACCTCCGGCCGCCACCCGGCCGGCGGCAGCCATCTCGGCGGAGTAGCCGGCGCAGTCGAGAACCACCACATCGGAGCTCTCCGCCAGTCGGGCCACGGCCGCTGCGATGGTCTCGAGGGAGTCGGTGTAAGGGCTGGCGGCAGCGGTCGCGGCCAGTTCCGACCCGGTGTCGGCCCGCCACCGTACGTGGGCGCCAGCCTCCTGTTCGGGAAGGGGGCACAGCACGCCGAGACGGGCGTCGCGGTAGCCGGTCAGCAGGCCGGTCACCGCAGCGTGCGCCAACGGCTCCAGGAAGAAGACCGGCTTGGTGTGGGCGAGCTCGGGAAAGTGGCTGGAACAGATCACTAGGGTGGCATCCGCCCCGGCCTCCTCGCCCCGGGAGATCGCAGCCTCGACCAGCGGATCGGCGTCGGCATGGGTGAACACGGCCGTGCCGCCGCTACGCAGCCGCGAGGTGAGGATGCCGGTGGCTTCGGGGCCCGGAGCGAGACGGCGGATCTCCTCCTCGGAGAGCAGGTCGAGAGCCCCGTTCTGAAGGATAGATACTGTATTCAGAATGCGCGTCAACTCGGGGGTGAGATCGTCCCGCGGCGCTTGGCCGATGGTGACGACATTGAGCGTGCTCATAATGATCGTCAGTCCTCTCCTCCGGCGGGTTTGCCCTCACCTGGAGTTTGCAGGTGGGTCAGCGTGCCGTACAGCTGCTGGAGGTGGTCCCACTCGGTTGCATCGTGGAAGTTGAGCCATCCTTCGCCGAAGCCTTTTGCCACCTCGATGCTGTAGCGGGCGGCAAGTTCAATATCCACCTCGTGGCTGGCGCCGGTGGCTGACCCTGCGACGGCGGTGACGGCGGTCAAGGCCACTCCGACTACCGGAGCCGTCGTGGCGGTGGCTGGTTGAAGAATGGAATTGATGTGGTAGAGGCCGTTGCTGTAGGGGGTGATGTCCTGCAGCGACAGTGGGAACACTTGGGCCGGAATTCCGCAGACCGTCTCGTAGACGGCAACCAGGTCCGGGGAAACCGGAAGAATGTAACCTTGGCGCGCCGTATTGGAAATAGCGATCCCGCGATGGTTGATTACTCGGTTTCCCTTGGTGGTGTCGATGGAAACGATCGCCTCCATGTCGGCATGAAGCTCGTATTCGTTTGCCTGCTCCATGCTGATGGGCGAATCCATGAACGGTACCGGATCATGAGGCCTGGTCGGTGCATCCGGGCAGACGTGGGTGCCGATGATGACATCCCCCGGCAGCGCGTCCCCGCGGGCCTGCATGTCGAGCAGCTTGGCGGCTGCGGCGAGGGCTGCGGTCGCGCCGTCACCGTCAGAGACGTAGCCGATGCGCTCCGGGCGGGCGCCTATTCCCCCTAGCCGCCCGACGATCCCCAGCGTGCGTGCCTCCCCGCCGCTGCTGCGGCCCCGGGCGCCCGGGATGCGGACCTGGACGAAATCAGTGTGCCCCTTGGGGCCCTCGGCCCGGGTCACCTGGACGGCGGCCCTCGCCTGGGGCGCGATGCCGGCGAGGTGGTCAGCGACCCGGGCCCCGTCGACCCGGGCGTCGTCGAGAAGGTCGAGAATGTCCAGTACCTGCCGCAGCATGTGATCCTCCTTGTCGGGCCACCGCGCGGGTTGGCCCCCGCCATTAGTGACCGAATGTATCGGTTTAGTAAAGCGTCCCAGAATTTTGCACGCCGGTGGCACTCCGGGACGGTCTATAGCAATATATCCCCCTATGAGGTTGCTCCTGCTCTCCAACTCGACCGCGCCCGGCCGCGGATATTTGGAGCACGCTGTCGAGGCGCTCGACTGGGCGTTGACCGGGGTGAGACGGGTGGCCTTCGTCCCCTTCGCGCTCGCCGACCACGCCGGCTACACCGCGACGGTGGTCCGCGCGCTGGTGCCCTACGGGGTTCAGGTCGTCGGGCTCCACTCCGGCCCCGAACGGGCGTTGCTGGAGTCGGCCGATGCCGTCTTCATCGGTGGCGGCAACACGTTTCGCCTCGTGAACGAGCTGTACCGGCGCGACCTCCTCGATCCCCTGCGTTCGGCGGTCGCCGACGGCGTGCCCTACCTGGGGTCATCGGCCGGCACCAACGTTGCCACCCCCAGCCTGAGGACCACCAACGACATGCCGATCGTGGAACCGCCGTCGTTCGCCACGCTCGGCCTGGTCCCGTTCCAGATCAACCCGCACTATCTCGATCCGGATCCGGCTTCCTCCCATCAGGGCGAGACCCGCGACGAACGCATCCTCCAGTTCTGCGAGGAGAACACCACCGACGTCCTCGCCATGCGCGAGGGCACTTGGCTGCGCAGGGACGGTCAGACGCTGACCCTGGAAGGTCTTGCCGCTGGAGCCCGGCTGTACCGCGCCGGGGAGCCGACCCGGGAGCTTCCCGCCCCTGCCGATGTGAGCACGCTTCTGACCGGGGCGGGCGAGGGACCGATCCGAGGAGCCATGGATGACTGACGCACCGACGACACGAAGGGGGGCCGTCGCGTGCCCTATGTGCTGAGGCGACTGCTGTCCATGGTGCCGGCGCTGCTCGGCGTGGTGCTTGCCATCTTCCTGCTGACGCGAGTGCTGCCCGGCGATCCGGCCCTGACCTACGCCGGAGAACAGGCGCCTCCGGAGGTCGTCGAACGGATCCGGGTCGACATGGGCCTGGACAAGCCGGTATGGGCCCAGTTCGTCGATTACGTGAACGCGTTGCTGCACGGTGATCTCGGGTTCGCCTGGCACACCGGTCAGCCGGTGGCGGCGGAGTTCGCCGCGCGGCTGCCGGCCACCACGGAACTCGCCTTGTTCGCGCTCGGGATCGCGCTGCTCATCGGCGTCCCGCTCGGGATCGTCTCCGCGGTGCGACGGGACCGGCCGATCGACCACCTCTCCCGGGTGCTGTCCCTGATCGGGGCATCGATGCCCCTGTTCTGGCTCGGCCTGATGGTGATCTTCCTCTTCTACGGGGAGTTGGGCTGGGAACCGGCGCCGCTGGGGCGGATCGCCCCGGGCGTCAACCCGCCCACCGATATCACCGGCTTCTATGTGCTCGACTCCCTGCTGACCGGCGACACCGTCGCTCTGGGATCCTCGCTGTCGCACATCATCTGGCCGGCGATGGTGCTGTCGACCGGGTCGATGGCGATCATCGCGCGGATGACCCGGTCGGCCATGCTCGAGGTCATCGACCAAGACTACATCCGTACCGCCAAGTCCAAGGGCCTGTCGCCGTTCAGCGTCATCTACAAGCACGCTCTCAAGAACGCCGCGCCAGTCACCGTCACCGTGGTCGGCCTCCAGTTCGGCCAGCTCCTCGGCGGTGCGGTCATCACCGAGACCATCTTCACCTGGCCGGGGATCGGGAAGTTCGTCACCGATTCGGTGCTCGCCACCGACTACGCACCCGTCCAGGCGTTCACGCTCGTGGCCGCTGTGCTCTACATGACGATCAACCTCATCGTCGACCTGATCAACGCCAAGCTGGATCCGAGGGTGGTCAATGTCTGAGTCACCAGTGCAGACCGCATCGCTCGCCGCGCAGCACGCGGCGCTGTCCAAGCCGCACGGCACCTGGTACCTGCTGCGGCACAACCGGATCGCCATGCTGGGGCTGGTCTTCGTCGCTGTCTGGACCCTCGGTGCCGCCGTCGCCCCGTTCCTGCCGTACGGTCCCAACGAGACCGGCGTCGGGCCGCTCACCGCGCCACCATCGCTGGCCCACCCGTTCGGTACCGACAACTTCGGTCGCGACATCTTCACCCGCGTCCTCACCGGCGGCCAGTTCTCGCTGTGGACCGGACTCATCGCGGTGGCGATCTCGGTGAGCATCGGCGTTCCGATCGGCGGTTTCGCCGCCTACGTCGGCGGACGGGTCGGCAGTGTGCTGATGCGGCTGATGGACGTGCTGCTCGCGTTCCCGTCGCTGGTGCTGGCCATGGCGATCGCCGCCACCCTCGGCCGCGGGATGACCAGCGCCATGGTCGCAGTCGGCATCGTCGGAATCCCCGAGTTCGCCCGGATCATGTACTCCCAGACCGTTTCGCTCAAGCAGCGTGACTTCGTCGAGGCGGGTCGGGCGGTCGGCCTGGCCAACGTGACCATTCTCTGGCGCCACATCATCCCCAACGCACTCGGCCCGATCCTGGTCCGGGGAACCCTCGGCATGGGCTATGCGATCCTCACCGCGGCCTCGCTGTCGTTCATCGGGCTCGGTGCCCAGACGCCGATGGCCGAGTGGGGCGTCATGATCGCCGACGGGCGCGGCTACATCATCTCCGGTGACTGGTGGATGACCTTCTTCCCCGGCTTGGCGATCTCGACCTCGATTCTCGGGTTCAACCTGCTCGGCGACGGCCTGCGGGATGTGCTCGACCCACGGCTGCGGACCAGCACGTAGCAGCCAGCCACGACCCAACGAAAGGAACCAGGGAGAACCCATGAAGCGGACAGCAATCGCGTTGCTCGCAGCCGGCACCCTCGCGCTGACGGCCTGCGGAGCGAACGCCAACTCACCGGGGGCGTCCAGCGCACCGAGTGACGGGATGGGTAAGGACGCCATCGTCGTCGCCTACTCCGAGGGCGGCAAGACCCTCGACCCGGCCATCGCCAGCGATGTCACCTCCGACACGCTCATCCTCGGCGCCTACGACCAGCTGGTCACCTACGGCCGCGAAGAGGTCGACGGCAACATGGTCGCCAAGACCGACGAGATCGTGCCCATGCTCGCCGAGAGCTGGGATGTCTCCGAGGACAACACCGAGTACACCTTCCATCTGCGGCAGGGCGTCACCTTCCAGGACGGCTCGGAGCTGACTGCCGATGACGTCAAGAAGACGTTCGACTACATCGAGTCCTCCTCCAACGCGTCCTTCCTGTACGGCATGGCCGGGATCAAGTCGGTTGACGTGGTGGACGACAGTACCGTCACGATCACGCTGACCGGACCGAACCATCTTTTCCTGCAGATCATCCCGATGTACTCCTTCTCCATCATCAACATGGACCTGGTCGAGGAGAACGGCGGCACCGACTGGCTCGCCACCAACACCGCCGGCTCGGGCCCGTACACCATCGAGAAGTGGGACCCGGCACTGGAGGCCGTCCTGCAGGTCAACCCCGACTACTGGGGCGACAAGCCGGCCATCTCGACGGTCACGATGAAGTTCATTCCCGAGGCGTCCAACCGGGTTCAGCTGCTGGAGACCAAGGCCGTCGACATGGCCATGGAGGTTCCGGCCAAGGACGTGGCGGCGCTCGGCGAGACTGACGGCATCACCATCGACTCCCGTAAGTCGAACAAGATCTTGTTCTTCGCGATGAACAACGAGGTCGAGCCGTTCGACAACCAGAAGATCCGGGAGGCGGTCTGCCACGCGATCCCGACCGATCAGCTCATCAACGATGTGATGATGGGTCAGGCCTCCCCGATGGGGTCGGCGGTCGCCTCCTCGACGCCGGGGTGGACCGACGAGGGCAATACCTGCACCTACGATCTCGACAAGGCCAAGCAGCTGCTCGCTGAGGGGGGTCAGCCCGACGGCTTCGAGTTCGACTTCACCCTGGGCGGCGGGTTCCAGGACTGGGCCGATGACGCGGTGCTGATCCAGGCCGAGCTGGCCAAGATCGGTGTCACGATGAACATCACCAACATGGCCCGTCCGCAGTTCCTGGAGGCGCTCGCCGGCAAGAACGTTGAGGCCTACATCTCGCGGTGGACCTCGTTCGTGAACGATCCCGGCTACCACCTGGGTCTGTTGATGACCTCCGACGGCACGGCGAACTACATGAACTTCTACAACGATGAGGTCGACGCGTTGTGGAAGCAGGCCGCCACCGAGCCCGACGCCGAGAAGCGCAACGAGCTCTACGGTCAGATGCAGAAGATCATCAACGAGCAGGTGCCGTGGGCCTACCTCTACGAGTACAACATCGTGGTGGCACACCTGGACGGGCTGGAGGGCTACACCTCCTACCCCGACGGCATCGTCCGCTTCTTCCAGATGTCCGCATCCTGAGGTCATCCGGTGCGGATGGGGCCCGGTGGCCCCATCCGCACCACCCACCGTTCTTTCTTCGCGACAAGGAGCCACCCGCAGTGCCGCACACCGACTGGGAAACCCGCATTCTCGCCGCCATCGATGACTCGGCGGACGAGCTGATCGAGCTGTTGAGCTCACTGCTGCGGACCGACAGTCAGAACCCACCGGGTGACTGCACCGACGTCGCACAGGTGGTGGCTGACTACCTGACCTCGCAGGGCGTCACCAGTCAGATCTTCGCCGCAGGCGACGGCCGGGACAATGTGGTCTCCACGATCGACGCCGACGGGCCGCGGCATCTCGTGCTCGCCGGCCACCATGACACCGTCCCGATCGGGGATGCCTCCCGGTGGAGCTTCCCACCCCTGGCCGGTGACGTCGTCGACGGATACGCCCGCGGACGCGGCGCCTCCGACATGAAGGGCGGGCTGGCCGGGATCATCTTCGTCTACGCGCTGCTCCAGCGTCTCGGGGTGCCGCTGGGCGGCACGTTGACCCTCGCCTCGACTGCCGACGAGGAGACCGGGGGCGCCGGCGGCGCCCCGTGGCTGCTCGACGGCGGGGTGCTGGCGGGGGCCACATCGGCGATCATCGCCGAGCCGGCCGAGCGGACCCATCCGACGATCGGCCAGAAGGGCTCCAA
>JBKEBV010000148.1:0-14613 GCA_047973315.1 Propioniciclava sp.
CTGGTTGGTGATGTGCGGAATGACCTGGACGGTGTCGCCGAGGAAATCGCCGCGGCGCTCCTTCGCGATGACCGTCGAGTACACCTTCCCGGTGGTGACGTTCGCGTCCGCGGACAGGTTCACGTCAAGGAAGCGCTCGTAGTGGCCGATGTCGAGGTCGGTCTCGGCGCCGTCCTCGGTGACGAAGACCTCGCCGTGCTGGAAAGGGTTCATGGTGCCCGGATCCACGTTGAGATACGGGTCAAGTTTCTGCATGGTGACCCGCATTCCCCGGGCCACGAGCAGGGATCCGAGGCTCGAAGCCGTCAGACCCTTTCCGAGGGAGGAGGCGACGCCTCCGGTGACGAAGATGTGCTTGGTCTGCGTAGTCTGCCCCACGGATTTCAACCATATCGTGCTTCGGGGCGGGGCCCCACCCGGGACACGCGAGCGGCCGGCCAGGGGCCGAGGACTCAGCCCGGAGCCAGCGCTCCCCCGACATCCGGTGGCGCTTCGCACGGATCGATGCGCTGTCGCGCCCGTGGGATGCGCTCACGACGGCGTCCATCAGTGGATCCGGACCCAGCTCAGCGGTCGGGGCGAGAGCCGAAGACCGCCGTTCCCAGACGGACGCAGGTGGACCCGCACCCGATGGCGAGTTCGTAGTCCTCCGACATGCCCATGCTCAGCGTGGAGAACCCGTCCCCGAAGACGTCCCGCAGCCTGGCCTGCACCTCGACCAGCCCGGTGAAACAGGCACGGACCCGCAGGGTGTCGGCGGATCGGACCGCGAGGGTCATCAGCCCACGCACCTCCAGGGTCGGGTACTGCCGGAGCGCGCGCACCGCACCCACCACCTCGGCGGGGGCGAATCCGCCCTTGGCCTGCTCCCCGGAGGTGTTGACCTCGACCAGCACTGGAAGTCGACGGTCGAGCGCAGCGAGCCGACGGTGGAGGGCCTCCCCCAGCCGGAGCGAATCCAGCGCCTGGAACTCGGCGGCGTGCTCGGCCACCAACCTGGCCTTGTTCGTCTGCAGATGCCCGATCGCCACCCAGGACAGCCCCAGCGGCTCGAGCTCCTGCGCCTTGGCGGCGAGCTCCTGCGGTCGGGACTCCCCGAACCGTCGCCATCCGGCAGCGTGCGCCTCCGTGATCGCTCGGGTCGGATGCCACTTGCTCACCGGGAGGAGTTCGACCTCCGCCGGATCCCGGCCGGACCGTTCGCAGGCGGCCGTGATCCGGTCCCGGGCGGCAGTCAACCGGTCGGCGATGCTCACGGCCAACGGGCGGCCAGTGAGGCGACCGCGAGGCTTGCGATGATGGCCAGCAGCAGCGCGATGCCGGCATAGAACTCGGTGACCTCCTGGTCAACCTGCTCGTAACCGACCGAACGCGCGATCGAGGAGTAGACGCGTGTCAGTTCGGCGCTACTGCCCGCCTCAAAGGCCTCGCCCCCCGATTCGCGGGCGACGGCGTTGAGCTCGGCCGGGTTGACCGGAACCCGCTCCCGACGCCCGTTGGAGACCACGTACCCGTTGGGCGTCCCATAGGCGATGGTGTAGATGGGGAAGCCGGCATCCTTGGAGTCACGGGCCGCCTCAGCCGAACTGCGTCCGATATTGGTGTAGCCGTCGCTGAGCAACACGATCGCGCCCGGGGTCGGCTCATCAGGTTTGTCCGGATCCGGCGGCACCAGGTTGAGCGCGTCCAGCGATGCGTAGATCCCCTCGCCGATCGCGGTCGACGGTGCCAGCACCAGGTTCTGGATCGAGGCCTTCACCAGGTTGCGGTCCTGGGTCGGAGGGACGATCACCGACGCGGTGCCGGCGAACGCGATGAGGGACACGTTGAACCCGGGCGGCAGCAGATCCACGAACCCTTCGGCGGCCACCTTGGCGGCATCAAGGCGGTTCGGATCCACGTCGGTCGCCTCCATGGACCGGGACACGTCGATGGCCAGCACCACCGTCGCCCGCTCACGCGGAACGTTCACCACATCCTTCGGCTGGGCGAAGGCGACCACGAGCGCGGTGAGGCTCAGCACCGCCGCGATCACCGCGACGTGACGTTTCCAGGCTGCCTGCTGGGGCAGCACCCGGTGCAGGCTGTCGGTTCCCGACCGGCGGGCACGGTTGCCGCCGCGGTTCAGGAGCATCCAGTACAGCCCGAGCAGAACCGGCACCAGGAGCAGGATCCAGAGCCGCTCGGGGTGGAAGAATGACAGCAGGGGTGTCATCACGGCCACCTCGCTCCCAGAGAGACCGCAGCCAGCGCGGCGATGACCGCGAAGGCGAGGCCGTACCCGGCCCAGACCGCCGTCGTCTCCTTCTTGACCGACTCGAAACCGACCTCGGAGCGGAGGGATTCGTACACCCGACTCAGGTCTCCGGCCGACTCTGCTGCCGCATAGGTTCCTCCCGTACGGTCGGCGATCGCCTCCATCAGTTCGCGGTCGGGGGGAACCTCCTCGCGTTCTCCGTCCAGGTCGACCCAACCGTTCTGGGTGCCGTAGGCGATGGTGTGGATGGGCACCTCGGCGTTCGCGGCTTCTGCGGCGGCCTGGGCGGGCGCCGGCCCGGTGGTGTTCTTGCCGTCGCTGAGCATGACGATCGCGCCGGGCGCGACCGAGCCGTCGTCGGCTTTCGGAGCCATCTCCAGCGCACTCAGCGCGACGGTGATCGTGTCCCCGATTGCGGTCGAGTCCTGCAGGGTGAGCGCGTCGACTGCCCGATGGGCGAACGTGCGCTCGGTGGTGGGCGCCAACCGGGTGGCCGGATTTCCCGACATGCTCACGATCGCGACGTTGTACTGCTCAGGCAGGCTGCCGATGAACTCCTTCGACAGTTCCTGGGCTGCCTCCAGCCGACTCGGCGCGACATCGGTGGCGGCCATGGAACGGCTGACGTCGATGGCGAGCACGACGGTGGCGCGCTCACGGGGCACCCGCTCGATGCCGTTGGGACGCGCCCAGGCGAGCACCAACGTGATCAGGCTCAGCAGCGACATCGCCACCGCCAGGTGGCGACGCCATGACGACTGCCGGGGCATGACCTTGCTCAGCACCGCCGTGTTGGTGAACCGCATGCCGGTCCGGCTCTTACGCAGCAGCGCCAGCAGGTAGCCGACGATCAACAGCGGAACCACCAGGAGCACCCACAGGCGCTGCGGGTCAAGGAAGGAGAGGTCGAGGTTCATCAGCGGGTAACCCCCTGGGGTGGCTGGTGCAAGGTGCTGGCCACCCGGCGGTAGCTGAGGACGAAACGGGCGATGTCATTGACCCAGTCCCGGTCGGTCCGCAGCTGGATGTGGGCCACCCCCGCCCGACGCAGCGCCAGCCGAACACGTTCCCGCTGCGCTGCCGAGGCGGCGTTGAACCGGGCGCGCGCGTCACCGTCAGCGGTGTTCACATAGCGTGCGAAGTCGGTTTCGGGATCGCGGATCAGCAGGTCACCGACGTCGGGGAAGTCGATCTCGCGGCGGTCGAGGACCTCGACGGCGATCACCTGGTTCTTGACGGCCAGGTGGCGCAGCGAACGCTCCCAGTCCGGCTCCACCTCAGGATCGAGTTCGGTGTCTCCGGGGGTGAGGAAGTCGGAGATGACCACCCGCACCCCTCGACGACGCTGCACCCGGGCCATCTGATCGATACCCGCCGCGAGGCTGTAGGGACCCTGAGCATGATCGGGGACGATGGGTTCGGTGAGCATCCGCCGCAGCAGGGCGTACAACGCCATCCGGCCGGAGCGGGCGGGGATCCGGACGAGGGTCTCCGGACGCATGATCAGTCCGCCGAAGCGGTCACCCATCCGCTGACTGAGAAACCCGATGGTGGCGACCGCGGCGATGCCGAGGTCGCGTTTGGTGACACCCTCAGTGCCCCAGTTCATCGACGGGGTGACGTCGAGCAGCGCCCACACCTCCAGTTCCCGGTCGGCGACGGTGTCGCGGACGTGGGGAGTTCCGGTCCGGGCGGTGACCGCCCAGTCCATGCGCCGGACGTCGTCCTGGCCGGGGACGTACTCACGGGCGTCGTTGGTCTCCGACCCCGGTCCGGGCAGCAGCCCGCGGTGATCACCGTGGAGGTGGCCCTCCATCCGACGCACGATGGCCAGTTCGAGCCGGCGGAGCGCCTGCTCGGGTGCCAGTTTTCCCAGCGGGAGCGTCGCGGCGGTGGGCTCGCGCAGCAGCGAGCCCACGGCCCCCAGGTCGTCGGGGGGTGGCGCGAAGGCTGGCGACGACATGACTCCCCCGCTCAGCGCTGGCCGACCTCGGGCGCGTAGCGGTGCTCCGTCCGCGCCTGCTGCCGCTGCTGGTCGTTCCACACCGGGGTGGGTGCCGGCACCATCGCGATGATTCGTTCGACCACCTGGGACGGCGACACATTGTCGGCGACGGCGTCGAAGCCGAGAACCAGCCGGTGCGCCATCACATCGGGGGCGACCGCCTGGACATCGGTCGGCAGCACGTAGTCGCGGCCGTGGATCAACGCCAGCGCCCGGGCGGCGGCGACCAGGCCGAGGGTGGCCCGCGAGGAGGCGCCGATCTGAATGACGGGATCAAGATCGGGCATCCCGAACTCGGCCGGCGTCCGGGTTGCCAGCACCAGGCGCACGATGTACTCGGCCACCAGATTGTGGACGAAGACGTTGCTCGCCAGCGTCTGCAGCGCGAGGATCCGGTCGGGGTTGAGCAGGGTGCGGGCGGTGGGTGGGGTGACACTCATCCGGCGCAGGATGTCGAACTCTTCGTTGCCGCGGGGGTAGGGGACGTCGACCTTGAGCAGGAACCGGTCGCGCTGGGCCTCCGGCAGCGGGTAGACACCCTCGGACTCGATGGGGTTCTGGGTGGCGATCACGATGAACGGTTGCGGCACGGGATAGGTGTGACCGCCGAGCGAGACCTGCTTCTCCGCCATCAGCTCGAGCATGGCCGACTGCACCTTCGCCGGTGCCCGGTTGATCTCGTCGGCCAGCACGAAGTTCACGAACACCGGGCCGAGCGCGATGTCGAAGCTCTCCTGAGCCGAGGAGTAGATCCGGGTTCCCACGATGTCGGAGGGGACCAGGTCCGGGGTGAACTGGATCCGGGCGAAGTCGCCACCCACCACCGTGGAGAAGGTCCGCACCGCGAGGGTTTTCGCCGTTCCGGGAACGCCCTCGAGGAGCACGTGGCCCTTCGCGAGCAGGCCGACCATCAACTGCTCAACCATGTGCTCCTGGCCGACGATGACCCGCTGGACCTCGGCGATGGCTTCGCCGAGCGCCGTTGCGGCCTCGCGGACGTCAGCAGGCTGGGTGGTGTTGGACACGCGTGCGTCCTTCCTGGAACGGGTGCTCGTTTGGGGCAGAGGCAACCATACCTGCTTCCCCTGTGACCCCGGTCGAGGCTCCATCAGGCACAATGGGCCGCGATGACTGATCCCCGACCGCACCCCGCTGATCCCGGCCCCGAGCCGGACCTGGCCCAATTGCACCCGCTCCTGCCGCTGGATCCGCCCGAGATCGGCGGCTACCAGCTCGATGCCCGCGTCACCGCCTCTCCGTCCGGGGTCGCCTACGTTGCCCACGACGAGGTGGGCTCCCCGGTGATGCTCGTCATGCTGTCCGAGGGCGCCACCGGTGACGCGGCCGCCGTGCAGCGCTTCGCCGGAGCGGTCAACCAGATGCATATCGACACCGTCCTCGCCCGCGGTGGCCGCGGCCAGGACGAGGGCCGCCTCGCTCACCGCTTCCGGGCTAATGCCGCCGCCCCGGACGGGCCCACCCTCGACCCGCTGGCGAGCTGGGCGGCGCTGGCCTACACCGGCCGCTCCGACGCCGTGCACGAGGCCGAACGTCTCCTGGCCGACGTCGATCTTTCCTGGCTACCACCCAAGGGGGCTCCCGCCGGCCCGGACTATCGGCTCCCCTGGGTGGACAAGGTCGCCCCGGGACTGTCGCGGATGTGGCCGCTGGCCTGGCCCGGGCGCAACGACCGGGCCGGATGGCTGTCGATCCTGATGTCGTGGATCATCATGATGCTGCTGATGGCACTGGCCATCCTTATCGCCATCTTGTTGTTCCAGTCGGCACCTCCCCAGGCGCCGCCGCCCCCCATCGCCACCTCGGGCGAAGGAACCGGCTCCCCCTCGCCGCAGTCCGGCTCTCCCTCCCCCGATTCCGCCTCGCCCAGCCAGGACTCCCCTTCTCCGGGAAGCCGGCCCAGCGAGACCGCCGGAGGAGGGTCGCCGAGCCCGGACAGCAAACTGTGATCCGACTCATCGCCGCCGATCTCGACGGCACCCTGCTGGGCGCAGACGGTCGCATCGCCCCCAACGATGTGGAGGCCCTCACCCAAGCCCGCGCCTGCGGTGTCGATCTGGTGATCGCAACCGGGCGTCCGGCCCGATGGTTGAGCTGCCTGAGGCCGCTCACGGCCCTGTCCCCCACGGTCCTGATCAGCAATGGTGCCGCCGAGTTCGACCTCGCCTCCGGCACGATCGTGCGCCGCTCCCCCGTGCCGACCGCCGATGTGGTGGGGGTCGGCGCTGCCCTCCGGCAGGCCTTTCCCGGCGTGCTGCTCGCGCTCGAGCAGGGCCTGGGATTCGGGTGCGAGCCGGGGTGGTTCGAGCACGCCCACACCAGCATGGTTCCCGAGGGTGACGACGGTGAGACCCCGGTCGCCGCTTGGGAGACCCTCATCGAACAGGTGCGCCCGGTGGTCAAGATTCTGGCACTCGCCGCGAACCGCCGCGCGGAGGACTTCGCCGAGGCCGCCGCAGCCGTGATCGGAGCCCGCGGGATGGTGACCCATTCGGCGTTCTCCCCGGATGCCGCCCTGCTGGAGATCAGCGCACCCGGGGTGTCGAAGGCCTCTGCCCTGGCCGGCATCTGCCGGGCCCGGGGCATCAATCCCGGCCAGGTCGCGGCCTTCGGCGACATGCCCAATGACGCATCGATGCTGGCCTTCGCCGGGCACGGGTTCGCGATGGCCGATGCCCACCCGAGCCTGCGCGCCCGGTTCACCGTCGTCGGAGCCCACACCGCCGGTGGTGTCGGGAACACGGTCCGAGAGCTGCTGGCTCAGCCGTAGCCCCAGGCGTGCAGACGGTCGTCGTCGATGCCGAAATGGTGGGCGATCTCGTGGACGACGGTGATCCTGACCTCGGCGACCACCTCCTCAGCGCTGGTGCACAGATCGAGCGTCGGGTTCCGGAAGATCATGATCCGATCAGGTAGCACGCCTGCGTAACTACCGTCCCGCTCGGTGAGCGGGACGCCGACGTAGAGCCCCAGCAGGTCGTCGGGTTCACCGTCAGGCGGATCGTCCTCGACGAGGAGAATGCAGTTGTCGACCACCGCCATCAGGTCGGCCGGTACCGAGGCAATCGCCTGTTCCACCAGCCGATCGAAGCTCGCTGCGCCCATCTCGATCGCCATGGCCGGTCACTGTACGACCCCGCCCGCATTCGCGCGGAACGGGCTCGACGGAGGACCGTCGGCCCTCGGAGTGCTCGCGGCTTCTGGTCCCCCCGCACCGACAGCACCGCGCACCAGCGAGAGCCGGTGGGATGATGTCAGTGGACACAGCCGACACCGAGGAGGCCACCGTGACCGACAGCGGAGCCGGGCAGGGTGCCACCCTCGCCTTGGACGCAGGCCAGACCGGGGTGAAGGCGCGCCTTCACCTCGCCAGGACCAGCCATGATCTGGACCTTCCCGGCGTCCGGACCGACCTGCCGCTCCACCCGCAGTTGGCCCGCACGGTGGACGCGGCGCGCCGGGCCGCCGGCCTCACCTTCCACCGCCTGGCCGTGGGAACCACCGGGCTGACCGCTGGTGAGGCCGACGCGGCACCGTTGCTCGATCTGGTGCGCCACCAGGGGATCGCCGAGGTGTATCTCGCCCACGACTCTGTCAGTTCCTATCTGGGGGCCCTGGGCGATTCCTGTGGTGCGGTGGTCGCCGCGGGAACCGGATCCATCATTCTCGCGCGCGGCACGGTGGCGGTGGCGCGCGTCGACGGGTGGGGCCACATCATGGGTGATGCGGGAAGCGGTTTCTGGATCGGCCGGGAGGCGCTCCGGGCTGCCATGCGGGCCCACGACGGTCGCGGGCCCGCCACCGCCCTGGTGCGGCTGGTGCGCGACCGTTGGCCCGATGTCGAGGACGCCTATATCGACCTGCAGACCGATCCAGAGTGGGTACGGAGGGTCGCCTCGCTCAGCCGGGACACCGCCGCTCTGGCCGAGACCGACGCCGAGGCGGAGCGCATCTGTCGCAGCGCAGGCGAACAGCTGGCGGTCTCCGTCGTGACAGCACTCAGCCGGGTCGACGAACCCCGGGCCGGTCAGACCACCCCGGTGGCAACCCTCGGCCAGGTGTTCGGATCCGCGGTGGTCCGCCAGCAGTTCGGCCAGACTCTGGCCGAACTGCTTCCCTCGGTCGTCATGGTCGAGCCTGCGGGGACCGGCCTTGACGGCGTCTCCCTCCTGCCGGACATCCACCCCGGTCACCCGCTCCACGGTCTGGTCAGCCGGGCACGCTGAGAACCGGTCGAAAGGCCCGGGCCGTTAGGGTCATCACCATGTCCGAGCTCGAGCAGGTACGCCTCATGGCCGAGCGGCTGCTGGCCATCCATCTTGACGAGGGTTGGTCCTTCGGCTTCGATCATGCGAAGCGGCGGGCCGGACTGTGCAACTTCGGCCAGCGCCGGATCAGCCTCTCTCGCTACCTCGCCGCGCGCTGCGACGACGCGACGAACGAACAGACCGTGCTCCACGAGATCGCCCACGCCCTCACCGGCCCCGACGCCGGTCACGGCCCCGCTTGGCGCGCCCTCGCCGCGAGGATCGGCTACACCGGTGGGCGCACCCTTCCCGGCGAGGGAGTCGATGATCTCGCCCCCTGGGTGGGTCGGTGCCCTCACGGCCACCGCAGCTACCGCTACCGGCGCCCGCCGCGGCTGACCTCCTGCGGACGCTGCTCGCGACGCTTCGACGACCGCTACCTGATCACCTGGTCACGACGCGAGACCGGCGCACGCGCCGGGTTCTGACGCTCCGCTGCCGGGTCACGCCCGGTGGTGGTGAGGGTGCGGTAGATCATGCGGGCGATGAAACGTTTTGAGGCAGCGGCGGTTCTTGTGTCGGTTCTGCCTCTCGGCGGGGTGAGCGAGGCGCGAAGCACCCGTTCCAGCGGTTCAGCCGGGGACCAGGTCGTCCTGGGGCGGGTCGGGTACCCGCCAGCGCTCCACTGTCTGTGTGATCCAGAACGCCATGAATTGGGCGATGAGCAGAGCCTCCAGGACGAAGACCCAGTGCTCGGAGCGGGGACGCAGCACCACCAGCACCAGCGCAATGGTGACCACCATCAGGGCAAAACCGAGGGTGTAGCGGTTCCGCCACCGTTCCCGCGGTCCGATCCCGGCCTCGCCGCGGGCCCGGGCCAGGGCGACCGCGTTGACCCCGACGACGCCCACCACCCCGAGGAAGAGCCCCAGCGCGGCGACATAGTGTCCGACCGCCAGGTAGGTCGGCCGCGCCGCCAGGAAGAACACCAGCAGGCCGGTGTAGGCGGCGATGCTGAGCAGCAGCGCCGGGTTCCGGTGCCAGGGTCGCCCGGGCGACAGTGCGGCAACACCCACCTGGAGAGCGAACCCGATCGCACCGACGATCAGGACCGACCAGCTGTTATTGGTCACCGCTGCAGTCAGGTCGACCGGGATCACCGCCGTCGCGTCGGTTCCCACCGCTTCCTGACGGGGGGTGGGGACGAACGCCACGAAGAAGGCCAGATAGCCGGACATGTTCAGCAGTCCGTCCTCGGTATCGCTGCGCCCCCGGAAGATGATCATGCAGGCGCCGACAGCGCACAGACTGCCGACGAAGATCCCCCGCGCCGGGCTGTAGTAGTAGGCGCTCACCGACGGGAGGACCGCACCGCCGTCGGAGAGGATCTGATAGGTGATCCCGGTGAACAGCAGCAGCCCCAGCAGGATGATCCCCAGGCGCAGGTAGCGGTAGGTGGTCTGCAGTTCATAGCGGTAGCCCATACGGGTCCGGCTGCTCGCATCGACGGTGTCGACAGGACTCACGGCGACCTCCCGGAGGGGACTGGGACGGAGACTGCCCCACCACTGTGACAGGTGCGGGGCTCCCCGTGCACCTGCGGCGTCCAGGTCCTGGTCCAGGACCAATCAGGCCGCCACAGCGCCTCCCGGGCGGTAATAGATCACGATTCGGGAACGAAACCGGCTTGTCACCAACGGGCAACCCCGTCGGCCCGCCGGTCTTCCTACTCTGGGGGCGGTGGGACATGACCCCGCAGCTTTATCCCTATCCCGGCACCCACGAGGAGCGCATGCCGGGACATCCCGAAAGGACTCGAGTATGAAACTCGGCGTACTTGCGAAGGCGGTGGCCCTTGCGGCAGCTGCCTCGCTCGGCCTGGCCGCATGCAGCACCGGCGGCGACGCTGCCAGCCCCGCAGCCACCGGCTCCACCGGCGGCGCGGTCATCGCGAACGGTTCGGAGCCGCAGAACCCCCTGATTCCCGCCATGACCAACGAAACCGGTGGCGGGCGCATTCTCGACTCGATCTTCGCCGGCCTGATGTACTACGACGCCACCGGCGCGGCGCAGAATGAAATGGCGGACTCGATCGTCGCCGACGATCCCCAGCACTTCACGGTCACCATCAAGGACGGGTGGATGTTCTCCGACGGTACCCCCGTCACCGCGAGCTCCTATGTGGACGCCTGGCAGTGGAACGCACTGTCGTCCAATGCCACCTTGTCGTCCTACTTCTTCGAGGACATCGAGGGATTCTCCTACGACGAGGAGAGCGAGCTCGCCCTCGAGGTGGTCGACGACCTCACCTTCACCATCGCCCTGAACAAACCCGCGGCCGACTTCCCGCAGCGGCTCGGCTACTCGGCGTTCGCGCCGCTGCCGGAGTCGTTCTTCGACGATCCCGAGGCCTACGGCGAGAATCCGGTCGGCAACGGCCCCTACATGCTCGCCGGCGAGGGCGCCTGGGAGCACAATGTCCAGATCGAACTGGTCCCCAACCCCGACTACCCGGGTGACCGCAAGGCTGTCAACGAGGGCCTGGTCTTCAAGTTCTACGAGTCGCAGGATGCAGCCTACGCCGACCTGCTGGCCAACAATCTCGACGTGACCGACAGTGTCCCGGACTCGTCCTTGGCCACCTTCACCGACGAGCTCGGCGACCGGGCGGTCAACCAGCCGTCAGCGCAGTTCCAGTCCTTCACCATCCCGGAGCGCCTGGATCATTTCTCCGGCGAGGAGGGCAAGCTGCGCCGTCAGGCACTGTCGATGGCGATCAACCGTCAGGAGATCACCGACGTGATTTTCGACGGGACCCGCACACCGGCCGCTGACTTCACCTCCCCGGTGATCGACGGCTGGACCGACTCCCTCGCCGGTGCCGAGGTGCTGGCCTACAACCCCGACGAGGCCAAGAAGCTGTGGGCCGAGGCCGACGCGATCAGCCCGTGGGAGGGAACCTTCCAGATCGCCTACAACGCCGACGGTGGCCACCAGGGCTGGGTCGACGCGGTGACCAACTCGATCAAGAACACCCTGGAGATCGAGGCCGAGGGCAACCCGTACCCGACCTTCGCCGAGTTCCGCGATGACATCACCGACCGGAAGATCGAGACGGCGTTCCGCACCGGCTGGCAGGCCGACTACCCGGGCCTGTACAACTTCCTCGGCCCGCTGTACGCGACCGATGCCGGCTCCAACGACGGTGACTACTCCTCGGCCGAGTTCGACAAGATGCTCGCTGACGGCATCTCGACCGAGGACCCCGCGGCCCGGAACACCGCCCTTCAACAGTCTCAGGAAATCCTGTTCCAGGATCTTCCTGCGATCCCGCTGTGGTACTCCAACGTGACCGGCGGCTACTCCGAGAACGTGTCGAACGTGGAGTTCGGATGGAACTCGGTGCCGCTGTACTACGCGATCACCAAGTAGCACACCACCGGTGAGCCCGTCCCGGCATCCGCCCGGGGCGGGCTCGCTGCGTGGCCGGACGCGAATCGCTACCATCACACGCACACGACAACGAGTACCTCTAAGGAGTCGCGGATGCTGAGATACGTTCTCACCCGCATCTTGCAGGCTGTCCCAGTCTTTCTGGGGACCACCTTCCTGATCTACGCCATGGTCTTCGCCATGCCGGGCGACCCCGTCGCCGCGATGTTCGGGGAACGCACCCCGAATCCCGCCCAGGTTGCGGCCATCCGCGCCCAGTACCACTTGGACCAGCCGTTCCTCGTCCAGTATCTGCTCTATCTCCAGGGGATCTTCACCGGCGATCTGGGGACCACTTTCTCCGGGCAGCCGGTCACCGATGTCTTCGTGCGCGCTTTCCCGGTGACCTTGAAGCTCGTCGCGATGGCCGTGATCATCGAGTTCGTGCTCGCGGTGGTCATCGGCCTGGGGTCCGGGCTGCGTGCGGGCAGGTTCATCGACAATCTCACCGTCGTCGTCGCGCTCGTCCTCAACTCGATTCCCCCCTTCGTGGCGCTCTTCATCGCCCAGTACTGCCTCGGCATCCAGCTCGGGTGGTTCCCGGTCACCGTCGGCGGGGACACCTCGCTGCGGGCGATGTTTCTCCCGGCACTGGTGATCGCCCTCACCGTCTATGTGGTCGGCATGCGGCTGATGCGCGGATCGGTGCTGGAGTCCCTCCATGAGGACTACGTCAGGACGGCCTACGCCAAAGGTCTCACCTCCCGGCGGGTGGTTCCGGTTCATGTCGCCCGCAACTCGCTGATTCCGGTGGTGACCAACTCCGCTGCCAGCTTCGGTGCCCTGATCGCCGGGACCACCGTCACCGAGGGGATCTTCAATATCCCCGGCGTCGGCAATGTTCTCTACCGGGCGATTCTGCTGGGTGAGACCTCAACGGTGGTCTCCTTCGTGACCATTCTCACGCTGATGTATGTGATCGTGAACATCCTCGTCGACCTTCTGTACGCCGTGCTCGACCCAAGGATCCGTTATGTCTAATCCTGCCGAACACTATGTGGCACCCGTTGAGATCGAGGAGATCGAGGTTGATGCCGTCGACCTCGACGACCGGCCCTCCAACCTGTGGTGGGACGCCTGGCGCGATCTCCGCCGTCGCCCCTTGTTCTATGTCGCGCTCAGCATGGTGGCGGTCGTCCTGCTGGTGACCTTCTTCCCGTCGCTGTTCACCTCGGTCGCTCCGAACAACAACTGCGAACTGAGCAATTCCAACGGGGGGCCGGCGCCGGGCCATCCGCTCGGCTTCACCCGGCAGGGGTGTGATGTCTACGCCCGGGTCATCTGGGGTGCGCGGACCTCGATGACGGTGGGAATCCTGGTGGTCATCATCACCGCCGCCATCGGTGTTCCCATGGGTGCGATCGCCGGATACTTCGGCGGGCGGGTCGACTCGGTTCTCTCCCGGATCGGGGACATCTTCTTCTCCATCCCTTACTTCCTCGCCGCCGTCGTGGTGATGTCGGTGCTGGGCGCCTACCGCAACGTGTTCGTGATCGCCTTCGCCATCGCCGGGTTCGCCTGGGCCGGATTGGCCCGCATCGTCCGCGCCGAGGTGCTCCGGGTGAAGAACCTGGAGTATGTCGACGCGTCCATCGCGCTGGGACGCTCGCGGATGGACACCCTGTGGAGCCATGTCCTGCCCAATTCGATGACGCCGGTCATCGCCTACCTGACGATCAGCCTGGGCGCCGCGATCACCGTTGAGGCAACCCTGAGCTTCCTGGGGATCGGACTCGGGTCGTCGGTGATGTCGTGGGGCAATGACATCTCCCAGGCCCAGACGACGGTCAAAACCGCCCCGATGGCACTGTTCTGGCCGTCCCTCGCCCTCACTCTCACCGTGCTCGCCTTCATCCTGCTGGGCGAGTTGATCCGGGACGCCCTCGATCCGAAAGCGAGGGCCCGACGATGAGCGATCCCGCTATCGGCTCCGCAGCCGAGCCGCTGGTCTCGGTCCGTGATCTGCGGGTCTCCTTCCGCACTCAGGGCGGCACCCTTGATGCTGTCCGGGGCATTTCTTTCGACATCTTCCCCGGTGAGACGGTGGCCATCGTCGGCGAATCAGGGTCGGGAAAATCGACCACAGCGACCGCCCTGATCAACCTCCTTCCCGGAACCGGACGTATTTCAGCGGGCTCGGTGAGCGTCGACGGTCGCGACATCGTCGGGCTCAACCAGGACCAGATGGCGACGATCCGGGGCAAGGTCGTCGGCTATGTTCCGCAGGATCCGATGACCAATCTCAATCCGGTCTGGTCGGTCGGATTCCAGGTCGAGGAGGCCGTCCGGGCCAACGGACTCGCCCAGGGCAGAGCCGCCGTCACCGCCAGGGCCGTGGAAGTGCTGCAGCAGGCCGGGCTCTCCGATGCCGGGCGACGCCTCAAGCAGTTCCCGCACGAGTTCTCCGGCGGTATGCGCCAGCGGGTCCTCATCGGTATCGGCCTCGCAGCCGACCCGCGGCTGCTCATCGCCGATGAGCCCACCTCTGCGCTGGATGTGACCGTGCAGAAGGTGATCCTCGACCACATCGCCTCCCTCACCCGGGAGAACCAGACGGCGCTGCTGCTCATCACCCACGACCTCGGGCTGGCCGC
>JBKEBV010000185.1:0-3170 GCA_047973315.1 Propioniciclava sp.
TCGGGGTAGAAGGTCCGCACGAAGGTCACAAGAGCGAAATCGACGAGGTCGACCTCGGCAGCCACCAACGGCAGGACCGCACCCACCTGCCCGAAGTATCTCTTGATATGCCGTGGCTCGGCCAGAACCTGACGGAGATGGAAGTGGTAGGCGACGCCGAACCGCTCGGCGTCTTCCCTGCTCAGCTCCAGGCTGTTGGCCGTCAGGATCTGTTCAAGCGTCTCGTCCATCATCCTGTCCAGCAGCACTTGGGGCACGGGTGGTAGGTCGAGCCGAAGCTGCACGATCTTGTCGAGGTAGGCCAACGCACGGCTCGGCATTCCGCATGCGACATCGCTCCGGCCGAGGATGTCGAGGAGTGTGGTCTCGTCGTACGCAAGCACGTAGAACACATTCGGGAGACGTCCCACCAGCCGGACCAGCTTCAACAGGCTCGTGAGCTCGTCGGCGTGCAGGCGATCGACGTCGTCGATCAGTACCAGAATCTTGTGCCCGCTCTCGCTGAGGGCCTGTTCGAGCCGGCGCCGCTCACCTTCAAGCGATACGTCGCCCGACAACGAATCCGCTGCCGCGCTCATCGCCTTCGAGGGGTCGAGACCAAATGGGGCGGCCAGCGACGTGAACGGCGCGATTCGGCGGGCGTAGCTGGCGAGCCGCTTTCGTGCCGAGTCATGGGCTGGCAGCGCGGACTGGACCGTGGCGATGAACTCCCGCGTGAGACCGGCAACGTCGGCCGTAACCCACGGGTTGAAGTCCACGACCGACCACCGGTCGTCGCCCGTCATGCGTGATCGAACGAGGTGAAGGACCGATGTCTTGCCAGACCCCCAGGCGCCGATCAGCCCGACGACGGCGGACGACGTTTCGTCGGCGACACCGTCGAGAAGCTCGACGAGGCGTCCTGCGAACTGTGTCCGCCCAAGCCGGTCGTCTGCCTCGCTCGCCACGGCGTCGTCGCTGAACAGACCACCACCGTTGGACGACACGGCGTGCGCGTCGCCGTCGCCGTCGCCCCCTACCACCACTCCCCCTGGAGGGCGTTGTGGGTGAAGTGTTCCCCGGGGCGGTCGTAGCGGGTGAGCAGTCGGGTGTCGGCGTGGCCGGTGGTACGGGTGATCAGCCGGTCGGGGACGCCATGTTGGGTGGCTTCGGTGACGAGCCCGGCCCGGAGGCTGTGGCTGCTGTAGTGGGTGGGGTCCTCGAGGAGGATCCGCTCCACATACTCCTTCACCAGCGCCGTGACCGTGTTGCGGTGCAGGCGCTTCGTTTGCGGGTGGCCGTGGCGGTTGATCCCGACGAACAGCGGTCCGGTGCGTTGGCGGCGGGCTTGGAGCATGGCGGCGCGGACGGGGCACGAGTTGAGGTGGCGGCTGTAGGGGACGCCGACGACGTAGCCGGCGGCGGGCTGGTCGGTCTTGGAGCGGGCGATGTTGACGAGCACTCCCCCGCCGTCACCGGTGTCGGGGTCGCCGTGGAAGGCGAGGTCCTCGACGTCGAGCCCGACGAGCTCGGCCGACCGCCGTGCGGTCGCCCAGCCCAACGTCAGCAGCGCCCGATCGCGCACGACGCGCGGGTGCTTGTAGTCGAGGTTCAAGACGGTCGGGATGCCGGCGACGATCGTGCGCAGGTCATCCAACATCAACGGCCGGGCCCGGCGGACGGCCGTGCCACGGAGGCGGGCGTAGCCGGTGACGGCGCGGCGGATCGTGGGGTGCTTGGCCGGTGACGGGCGTCCGGCTCGCTCATACCACCACGACACCGCAGCGAGCCGGCCGTGGACGGTCGACACGGCAAGGTGCTGGGTGCGGAGGGTTTCGAGCCACCGACGCACGTCCAGCGGGCTTGCCTCGTAGGGGCCGACACCGTGGAGGTCGCACCAAGCGCACCAGTCGACCCACCCAACCCGATACTTCTCACGGGTCGACGCGGCGACGGCGGCGTCTTCGAGCGCCACCTGCTCCCCCGGCAGCGGGTGCACCGTCGCGACCCGGTCGCCGTGTTCGTGGCGGTCGACGACCGGCAGACCGAGCCGGCGCAGCCCATCGAGATGCCCGTCGTCCTCGTCGGGTTCGTCGCGCCAGCCCTGCTCCGCCGCGTGCCCGTGGTCGAGGCCCGTTTCGGCGTGCGCATCGTGGGTGGTGGTCACCGTCGACGCTCCCTCGGGCCAGCCGACCACGTGCCTGGGTCGTTCTGCATCGCCAGAACCGTAGTTCTGGGGTGCGGAGCGGGCGGTGGATGCCCGGTCACCTGGGGGTTTGCGCCGTCACTCCCCTGCCGGTCGCACGGCGGGCTGGGTGTGCAGAATTGCCCTTCTGCACGGTCAGCCGGTCTCGTCGTCCTCCGATGCCTGCTCGACGAGCGACCTCAGCTCATCCTTGGCCCGCTCGCCGGCCGCGATCTTCTCGGCCCGCTTGCCCCGAACCAGCTTGATTCCCCCGACAACCGTCGCGCAGGCGGCCACGACGCTGACCGCCGTCACGACCACGATCCGCGGTGTCTCCCGCGCCACAGCACCGTCCTCGATCCGCCTGATCCAGGTATCGACGCCACCCGCCTCCTTAGCGGCTTCGACGATCTCCTGGTAGCGGCCGAGGTTGCTCATCCCTCTACTCAACCCCAGCCGGCGCGAGTTCGTGGCTGAGGCGCGAAACCCAGCACGCGGATAGGTCCTGATCCGAAGTGCAGGGCGGCACCCGGAACCGTCTTGACCTGGGGGTCGTCTCGCCGGTTCCGACGACGGGCACCTCGTTCTTCTGACCTGACGGACTCCTGACTTCTGCGCGGTCAGGCCGTGGACCGTTTACGGTCTACGGTCGACCGCGCGCCTGCTCTGTCAGCCCTCGTCATCTAGGGCGAAGTCCCGGCTGCGGTAGTGCACGTTGCTCTCCACCGGGGAGCCACTTCCCACGAACCCCTGGATCATGTGATCCGGATACGCATCCGCAGCAGTCGGCGCGGGGTTCACGTCCGGCGGTGGAGACGAGCTCGGCTCGGTGGTTGTTGGTTGGTCGTGTTCGGGTTCGGTCATGGCGAAACCTCCATGAGGTGGATCGCGCCCCAGCTCAGGGCGTGAATGGCGAAGGTGACGAGGCCGAGCCTGACGGCCCGCCACACGGATCTCTGGGTGCGGCCGTTGCGAGGCAGCATCTTCGTGTTGATCGTTGCTGTCA
>JBKEBV010000226.1:0-4279 GCA_047973315.1 Propioniciclava sp.
CTGGGCCAGCGCGAGCTTTTGCCGCATGCCGAGCGAATACCGGGCTGCCGGAACCCCCAAGGATGGATCGAGTCCGACGGTGCGCATCGCATCATCGACGTCCCCCTTCGTCGCGATGCCCCGGATGGCGGCCAGGCGAAGGAGGTTGTCACGGCCCGATGAGGTGGGAATGAAGCCCGGACGGTCGATGATCACGCCGAAGCTGTCCGGGAAGGTGCGCCTGCCCGGTAGGTAGCGCGGATCGATCTGCACGGTGCCGCCGTCAGGCACCAGCAACCCGGTCATGATGCGTAGCAGGACGGACTTGCCCGACCCGTTCGCACCGCGGATCGCCAGTGCTTCGCCGGCCCGGACCTCCACGGTGGCGGCATCCCGAATCACCGAACGGTGTCGAAAACCCTTCCGAACGCTGTCAAGCGTGATGATCGCGGCAGTCATTCAAGCTTCCCATTCTCGATAAGCTGATAAAGCAGAAACCGTGGGCTTGCGAGCGCCAGACAGCCAACGGCTGCGAGGAGCTGGATAACCTGAGTGGCGACTCTTTGTACCAGCACCTGCTCAGGGAGCTCGAGCAGGCTGAGAGACCCCTGCATCATGGGAAACCCTCCCCCTCCGCCGACGTAAGCGATGGCGCAGGCCCCGACCACCACAGACACCGCAGCCGTGGACGACCCGCTCGCCACCCGGACCAACAAGGCAATGGCGATCCAGGACCAGCCGGTCAGCAGCCACATGATGACCAGCCACGCCAGCGCCGGCCCAGGAGGCACGGGCAGCGGCCACGACCCTGGGGTCGCCGGAAAGCGCATCCACGCCGCGCACCCGCAGACGACCATCACTGCCAGCAGCGCTCGGCTGTAGCCGCTGGCTCCACGACGAAGTTCGCCTCGCACGAAGGTCCCGACACTGCCGCATCGGATCAGTTCAAGGACGACGTGGCCGTCCAGACGCTCATCGAATTGGTGCAGCCACAAGAGCACGGGACCCACCCCCAGGATGACCACTGGAATGAACTGTACGATCGGAGTGCGACCGTCAGGCGCCACCCCCATCCACACACGCCGGCAAAGCTCTCCAGCGCCCCGTCGCGATGATCAGCTCCGGTGGCCATCACGATGATGGCGACGCGCGCCAGCGCCCACCACATCGAGGGCTCCTTCAGCAGTCCCCCGCGTTGACGCCGGTCCCGTATCGCCAACCCACCCCACCCGATCCCCAGCAGGACCCCGGCGGTGACCAACCCCGCCCACGACCGCCAGCCCCGCTGACCCGGGCAGGGCGCCGACGGACACCGGCACCACGCCACCCGGCAGGTCGACGCCGATGACGAGGCTGAGCCCGACCATCCACGCGACAGCAGGCAGAATGGCACCAGCGAGGTCGCGCGCCGCGCCGGATCCCGCCCGCACATGATTCCCCCGCCGCAGGAGCGTTCCCGGCGCGTCCGCGTGTCGCGCCACCCCCAACGCGGTCAGCAGGCCCACCGGAAGCACCAAGAACACCAGCTGATAAGGATCGAACAGAAATCGATCATGACCTGCCAGTGTGAGACATCCCCTCGAGCAACCGTGGCGCGGCGATGCATGACGGCAAGCGCCATGGTCAGCGCTGCCCCGACGAGGTGACGGCCCCGGACCTGGGAAAGCACGCCGCGTGACCTACTGCAGCCGGTGTAGCGAGTCTGCACGGACCAGCACAACGAGCAGGAATCCGAGCGTGACACACGCCAGCGCAGTCAGCGGAAACAAGAAATTGGTGACCGGTATCTGGCTCAGGTTGAACGGCATGAAAAGACCGGTCGATATCTCCTCCCACCTTAGGCTCTCCAAGCCGAAACCGGCCACCATTTCGACCGCCCACGGCGCAATCAAGGCGATGATTGTGCTCGATTGGAGGAGGATCAGGCACAGAGAAATAGTGGCATACATGGCCGCATTGATACCGACCCACAGACCATAGACAACGGGCAGCGCCCAGTGCCCCACTGCGACGACATTGGTGAGTGGCGCGGCAGAGAGTTCCGCGGCGCGCACCGCCTCCGGACTCGTCAGTCCGTAGGCGAGCGGCTCCAGAGTGTACTGCCCAAACCTCATCCATAAGCCCGGGATCGCACCCACGAGCGCGAAGGTCAATCCCGACATCGCCCCGCAGGCCAACAGGTGTCCGGCGAGAATTCGGCGGGTGCTGGCCCGGAGGCGGGCGTAGACAAGGAATCTGTCCTGCACCAATCCGAAAAAAGGTGCCATGTAGGGGAGGCAGGCCGCCACGGGAAAAACGACGTATATCGGGTTGATCCGCACCAGCGTCGTGAAGACCTCGGCGCTGAAGCCGAGAACATAGCGATCCTAGGAGCCGGCAGCGAGCGCGGTCGGCAGGAGCCCGACAACGAGGATCGTGCCGATCACGGCCGCCAAGGCCATGGGACTGGCGACTTGGCGACCCACCGTTGGAAACACCTCAGTTCGTCGAACACCCATGGGCGAACCACCATCCAGAACGGTTCGGCTACCCACGGGTCACCGCGACCTCCACCTGCCCTTGACCTGGACGTTGACCCGCGTCTTCAGGTCGTTGCTGAACCGAACACGGACCTTGTTTCCGCGTACCACCCAGTTCTTGAGTTTGGCGTTGGTTCCGTCATCGACGCGGACCCAAGAGGTCACCCGGGGCACATGCGCCATTGGTCGCCCTTCCCATGCAGGCGTCGACCTTGTACTTCCCCCCCCACCCACTTGGAACGAAGATCTCCAGACTCATCGGTCGAGCTTTTGGTCTGGGAACCGGTATACCCATTGCCGTTGAATCGTCCGACAGCGGTGCTGTAGGCGGAGTAGCTATCTCCGGCGTGAGCAATCATCGGTGCGGCAGCAAGAATCCCTGTCAGGGCAAGAGCACCAGCAACATTTCGGGGGGGCATTTTTCTCCCGTCGTCCGCTGCCGGGGTGAAACCGATGCGGAATGAGCGTAGCATCAAGCTTTGGGAGAATCCACGGCGCCCGGCGATTTCCTACTAAAGTACGATCCAGGACAGCGGTCAAGAGGGAACCCGCACCGGTGCCACCTCGACCGTCGCCATTCCCCAGAATGTGCCGACGCGCTCAGTGCGGCCGGTCGAGGTGCGAGAAACAGGAATCGTCGGCTTGACGGCGACGCCGACGAGAGGGAAAAGGGACGCCCGGACCTGCCGGACGCCCCTTCACCGTCGTTGTTCAGCGAGCTGCGGTGCCCTCGACGTAGTCGTCGTCGTGGCCCTTGACCCAGGCCATCAGACCGCGCAGTTCGCGTCCGGTGGCCTCGATCGGGTGCGCCTCGGCCCTGGCCCGGAAGTCGGCGAACTCGGGTGCCCCCGCATCCTGATCGTCAATGAACCGCTTGGCGAACGCGCCCGACTGGATATCGGACAGGACGCCCTTCATGCTCTCCTTGACCCGGGCATCGATCACCCGCGGACCGGAAACATAGTCACCGAACTCGGCGGTGTCAGACACACTCCAGCGCTGCTTGGCGATACCGCCCTCATACATCAGGTCGACGATGAGCTTGAGCTCATGGAGGCACTCGAAGTAGGCGACCTCCGGCTGATAGCCGGCCTCAACCAGGGTCTCGAAGCCGGCCTGGACCAGCGCTGACGCCCCGCCACAGAGCACAGCCTGCTCACCGAACAGATCGGTCTCGGTCTCCTCGGTGAAGGTGGTCCTGATACCACCGGCGCGCAGGCCACCGATCGCCTTCGCGTACGAGAGGGCCAGTGGCCACGCCGAACCCGAGGCGTCGACCTCGACCGCCACGATCACCGGAACGCCGCGGCCCTCGGCATACTCGCGCCGCACTAGGTGACCAGGACCCTTGGGCGCGACCATGCACACGTCGACGCCCTCGGGCGCGGAAATGTAGTCGAAACGGATGTTGAACCCGTGGGCGAAGAACAGCGCGTTGCCGGGCTGCAGATTCGGCGCGATCTCCGCAGCGTAGATATGGCGCTGGTGCTGGTCGGGGGCCAGAATCATGATCAGGTCCGCCTCGGCGCTCGCCTCGGCGACGGTGACAACCCGCAGACCCTCGGCCTCAGCCTTGGCGCGACTCTTGGAGTCCTCGCGCAGGCCGATGCGCACATCGACGCCCGAGTCACGCAGGTTGAGGGCATGGGCGTGGCCCTGCGAGCCGTAGCCGATCACGGCCACCTTGCGGCCCTGGATGATCGCCAGATCGGCGTCGTCGTCGTAGAACATCTCTGCCATGATTGGTTTCTTCCTCACTTCTCTCGGTCGGGTTCAGCGGT
>JBKEBV010000007.1:0-9802 GCA_047973315.1 Propioniciclava sp.
CACCAGCAGACCGATATCGGATGTGGTGCCGCCGATGTCGACGACCGCGCAGGTGTCCAGCCCACTGGTCGCTGCTGCCCCCCGCATCGAGTTCGTGGGGCCGGAGGCGAAGGTCGCCACCGGATAGAGCCGGACGAAGTCCTCCCCCATCAGCGTGCCGTCGTTCTGGCTGAGATAGATGGGTGCCTGGATGCTGTGCTGCCGGATGGCGCTGGTCAGCCCATCGACGATCGACACCGCGAGTTCCCGCAGTGCGGCGTTGATGATGGTCGCGTTCTCACGTTCCAGGAGGCCGATCCGGCCGATCTGATGGGACAGGGAGATCGCGACCCCGGGGCCCAGCTCGGCAGCAAGGATCCCCGCGGCGGCCTCCTCAAGGTCCTGGTTGACCGGGCTGAAGACCGAGGAGATCGCGACTGACCGGATGCCGTGGGCAGCCATATCGGCGGCATGCCGCTTCAGTTCGTCGGGATCCATCGGCGAGATCGGGCGGCCATCGAACTCATAGCCACCATGGGCCAGATAGGCCCGGCCCGAGATCGCCGTACGCAGCAGTTCCGGCCAGTCCACCATCGGCGGCAGCGCCTGGGTGGCGGGCAACCCGAGGCGCAGCGCCGCGGTCGGGGCCAGCCTACGCGCCTCGATCAGGGCGTTGATGAAGTGCGTGGTGCCGATCATGACCGCACTGATCGCGTCACCGTCGAACCGGTGCTGGGCTCCAAGTTCGTCGATGGCGGCGATGATCCCTGCGGTGACATCCGGGGATGTGGGCTGCTTCACCCCCGCCAGGACGGTGGTCCCGTCCATCAGGACGGCGTCGGTGTTGGTGCCGCCGACGTCGATTCCGATGTGCATGGCGCTCCTTGGTCTGGATGGATCTGGGTCTTGGATGGATCTGGGCCTGGATGGATCTGGCGTACGGTTCAGGACTCGACGGCGGCTGGTTCGCGGGTGACCGATTCACCGACACCACGTACCAAGCCGAGTTTGCCGGCCGCGATATACAACAGCATCGACAGCACGATCGCGGTGATGCTCGGAATGCCCCAGGTGAAGAAGTAGCCGACCAGCGCCGACACAGCCCAGATCACCAGTGTTGCCGGCACCACCCGCGGCGCGGTCGCCGGCAGGACACCGTCGGCGCGGGTCTCGTCGAGCTGTCCGCGCCAGACGCGCACCACGAAGTACTCGGCGATCATGATGCCGGCGATCGGCGGGAATGCCGCGCTCAGAACGATCAGGAAGTCAGTGAATCGCCCCAAGATGCCAACCGCGGCCAGCAGCGTGCCGACCACCCCGAGAACGACGGTGGTGGCGACCCGGTGCAGGTCCTTGCCGAAGGCGGTCGACACGAAGTTGATCAGCCCGAGCGAGGCCGAGTAGAGGTTCCAGTCGTTGATCTTGAGGGTGCCGGCGAGCACGATGAGTAGGCCCACCAGGCCGACCGAACTCGTCACGATCGCCACGATGTTGCCCGAGGCGGCCGCATGGGCCAGCAACACCCCGGATAGGCCGATCACGAACTCGCCCAGGGACACCCCCACCACCGTCTGCTTGATCACATCGGCGCCGGAGCGGTTGAACCTGGTCATATCGGCGGTGATGATGGCACCCACGATCAGCCCGCCGGCGACAATGGCGGTGCCCTGGGCGATGCTGAGTTCGGGCCCCGGCGGCGGTGAGGTCATCAGCTCACCGATCGAGTGCCGCGACAGTTCGGAGATCACCGACCAGCCGACCAGCACCAGGAACAGTGGCACGGTGACATTGGCGAGCCACTGCATGCCGCCGAATCCGACGGCGACGATGGCGGTCACGACCAAACCGGCCAGCATCGCCCAGGCCCACAGCGGAAGCAACCCGGGGACGAGTTCCACCAGGGACTCGGCCGAGATCGCGGACTGGATGCCGAACCAGCCGATGAGGCTGATGCCGATCGCCAGGCCGACCAGAGCCGCGCCGACCTCACCGAATCCGGTCCAGCGGGCCAACAGGGCGGTGTTCAGGCCCTCCTTCTGCCCGATGATGCCGACGATGCACATGATCACTTCGAGGATCAGCGAGCCGAAGATGAACGCCAACAGCGCGTTGGTGAAGGTCATGCCAAAGCCGAGCGTGGCGCCGAGGAGGAACTGAGACAAGGCACTGACCTGTCCGAATCGCTGGACGGCAATGCCGAACCAGGGTCGTTGGGCGGACGCGGGCACGCGGGACAGTGCGAAGTCCTCTGAGTTTTCCTGGGCCATGACGGCTCCTTCCAGCTACGGGTTGACGCCGAGCATCACCGTGGTGCGCCACATCGTAGGGCCTGTCGACCGTGCAGAACATGGGCACTTTGCTCAAAGTTTGATCCTGAATGTGCTATATGCACATGCATCGCAGGCGAGCGGTGCGCGTCCAAAAAGCTACTCCACGTCGTAGTTCGCGCTTCAATAATCGCGTCACATCCATGGCTTTCCCCAAGGAGCAAGAGAATGAGCCGTTGATCCGGCACCCCGAGTCAGCTCGTCGGTGTGGGGCGGGCCGCACAGGCCCGCTCCAGTTCGTCGGCCGAGGGAGAGGTGGCGGGCCCGTGCCGGGTGACCGTGAGCGCGGCGGCGACATTCGCGGCATAGACCGCGGCGAGGAGGCTGTCCCCCGCAGCCAGCCGGGCCATCAGGACACCGGCATGGGCATCGCCCGCACCGGTCGCATCGACCATCGTGACCCGGATCGAGGGCACCAGCCGCACCGATTCCCCAATCACCAGGCACCCTGCCGGCCCGATCCGCAGCAGCACCTGCGTGCTGGCCCCCAGTCGGGCGCGGATCTTCCCCAGCTGCGCCCGAGCAACGGCGGCCGGATCGGCGGTCCCGGCGAACGACACTGTCCAGAGGATTTCGGCCTCCCGCTCGTTGACCGAACACAGGTCGCACCGCCGCAGGACCGGCTCGAGCAGTTCTTCCGGGATATCGGCGACCAGCGGCCCGGGGTCGAAGACCACCAGCGCGTCGGGGGGGAGCTCGGCCACCCACGCAGCGAGCGCGGGTCCGCTACCCGCGTAACACAGGTCATAACCGGAAACGAACACGATGTCGTCCGAACCGACCAGCCCGCGCGGCAGGTCCGCCGGCGACACGCGTGACTCCGCACCGGGCACCGTCACGAACGTACGCTCCCCATCAGGTTCGGTCAGCGTGACGCAGAAACCGGTGTCCTCGGCTCCATCATCGCGCCCCAGCGGGAGGATTCCCTCCGCGGCCAGGGCGCTGCGGCCCAACTCACCGTTGCGACCGATGCCGATGGGACTGAGAAACCCCACCTCGGCACCCTGGCGGGCGGCCGCGGCGACGATATTGAAACCGCCGCCGGGAGTGGGTTGTGCCGCTCCACCCAACACATCGCCACCCCGTTCGGGCAGGTGGGCGACGGTGATCGGCAGGTCGATAAGCAGCGACGCCGTGGACACCACCCGTGGATTCATCCGATCCCCTCCTGCGCAGCAGCCTCGGCGGCCGCGCCCACCGGGTCGAGAACCTCCGGCGCTTCGGGCCAGATCCGGCGGGCCACCAGATAGCAGACCCCGGCGGTGATCGCGGCCATCAGCCAGCCCAGGCCGTTGCGACCGATGAAGGTGGTGGCAAGTGGTCCGGCGAACCAGGTGACTTCCCCGGCGGCCGCCGTGGTGAAAGCGAAGCCGACCGCGATACCGGCGATCCAGGGCCCGAGAGCGACCCACCGGATGCCACCGGTGTACCAATAGCGCGAGGTGGTCGAGGTATCGGCGAGACCGACCGGATCATAGGAGCGCCGGAAGGCCATATCGATGAGGAAGATCACACCCCACACCACCAGTGGTACCGCGAGCAGGGTGAGGAAAGTGATGAAGGGGCCGTAGAAGTCCTCCGCGATGACGGTGATATAGATCCCGCCGACGGTGATGATCAGCGCATCGACGAGGATCGCGGCCGTCCGCGGGATCCGAATACCGACCGCGAGCAGATTGAGCCCCGAGGAATACATCGAGAGGTCCGCTGCGGCAATCAGGCCGGCAACCGCGGTGAGCAGATAGGGCACGGCCATCCAGGACGGCAACGATGAACCGATGGCGGCCACCGGATCGTTGGCCTGGGCCAGGTCGGTGCCACCGGTGGACATCAGCGCCCCCATGGTGATCAGCACGACCAGCGGCAACCCGGCCCCCCAGATCGTGGCCGAGATGATCGACCGTGGGGAGACCGTACGGGGCAGGTAACGGGCGTAGTCGGCGCCAGCAGCGAGCCAGCCGAGGCCGGTACCGGCTGCGATCGTGCCGATCCCGATGACCACCTGGGAGGCCGGGGCGGCGGGAACGGCCGTCACCGCAGCGAAGTCCACATTCGCGATGAGGAACACGACCACCACCGCGGTGAGGGCGCCAAAGACATAGGTCAGCCACCGCTGCAGGAACATGATCGTCGCATGTCCGAAAAGGCCGATCACGGCCGCGATGATGACGGTGACCACGACACAGACGACCGTCAGGGCCACCGACGAGCCGATGCCGGCGAGATCGAGCAGGGCGAGCAGCGCGAACGCCGCAGTGGTGCACATGATCGTTTCCCACCCGACGAAGCCGAGCCAGGACACCAGCGTCGGGCCGGCATTCCCCCGCGGGCCGAAGACGGCGCGCGACAGCGTCAGTCCCGGCGCCCCACCGCGTTGGCCCGCCACCGACAGGGCACCGACGAAGGCGAAGGAGCCCCCGGCGCCGAGAACAGCGACCAGCAGGACCTGGAATGCGTTCAGGCCGTTGAAGACCACCAGGCCTGCGCCCAGGGTGATCCCCAGAACACCCATATTGGCCCCGAACCACATCCAGAACAGTTCGGAGGCACGGCCATGACGCTCATGGTCCGGGACAGCGTCGATGCCGCGTGTTTCGATGGTGCCGATCCGGTCGGGCTTCTCGGCCATGGTGATTCTCCTGTGGAACGGTGGATTTGCTGGACCGCGACGATCACGCCGTGACATCGCGGAGATTGAGAAGGTCGCCGGCGAGGGGTTCCAGACCGAGGTCCGGGTTGGCCCGGCGTAGTTCGGACACCCGAGCGGCCGGAAATGCCGAGGCCCCGTGTAGGGCCCCGACGATCGCCCCGGCCATGGCGGCGATTGTGTCGCAGTCGCCCCCGAGGCTTGCCGCAGCCCGACAGGTCAGCCAGGGGTCCTCCCCGAGGAGGGAGACGAAGGCGACGGCGGCCGGTACGGCGTCCTGGGTGGCGACCCCCGACCCCATGAGGTCAAAGATGACGTCGAGGGCCGGCTCGACCTCGAGTCCGCGGACGACCTTGAGCGCCCAACTGATACGGGTGGCCACATCGGCCCCGGCGACATAGAAGCCCAGGTCTGCCCCAGCCCGCGCGCCCGCCACGCCGGCGTCGAGGACGTCGCTGAGGGTGCCGCCGTCGACCGCCACGCTGACCGCCGCGGCCACTGCGGTGGCCCCGGCGGTGGCGATCTGGGTGTTGTGGGTGACGTGGCTCACCGCATGGACCGCCCGCGCCAGCGAAGCGGCGGTGCCGGGCGGCGTCGCGATGCCGATCGGAGCCACCCGCATGGCGGCGCCGTTGGTGTCACCCCAACGGCCCGACCGTTCGGTGGAGGCACCCTCGGCGACCGCGGCGAGCGCCTTCAGCGTCGAGGGTCCCAGCAGGTCGAGCGAGCCGGCCGCCTTCATCCGCTCCTCCCAGGCGAGGAGTTCGTCGGCGAACCGCTGCGGGTCGACGCTCCCGTGGCCCTCGACGAGCAGCCGACCGAGGATGACCGCCTGGTCGGTGTCGTCGGTGACCCGGCCGGCCGGCACCCCGGCGCACAGTTCGTTGTCCGCCGGGCCCGGCTGGAAGGTCTCCAGGAGCCCGTAGCGCTCGCGGACGAGCTCCCGGGGGAGGTACTGGGTCGGCATACCGAGGGCATCACCCATAGCGAGCCCCAGCAGCGCTCCTCGGGCCCGGTCGAGACGGTCGGTGCTCACAGGCGTCCTTCCCTGCTGATGGTGAAGTGGGTGGGGTTGAGAAGACTGATGACCTGTTCGGTGACCCGGTCGTCGGCATCATAGGAGCGACGATCGACGCGCAGGTAGCCAGCCCCGGCCACCGCGTCGAGCAGCTGCGCCTCGTCCTGACCCAGGATCCGGACGCTGACATTCTCGGTGAAGCGTGCCGCTCGGATGCCGGCCGCCAGCAGCACCTCCTGCAACGATCCGGTGAGCGGCCCCCGCTCCACGGCGGCGGACAGCTCCGGGCGCCAAGGTACCCGCGAGCGCTCCAGGGACACCGGGACGCCGTCGACGCTGCGGACCCGCTCGGTGAGCAGGAAGAACGGCGCGGTGAGGCCCAGATCGGCGGCCACCTCGGGCAGGGCGATCCGCCCGAAGGACAGCAGCCGCGTCGTCGCCCGCATGCCCCGGTGCGCGAAGGCGGAGCCCCAACCCTGGTCAACGAGATCCTCGCCGTCGAAGCGCACGAACGATCCGGAGCCGTTCCAGGTCTCGACCAGCCCGTCGACCTGCAGGAGCGCGAGCGCGGAGCGGACGGTGGCGCGGCTCACGCCGAACTCGTCGGCGAGGTCGGCCTCGGAGGGCAGCCGGGCACCGTCGGCGACCTCGCCCTGCCGGATCTGTTCGGCGATGGCGTTCGCCACCCTCTGATACTTGACCGCCACGATCCCCCTCAATCTGTCCTGACCTGCGCGTAGAGCGTGGCACTCCAGTCCGGACAGATCAAGACCTGGCGCCGCAATAGCTCAAATTACTACGGACAGGTACGTACAGCACAGGGCAGGCCGGCGCTCGCAGCCCGATGCCCTCGACGATCCAGTCGGAGGAGGTGGCGTGGGAGAATCACGTCATGGACCCCCGGATGCGCGCGATCTTTCCTCCGCTCGGCCTCCGGCTGTCCAGCGGTCGCCTCGAGTTGCGCGGCATCGGCGAGGAGGAGGTGCTCGCGCTGGTGGACGTCGTCCGGGAAGGGGTTCACCCGACCGACCAGATGCCGTTCAGTTTTCCGTGGACCGACGTCGATCCCGGCGACCTACCGCTCAACTATCTGCAGTGGTGGTGGCGGGGGATGGCGCTGTGGTCCACCGACGCCTGGAGCCTGGACCTGTGTGTCCGGTGGGACGGTGAGGTGGTCGGCGTGCAGGGTGTCACCACCCAGGACTTCCTGACGCTCCGGTTCGGGGAAACCGGATCCTGGCTGGGTCAACGGCACCAGGGCGCTGGGATCGGGACGGCGATGCGCCGGGCGCTGTGCACGCTGCTGTTCGAGCATCTCGACTTCGAGTTCGTCACCTCGGCCGCGTTCACCGACAACCCCGCCTCGCTCCGGGTCAGTGAGAAGCTGGGGTTCCGCGAGAACGGTTCCAACCGACACGCCCGCCGCGGGGACCCCGTCGAGATGCGCCATCTGATGCTCAACCGCGAGGATTTCGTGCCCGACCCCGAACTCCGGGTGGAGGGAGTGCCGGCCATGCGTCGCTTCATCGGCCTGGACAGCTGAGCCCGTTGCTCAGCGCTTCCCCAGAGCGTCACGCACCCGGGCCGGGTGGTCAGTGATCACCGCGTCGACGCCGAATCGCGCCATCCGGCGGACGTCATCGTCGTCGTTGACGGTCCAGACGTGCACCGGAAGTCCGCGCCGGTGGATCCGGCGCACCAGCCGGGCCGTGGTGGAGTGCAGCGGCGGATGGACGGCGGTCGCACCGAGGCGCTGCGCCTCACGGCCGGGCCGCAGGCGTGGCCGGTGGTAGAGCAGACCGACCGACGAACTCACCCCCAGGTGGCGAAGGTGGGTCAGTGAGCGGCGGTTGAACGACGACAGCACCACCCGGTCGGCGGCACCGGCGGCGGCGATATCGGCCAGGATCTGCTCCTCCAGCCCGGGGTAGGCGACCCGATCGTTCTTCAGCTCGATGTTGAGAATCGCGTTCCGGGTGAGATCGAGGACGTCAGCGAGCAGCGGGATCCGTGACCCGGCGAACCGGTTGTCACCCCCGGAGGCGTCCAGGCGCTGCAACGTGCTCCACGGCAGACCTTTGACCGCACCCTTTCCGTCGGTGGTGCGGTCAACGGTCTCGTCGTGGAGGACGACGATCCGGCCGTCGCGACTGACCTGGACGTCGACCTCGACACCATCAGCACCCTGCCGGAGGGCGAGTTCGATCGCGGGCAGGGTGTTCTCCGGTGCCTCGCCGCTCGCGCCCCGATGTCCCCAGATCTGCATCCGCTCATCCTCACACGACCCGGCAACGGCTCCCGGTCGGTTTCCGCAGTGCGAACGGCCAGGCCAGGCGCTGCCGTGGATCAGGGAACGACAACGGCGCGGCCGATCACCGATCCGGTGTGGAGCTTGGCGTAGGCCTCGGTGGCCTGGTCGATGCTGTAGCGCTCGACGTGCACCGAGATGGCGCCCTGGCGGCGCAGGTCGAGAACCTCCATCAGCTCGCTGCGCGATCCCCAGTAGGGCGCCCGGACGGCGGCACCCATCGGCGTGGAGAAGAACCCGGCCTGGAGCAGGCCGCCGCCGATGCCGACGATGTGGAGGAACCCGTCGATCGCCACCGATGCCCGGGCCGTCTCCAGGGTCGCCTCCATCCCGACGAAGTCGAAGACCGCCTCCGCGCCCCGGCCCCCGGTCAGCTGGCGCACCTCGTCGGCGACGTCGGGGCCGGCGAGCAGGGTGTGGTGGGCGCCGACCTCGCGGGCAAGCTCCAGCTTGTCCTCGCGGGCGTCGACGGCGATCACGGTGGCCTGGCTGAGCGCCCGGATGATCTGGATGCCGACGTGGCCCAGCCCGCCGACTCCGATGACGAGTGCGGTCGAGCCGGGGAACAGCTTGTTCTGGGCCGCCTTGATGGCGTGGTACGGGGTCAGGCCAGCGTCGGTGAGGGAAACCGACTCGACCGGGTCGAGGTCCCCGAGCGGCACCAGGTGCCTGGCGTGATCGACGATCACGTACTCCGCCATGGCGCCGGGTGCGCCCAGCCCGGGCGGGACGATGCCCTTCTCGGCAGCGTGCGGACAGTAGTTCTCCTGACCCTGAGCGCAGCTGTGGCACAGCCCACAGCCCCAGGCCCCGTAGATGGCGTAGGAGGCCCCGAGCTCAATTCCTTTGACGCCCTCGCCGAGCTTGTCGGCCACCCCGGCGCCCTCATGCCCCAGCGTCATCGGCAACGGATAGGTTGCCGCCTCGGGGGGAAGATCCATGACGAACCAGTCCGAGTGGCACAGGCCGGCGGCGGTGACCTTGAGTCGGATCTGACCGGGTCCCGGTTCCGGGGTGTCGATCTCCACCACTTCAGGTCCTTGGCCAAGGGTGCGGTACTGAACTGCCTTCATCGTTGAAGCCTCTCTGTCGTGTGAGGTCGAAGCGTGACATCTCCGGGCGCCCTCGTGGGACGGGCCGACCGGCGCCGGGCACTCAGGCCGCCTCACCGGGCGGAATTCCCCGCCTTGTGGGCCGCCCAAACGCAACATCTGGCAACCGTCCCACCATGCGGGAAGCGGCACCGAGACGGCCGACCGGTCACGGCGCAGGCCGGGAAGGTCGCGGCGTCCTCACCCAGCGGCAGCGGCTTGCGCGGGTCAATGTCGCAGGGCTCGTGGGCGTCGACGAGCTGCTCATGGCTATACCCGGCGACTGCCGTGTCAGGAACACCGTCGGGATCGATCGTCACGCCAGCCAGACTGGAGCCCCTCGGGCACCTGCTCTGGGCGACGGTTTCACCGGTGTCCTCATCGATCAGGCCGGTGGGTGGGGGAGTGAACTGGCTCGCGTCAGACAGGGGC
>JBKEBV010000013.1:0-16538 GCA_047973315.1 Propioniciclava sp.
GTCCCTCGTCCGGGCGGGTCGAGCCGGGCCGCTGTGGCTCCGACGAGGCTCGCGCGGCCTCGAATAGGTGAGCGTTGCCGTGCGTGCTAACCTAGCGTGGCTGTCTTCACGAAAGACTGCATGCGCGAGTGGCGGAATTGGTAGACGCGCACGGTTCAGGTCCGTGTGCCCGCAAGGGCGTGGAGGTTCAAGTCCTCTCTCGCGCACGAGGCCCGGGTTGTCCCCGCAGCCCCCGATCTCTTCAGGGAAGTCCCGTTCTGGCAGGCCCAGGGCGGGACTTCTCGCGTCCTGGGCAGCCGGTGCTGGCCCGTGGCTCCTGGTGGTCCGGCGACAGGCCACGAGCAGCGACAGGCCACTAGGCTGACCGCATGGCGATTCCCGAGACCCGTGCCAACCTGCTGGCCGACGCGGCAGCTCCCACGCTGCTTCCCGCGGATCCCGCCGGCGACGCGCTGGTCGATCCCGACGCCACGACATTGCTGCAGGTGGTGTCGGCCCACCCGGAGTCATCCCTGGGCTGGGCACTGCTGGCCGAGGAGTCGCTCGCGTCCCCGCAGGCGCGCGACACGGTGAGTGGCTACGCCTTCGCCCGGACCGGCTACCACCGCGGACTGGACGCGCTGCGCCGCGCCGGGTGGCGCGGATCGGGGCCCGTGCCGTGGGAGCATGAGCCCAATCGCGGCTTCCTGCGCAGCCTGTGGGCCCTCGCAGTTGCCGCCGACCGCATCGGCGAGGACGACGAGGCCCGGCGCTGCGCGCAGTTCCTGCGCGACAGTTCCGAGACAGCTTGGCTCACCTTGTCGGCGGCTGCCGACGGGGCGTAAGTCCGACCGCCGGCTCCGCGGCAGCTCAGGCAGCGACGCCCAGCTTGGCGAAGGCGTTGCGGAAGATGGTCAGGTCCTCGAGGCCGGGAAGACGCGCGACGCTCTGATCGAGCTTGTCGAGCGTCTCTGCCTGCCCGGTGAAGAGGTAGCCCATCACATGCTTGACCTCGGCGGTGTCCATCATTCCCGAGCCGACCGGGCGCCAGCCCTTGTCCATGACGAGGCGAACGAGTTTTCCGGCCGACGGGGACCGTTCGAGCGCCGCCCGGGCCTGTGTGCTGTAGAACGCCGTGTGCCGGGTCTCCTGCTGCGCGATCCGCTTCAGCAGCGGCGACAGCGCAGGATGGTCCATCATCGACGCCAGTCGTCGGTAGGCGGCGGTCGCCGACAGTTCGTTGGCCGCGCCCCAGGTCATGTGGACCGCGATGAAGTCGTCCCCGATCAGGTTCGACAGCGCCGACTGCTTGGTCGGCCCGAGCGCCTCACTCCAGCCGAGCTTGACCCGCTTCGCCTTGAGTTCGTCGTAGTCGACGATGATGTCGTGGCGTCGCAGCACCGCGCTCAACGCCTCACCGTGCCAGAACTCCTCGCGGTTCCAGGTGGTCATGAAGCCGCGGGCCTCGTCGCGACGGTGGGAGCGGGTCACCAGCAGATCCCGCAGGAAGCAGGAGGTGTGGTACTCGACATCGCACATGTACCGGATCACCCGGAGGGTGTCCGCATCGAGCGGTTCGTCGAGGAAACTGTCGAAGTCGAGATCGTCCCACTGGACCGGCTCCGAGGTCTCGGCGAACTTCTCCAGATCAAACGCCATGACGCTTCCTTCGGGCCCACAGGCCCTTCGAGGGTGGTGGTGGTGGTCCTCCGGCACGATCGCTGCCCGGAGTGAGTCCGATGCCGCGCAGCAGGGCGCGGGTCGGTTCCTGCGCCGCGGCCAGCCGTGCGCGGGCCTCGTCGGTCAGGAAGATAGTCGCTAGCGCGCGGGCCTCGTCCGGATCGGGAATGCCGACGATCCGCAGCGGCTGCCAGCCGACGAGGGCGAGCCGCGCGGCGACGGCCTCCGGGCGGGACCGAGCGATCCGGGCGGAGGCCTCGCGGTGGTAGAAGTCGATGAAGTCGCTGCGCCGCGCGACGATGAGTTCGACGACGCGTCGGGCCTCACCGGTGAGCCGGGGGGCCATCTCGGCGTAGGCGGCCTGGAGGCTGGCCTCCTGGAGGGCCATCCGGATCATGTGGCCGGCGGTGGTCGTCTCGCCGACCACAGCGGTCACGCCGGGGGCGACCAGCGGCATGAGACGTTCAACCCACAGTTCGCGGGCGCGGGCGCCGAGACCGGCGCGGGAGCGGGGATCAGGGCGGGCGGCAGCCGCGTCGAGCAGGTCACGCACGGCCCAGGACAGGGCCATCCGGTCGAAGGCCCAGGTCGCGATGAACGCGGTGATCCGGGCCTCGTTGCCGGTCCAGGTGCTGAGGATCGCCCGGGTCTCGGACAGTCCGGCGCTGTCGAGGCGCCACAGAAACGCGAGGTCCGCCGCGGTGATGGCGTCGAACGGTTCGGCGGCGACGGCAGCCCGGTCGACAGCGATCTTGCCGCGGGCGGTGCGCGCATAGGCGTCGACATCGAAGCCGGTGAACAGCACGGCGGGATGATCGGGATCGGAGAAGGTTCGTGCCGGGGCCGCCTCCGGGTCGGGGGCGACGGGCGCCCGCAGCGGGTGATCCGGCGTGTGCGGGGGATCGATCACTGCCACGAGGGTTGCCTCCGTCGTCGTCATCTGCTGGGTCATGAGCCTACCGGCTCCCTCGGCTGCCTACGCCCGCTTCGACATCTGGACGAGCCCGACCCGGTCAGGCTGACCACTCTGGCGATCGAGCATCGGGCTCGCAGGGTCGGGAGCGGTGGTGACAGGTCGGACGCCGGCGGCCACCACGCTCGCGGGCGAGGGTAGCCTGCCGGGTCCTGCGGCGGAGCAGAACCGGAATATTGTCAGTTTTACCAGAAATGCGCGGTGAGCCGTCCTAGGGTCGTCCCATACCTAGGAAAGGACGATGTTCCCCGTGACCGCATCCGCACCCGCACCCGCCTTCGACCGTATTCTCGCCCCCGTCAGCCTCGGGAAGCTCCCCCTGCGCAACCGCGTGATCATGGTGCCGATGGGCACCGAGATGGGGGACCGGGCCGGACACCTCACCGATCAGGAGGTCGCCTACTACGCCGAGCGGGCCAAGGGCGGCGCCGGGCTGGTGTGCACCGGTATCAACGCCGTGACCGACGACTACGAGGTGATCAACGCCGGGCTGGGGCGGGTCGACACTGATGCTGCCACCCCGGGCCTGCGGGCGCTGGCCGATGCCGTCCACGCCGTCGGAGGTGCGATCTCGGTCCAGCTCACCGCCGGACTCGGCCGCAATATCAACAACATTGATCCGCAGCGTGCCCCGATCTCGGCCTCGGACAACACCCATTGGCTGGACCCGACGGTCACCTGCCGTCCCCTCACCACCGACGAGATTGCGGTGATCGTCCAGCGTTTCGCCGAGGCTGCTGCCCGGTGCGCCGAGGCTGGTATCGACGCGATCGACATCCACGGCCACACCGGCTACCTGATCGACCAGTTCCTCTCTCCCCAGTGGAACCGTCGCACCGACGCCTACGGCGGCAGCGTCGAGAACCGGTGCCGGTTCGCCACCGAGATCATCGCCGCCGTCAAGGAGGGCGCACCGGAGCTGCCGGTCAGCTTCCGGTTGTCGGTCGACCACCGGGCACCCGGCGGGCGCACGGTCGCCGAGTCCCAGCGCATCGCGGTGGTGCTGGAGGCCGCCGGCCTTGACCTCCTGATGGCCGACGAGGGGTCCTATGAGGCGATGGATTATGTGTTCCCGCCGTACTATCTGGGGGACTCCTGCATGCTCGGCGCGGCGCAGGCCATGAAAGAGGTGCTCACCATCCCGGTGCTGGGATGCGGCAACCTCACCCCGGAGAACGCCGAGGCCGCGCTCGCCGCCGGCGACCTGGACTACGTCGGCATCGGTCGCGCCCTCATCGCCGACCCCGAGTGGACCAACAAGCTCAGCGCCGGCCAGCGGGCCGACATCCGGCCGTGCATCCGCTGCAATCAGCTCTGCGTGGGGAATGCCTTCGTCGGCAAGCCGCTGGGCTGTGCGGTCAACCCGATGGTCGGGCGCGAGCAGGAACCGATCCTGACCCGCGCCGACGACCCGAAGCGGGTCGTGGTCGTCGGTGGTGGGCCCGCCGGCCTGGAGGCCGCCCGCGTCGCCGCCGTCCGCGGGCATGAGGTCACGGTGTTGGAGAAGAGCGACAAGCTCGGTGGCGTGCTCTGGCCTGCCGCGACACCCGAGTTCAAGAAGGAGCTCCGGTCGATGATCTTCTGGTGGGAACGCCAGCTGGCCGCCCTCGGCGTCACGGTGCACCTCAACCACGAGGTCGTCCCCGACGATCCTGCCGTTGCTGAGGCTGATCAGGTCGTCGTCGCCACCGGGTCGACGCCACTGACCCCGCCGATCCCAGGAATGGACGGCCCCGGCGTCCTCGATGTCATCGAGGCCCACCTGAGCGCCGATCTGGGTCACCGGATCGTCGTGTGCGGTGGCGGGTTGTCGGGCGCCGACTTCGCGCTGGAGATGGCCGAGAAGGGGCACGACGTCACCGTCGTCGAGATGGCTGAGGCCGTTGCATCAGATCTGCTGATGATCAACCGGGTCACGCTGCTGCGTGACCTCGCCGAGCAGAAGGTCACCGTCCTCACCGGCCACACCGTCACCGGAGTGACCGCGGACGGGGTCACCGTCGACGGCCCTCAAGGAGGGGTGACGATCGCCGCCGACACCGTGGTGTCAGCCTTCGGGGTGCGCCCGGCGACGGCCATGACCGAGGCGCTCGCGGGTCGCGCCAATGTGGTCGCGGTGGGTGACTGCGTCACCCCGGCGAAGGTCGGCGACGCCATCAACGCCGGATTCGAGGCTGCAGCCGCGCTCTGATTCCGGTCGGGACGGTGGTCGCGGCCGCGGGAGGCCGCGCAACGATGATGGGCGGCGGCTGAGCCGGTGAAGAACCGCTGCTCGTTCGGTCCGGTGTCCGGTGGCCTCACCGGACCCAGTCGAGCCCGATATCGAGGGTCCGGGCGCTGTGGGTCAGCCATCCGACCGAGAGCAGGTCGACCCCGGTCTCGGCCAGGCCGACAGCCGTCTCCGGGGTGATCCGGCCGGAGGCCTCGGTGACCATCCGGCCGTCCACCAGAGCGACCGCCTCACCGAGCAGGGCGGGGCCCATGTTGTCGAGCAGGACGGCATCGACATCGAGATCGAGTAGTTCGCGCAGCTGGTCGAGGGTGTCCACCTCGACCTCGATCTTCACCAGATGCCCGACCTGGGCACGGGCCCGGGAGACCGCAGCGGTGATGCCACCGGCCGCGGCGACATGGTTGTCCTTGATCAGCACCGCGTCGTCCAGCCCGAACCGGTGATTCGCCCCGCCGCCGCACCTGACGGCGTACTTCTGCAAGGAGCGCATGCCGGGGATCGTCTTGCGGGTGTCGACGACCCGCGCGCTGGTGTGGGCGATCGCGTCGACGATGCTGGCCGTCCCGGTCGCAACACCCGACAGGTGGCCCAGGAAGTTGAGGGCGACCCGCTCGCCGGTCAGCAGACCGCGGGTGGGGCCGGTGGCGCTGCCGATGGTCTCGCCGGGCGCGACCCGGGCGCCGTCGGAGCGGTCGAACCGGACCGCGATCCGGGGATCGACCCGCTGCCAGGCGAGTGCGGCGCAGGCCGTGCCGGCCACCACGCCAGACTCGCGGGCGACCATCCTGACCGTGTTGACCTGATCGGTCCCGACGATGCTGTCGGTGGTCAGGTCACCGGCACGGCCCAGATCCTCGCCCAGGGCCGCGGTGACCACCGGTTCGATGATCAGACTCGGCAGGGGTCGCAGGGCGTCAGTCACGGGGTTCCTCCAGATCGGTCAGGTTCACCAGGCAGTGCCGGGCTTCGGTCGAGATGCCAGCATGGTCGGTGCGGAAGTGGCCGCCGCGGGACTCCTGCCGTCGCAGGGCTGACCGGACCAGCAGATAGCCGACCAGTCCGGCGTCGTCGTCGCGGTGCCCGGCCAGGACCCGGAGCGCTGCCCGGAGACCCTCCTCGTCGCGGAGCACGCCGGCGGCCGCGGTGACCGTCGCCCGGATCAGCGACAGGTCGGGCCCGGGTGCCGGCCCGGTGGCTTGTGGCCAGTGCCGGTCTGGGTGGGGTCGGCCAGCTGGTCGGCGGCCGTGGATGTCCTTCAGGTGGTGGGCGACCCGGCGGCCGCACACGACCGCCTCCAACAGCGAGTTGCTGGCCAGCCGGTTGGCGCCGTGGAGCCCGGTGGAGGCGACCTCGCCGGCCGCATACAGACCCGGCACCGAGGTTCGGCCGTGGGCATCCACCTGGACGCCGCCCATGTGGTAGTGGGCGGCGGGACGTACCGGCAGGAGGTCGTGGACGGGATCAAGCCCGGCGGCCAGGGCGGTGGCATTGATGGAGGGGAACAGGGTGGCGAAGCGCTCGCCGGGATGGCGGGTCGCGTCCAGGAACACCCGGTGTCCGGCCTGGAGCTGGGCCCAAGCGGCCCGCGACACGATGTCGCGGGCACTGAGCGGGTCCTGCAGCACCCAGGCGCCGTCCTCGTTGACCAGGATCGCACCCTCGCCGCGGACCGCCTCGCTCACCAACGGCAGCGGGTCGACCTCCACGTCGAGGACGGTCGGATGGAACTGGACCATCTCGACGTCGCGGAGCGTCGCCCCCGCGCGGAAGGCCAGGGCCAGGCCCTGCCCCCGCGAGGACAGCGGATTGGTGGTGTGGGTGTACAGCCCGCCGATCCCACCGGTGGCGAGGACGACTGTCGACGTCCGGAGTTCGACCGGACCGTCCGGGGTGTCGGCCAGCACGCCGACCACGGCGCCGCTGCTGAGGACCTCCCGGGCGCTGCAGTGTTCCCAGAGCGCCGCCGAGGCGGTGCGGCGGGCGCCGTCGACCGCGGTGCGCAGCAACTCCGCGCCGGTCCGGTCGCCCTGGGCGTGGACGATACGTCGGCGGCTGTGGGCGCCCTCCAGGCCGAGGAGGAGGGTGCCATCGGGTCGCCGGTCCCATCGGGTCCCCTGTCGGGTGAGCCAGTCGATCGCCTCCGGGGCGGCTGCGGTGATCGCATCGACGACCGCCGGGTCGGCCAACCCGGCGCCGGCGGCCAGGGTGTCCTGGGTGTGGAGGCCGGGATCGTCGTCGGGACCCACTGCGGCGGCGAGGCCGCCCTGCGCCCAGCCGGTCGAGGTGCCGACCGACACCGCGCCGGCGCTCAGCACGATGCAGGGCAGCGGTGCCAGCTCGAGGGCGCAGGTCAGCCCGGCCAGTCCCGCGCCGACGATGACGGGACCGCCGGCCTCGATCACCCTTGCCCCGGTCATCGGCGGCTCATCCGGCTGGGGCGCTGCAGTCGAGCATCCGCTGGACGGCGGCCCGGGCCCGCCCGGCGACCTCAGGGTGGAGAGTCACCTCGTTGGTCATCGTCTCCAGGGAGCGGCGGATGGCACCCAGCGTGTTCCGCTTCATGTGCGGGCACAGGTTGCACGGTCGGATGAACTCCAGGTCAGGGTGCTCCTGGGCGACGTTGTCGCTCATCGAGCACTCGGTGATGAGCGCCACCCGGGTGGGCCTGTGCTCGTCGACGTAGGAGACCATCTGGGCGGTTGATCCTGCGAAGTCGGCCTCGTCGACCACCTCCGGCGGGCACTCGGGGTGGGCGAGCACGGTCAGGCCCGGGTGGTCACTGCGGAGGGTGAGGATATCGGCCGGGGTGAACCGCTCGTGGACCTCGCAGGCGCCCGGGTGGGTGATCACCTCCACGCCGGTCTGGCGGGCGACGTTCGCGGCCAGGAAGCGGTCGGGGATCATGATGACCTGCGGCACGTCGAGGCTCTCGATGATGCGCACCGCATTGCCGGAGGTGCAGCAGATGTCCGACTCGGCCTTCACCGCCGCGCTGGTGTTGACGTAGGTCACCACCGGAACACCGGGGTGGCGCCGACGCAGAGCGCGGACATCCTCGGCGGTGATCGTCTCGGCCAGCGAGCAGCCGGAGCGCAGGTCGGGAATGAGGACCGTCGTGGACGGGTTCAGCAGCTTGGCGGTCTCGGCCATGAAGTGGACCCCGGCCAGGACGATGACGTCGGCGTCGACCGTGGTGGCTTCCCGGGCGAGCGCCAGCGAGTCACCGACAATGTCGGAAACGCCGTGGAAGATCTCCGGTGTCATGTAGTTGTGGGCGAGGATGACCGCATTGCGCTCGGCCTTGAGCCGCAGGATCGCGTCGACGTCCTCGGCCATGGTGGCCCACTCGACCGATGGGATGACGTGGTCGACGGTGGTGTACAGGTCCGCTGCTGTGGCGGGAACGGGATTCTGCGTGGCGGTCATGGGGTCCTCCTCGGGAGGTTATTAGTCATGATAACCAGTTATGCTACATCTGAGTATAAGCGGTGGCTAGTATGGCGTCCATGGGAGATGGTTCGATGGTGCGCCGGATCGGAACGGCTCTCGCGCTTCTCGGTGCGGTGGGGGTGATCGCCGGCGGGGTGCTGATGGGCACCTTCTTCGGTCAGCTCGGTGAGATCACCGGCGGACGTCAGAAGTACCCCGAGCGACCCTTTCAGCTGCTCCTGGCCGAGGGTCAGGTGCGGACGTTCGTCAGCACCGAGGACCATCGCTGCACCGCGATTCTGCCGGACCGCCAGGTGCTCCCGCTCCCGGGCGGCCGCGCGAACTTCACCCTCAACGACGATACCTTCTTCGTGGCCGGGCCGTTGGAGGCGACGATCGGGGGTACCTACGTCGTCAGCTGCAGCGCACCGGTGTGGGTATCAGAACAGAAGGGACTCGGTGTCGGTCGGTTCGTCGGGGGGCTCCTGCTGGTGATCTTCGGGGTTTTCGCCCTGATCGGCGGGGTCCTGCTGATGATGGGTGTCAACCGCAAGCCTCTCAGCCGGGCCGCGGCAGGGCCCCAGCAGCACGGGTCCCACCAGCAGCCCCCGCTGCATCCGCAGCACGGGCCCCGGTCCTCCCCGTGGCAGCCACCGATGTCTCCGCCGAGCTTCCCCGAGGAGCCGCCGCCGCTCCCGCCCCAGGTGCGGCCGCGGACCGACCCGTTGGGTCGGCCGTCAGCGGACCCGACCCAACGGTAGCTTGGTCCCGGCGACCTGCCGCTGGGTGAGGACCGCCCGCCGGAACCGGAACAGGCGCGCCGGACGTCCGCCGGTGTCGGCGAACCGCGGGGTCTCCTCGACCAGGTCCTGCTGATTGATCAGGCGACGGAAGTTCTGGGTGTGGATCCTGCGTCCGGCGAGCGCCTCGACGCAGGACTGCAACTCCCGCAGGGTGAACTCGTCGTCGAGCAGTTCGAAAACCACCGGTCGGTACTGGATCTTGGCGCGCAGCCGGGCCACCCCGGTGGCGAGAACCCGGCGGTGGTCACCGAGCATCCGTTCGCCGGCGGCGAGTTCGTCGTCGGGGCGCCGCCAGGCCTCCGGTGACTCCGGGACCAGCCCCGCCTCGTAGAGGAGTTCGTACCGTTGCAGGGCCCACTCGGGTTGCCAGGCATACCCGTTCAACCCGAAGGTGACCGAGCAGCGTTGCCGTCGCGATGCCGCATTGTCCGGATCGGCGTCGGCCCACGCGGTCAGGGAGGCTGCGAGGTCGACGGTGCCGGAACGCTGGTCCTCCCAGGGCATCACCTCGTACCACCGGCGCCAGCTGCCGAGCCCGTCGCCGCTGGCCGCCGAACGGGCGGTGAGTCCGAGGTAGGAGATGGACAGGTGCATCCCGGGGGTGCTGGCCCGATCGACGCCGGCGAAGGTGTAGAGCTGCTCCAGGTAGCCCAGCTCGCGTCCGGTCTGCTGCTCGACCCAGGCGCGGGTGGCGGCCTGCATGGACCGGTGGTCGGCTCGGAGCGGTCCCGCAGGCACCCGGGGCGGGTCGCCCAAGGTCAACACGTACGGTTCGCCGGCGACCATCGCCACGATGACGCCGAGCACTTCGGCCGAGATATCGCTCATGGGCCTCCTCGCCGTCAGGGTAGCGACAGATGCGCTGATGCGCGCACCCTGTAGAATTGGTGCACACGAGTAAAACTCCGGACCTCGCCGGGCCCGTGTCCGTGGCGGCTGGTGAGGTGCGGACCACAGTGGACCCACCCCCGTCGACTGACTCCTGCGGGTGGCCGCTTCCAGCGGTCGCCCAGCGTGTCGGCTGGTCGATCCGGGCGGGTCCCGGATGCGGAAGGAGTGACACCGTGAGCGATCTCACCCCCTTTCTGATCGCAACCGCCGCGGTGACCGGCCTCGTCGTGATCGCCAGCGCGGCCAGCACCGCCGTCCTGCAGGAGTGGCTGAGCAACCCACTGGAGGGATCCCGGCGGCTGTCCGCGGCCCGCGGCCGGACCCGGTTCTCGGCACCGGTCGCCGGCTGGGTGATTCTCAACCGGGTGCGGCGGACCCTCCGGCTCGGCCCGTGGTGTCCCTGGGGACTTCAGGTGGGCGGCCCGCGTGACGACACGCTGCTGTTCATCGTGCGCCGCGGACGCGCCGGCGACCTGTTGCTCCGCTACCGGATCCGGACACGGTCAACCTCCGACGGCTGCTCCGGCGAAGGCGCTGCCATCGCCTGGCACCCGGCCGGGCCGGAAGCCGTCGACGCCGACGAGATCGCCCTGATCCACACGCATCTCCGGGCGGCCGTGGAGGGGGTGGGCGGCACCCACGTCTGAGGGCGGGTTCGCCACGGGGGACCGGTGGCCGCGAACCCTCCTCGGTTCCCGAGGCCCGACCGATAGGGTTCACGGGCGAGAGGAGGTGCGGTGATGGACTTGGACGCCATGCTCCTCTTCGGTGCGGCCGTCCTCCTCGCCGCGGTGCTCTCCGCGCGCCTCGGGGCCCGGATGGGCCTGCCGTCGCTGTTGCTCTTCCTGGGTCTGGGTCTGTCGCTGGAGCTCTTCGATATCCGGATGGACGACGCCGGTCTGGCGCACGCGCTCGGATTCGCAGCGCTGGTCTTCATCCTCGGTGAGGGCGGATTCACCACCCGGTGGATCGATATCAAGGGATCGCTGACGATCGCTGGCCTGCTCGCCACCGTCGGCGTCGGCGTCTCCATCGTGCTGATGGCGGCGTTCTGCCATCTGGCGCTCGGCCTGCCGATTCCCACCGCGGTACTGATCGGTGCGATCACCGCTCCGACCGATTCCGCCGCGGTCTTCTCGGTGCTCCGCGGGATGCCCCTGCCCGCCCGGGTGCGCTCGGTCCTCGAGGGCGAATCCGGCCTCAACGACGCCCCCGTCGTGCTGCTCACCAGCGTGGCGACCGCCTGGTCCATGGGCGAATTGCCTGAGGGCGGTCCGTGGATGGTGGCCGGGATCATCGTCGCCGAACTCCTCGGAGGCCTGCTCCTCGGGGTGATCATCGGCGTGGCGGGCGCTGCACTTCTCCGTCGGGTCGCGCTTCCGGCCGCGGGGCTGTACCCGCTGGCAGCCATGTCGGTGGTGGTGCTGTCCTACGGTGTGGGCGTCTGGCTGCACGTGTCCGGGTTCGCGGCGGTCTACGTCTCGGCATTGATCCTCGGCAACAGCCACCTCTCCCATCGCAATGCCACCCGGTCCTTCGCCGAGGGCATCGGCTGGGTGGCCCAGATCGGGCTCTTCGTCATGCTCGGCATGCTCGCCAGCCCGGAACTGCTCACGCCGAGGATGGTGATCAACGGCATCCTGATCGGCGCGTTCCTGACCTTCATCGTCCGCCCGGTCGCGGTGGTCGTCTGCTCGGTCTGGTTCAAGGTTCCCTGGCGGGAGCAGGCCTTCATCTCCTGGGCCGGGTTGCGGGGCGCGGTGCCGATCATCATGGCGACGGTTCCGCTCGCGGCCGGCGCTCCTGCGGCCGAGGCGATCTTCGAGGAGGTTCTCGTCCTGGTCATCGTCTTCACCCTGCTCCAGGCGCCGACGCTGCCCTGGGTGGCGAAGAAGCTGGGGATCGCCGACGGCGAGGCGAGCGTGGACATCGAGGTCGAAGTGGCGCCGCTGGACAAGATCCAGGCCGACTTCATGCAGATCTCCGTACCGGAGGGATCCCGGCTCCACGGCGTCACCGTTCAGGAACTAAAGCTGCCCCCCTTCTGCGTGATCGCGGTCATCCTGCGCCAGGGCCGGCCGTTGGCGCCTCGAAGTTCGACCCGCGTCTGTGTCGGGGACGAACTTCTCATGGTGGTCCCCGCCCAGGATCGTGACCGGGTGGAGGAACTCATGGCACGGATCGGTCGGCAGGGGCGGTTGGCGGGCTGGTTCGAGGACGAGGACCGCCCGTCGGCGCTGTGATCTCCCGCTTGGTCGAGGCTCAGGTGTCTGGGAAGCGGCGTGGCCGGGAACTGGGCTCAGGCGTTGGTGTTGACCACGGTGATCTGCGGGATACAGGCGGTGCCGTCGGGGAGCGGCGCCGAGAACGCGGGCTTGCTGCGCAGGACCGGTTCCTTGGCCCCGATGATGACGTCCACGGAGTGATCGATACGGCCGTCAGCCTCGAAGGGGATCTTCTTGAAGGCCTGACGGACCAGGATCACCTCGGGGCTGTCCTCGGCATATCCGATGACCACCGACTCCTCACGGTCGGGCTCGGGGGTATTGGTGGTCTTGTAGACATTGAACCCGTCGGCGCGCAGGTTGGCTGCCAGCCGCTTGGCCAGACCACTCACCTCGGTCCCGTTGAAGACCCGGACGAACACCCGGTCGGTGGTGAGTTCCTCGCCCACCTGCTGCACGACGCAGGGCTCTGGCGGAGCCGGCGGTACCGGGTCGGTGGCCGCCTTGAGCGACCACTGGCCCACCCACGCGACGAAGGCGAGCAACAGCATCAGCGTGGCCGGCGTTTTCAGTGTCCGCAGCACGACCTGTGGGTTCATCGATAGCCTCCTCGACGCCCCAGACTACGCGAGGTTCAGCACCCGGGCGTGCAGAGATGCCCGCTGCTGAAGTGCCGCACGCAGCGCGCGGTGCAGTCCGTCCTCGAGATACAGGTCGCCGTTGAAGGCGACCACGTGGGCGAAAAGGTCGCCGTAGAAGGTTGAGTCCTCCTCCAGCAGGGCCTCCAGATCCAGCCATCGCTTGGTGGTGACGAGCTGGTCGAGCCTGACCTGCTGCGGGGAGATCTGCGCCCACTCCCGGTGGCGGTAGCCATGGTCGGGGTAGGGGCGTTCGTCCCCGACACGCTTGAAAATCACGGTCGCAAGCTTAGCCCGAATCCACCGATGGGCGCCGCCGTGAGCGGCACCAGGGGGGTGCGATGGCAAGGCGATCCGCGCGAAGCGCTGACCTGCGCGTACCGTGAGCGTGGTCGACGCAGTCAGCGCGCGAATGGGGCCGCGCAACAGGCGAGGATCGGTGGATCGGGCTCAGCGATGTCGGTCGCGATTCCCCCGCGCAGGTCAAGGCTCCGCCGCGGGTGCCAGGGAAGCGTGAGGTCTGGTTCGCCGACAGGCGACCAAGGGTCGCTAGGGTGAGCGAGGTCCGACCGTGACGGGAAGCAGGAACGATGAACGCAGACATCCAGGCCGGGTACACCTTCGACGAGGAATCCGTCGAACTCGGGGTGCTGGTGGATCAGGACGGCCCGCAGCCCGAGGTGAAGATCCGGATCTCGCTGTCGATGCTGAACCGGCACGGTCTGGTAGCAGGTGCTACCGGGACCGGCAAGACCAAGACGTTGCAGCTGATGGCCGAACAGATCAGCCGGGCCGGCGTTCCCGTGTTCGCCGCTGACATCAAAGGGGACCTTTCCGGAATCGCGATCCCGGGCGCGGCCTCGGAGAAGCTGCTTCAGCGCACCGAGGGGATCGGCCAGGACTTCGTACCGGCTGGATGCCCGGTCGAGTTCTACGCCCTCGGGGGACAGGGAACCGGCATCCCGCTGCGGACCACCGTCAGCTCGTTCGGTCCACTGCTGCTCAGCAAGGTGCTCGGCCTCAACGAGACCCAGGAGTCATCGCTGTCGCTGGTGTTCCACTACGCCGACACCAACGGCCTGCTGCTGCTCGATCTGGAGGACCTCACCGCGGTGCTGAAGTTTCTCACCTCCGATGATGGCAAGGCCGAGCTCGCCGACATCGGTGGACTGGCCCGGTCGACTGCTGGCGTCATCCTGCGGGAGATCGCGGCGCTCGCCGCCCAGGGGGGTGAGGCATTTTTCGGCGAACCCGAGTTCGAGACCGCCGACCTGCTCAAGATCGCCGGTGACGGCCAGGGCCTGATCTCCCTGCTCGAGCTGCCCAACCTGCAGGACCGGCCGGCGCTGTTCTCCACGTTCCTGATGTGGCTGCTCGCTGACCTTTACCAGGAGCTCCCCGAAGCGGGCGACCTCGACAAGCCCAAGCTCGTGTTCTTCTTCGACGAGGCGCACCTGCTCTTCGCTGACGCCTCGAAGGCGTTCCTGTCCTCCATTGAACAGACGGTCCGACTGATCCGCTCCAAGGGGGTGGGCGTCTTCTTCGTCACCCAGACACCCAAGGACGTTCCCGAGACGGTCCTGGCCCAGCTCGGATCGCGCGTCCAGCACCAGCTCCGGGCACACACCCCCAACGACGCCAAGGCGCTCAAGGCGACGGTGAACACCTACCCCAGGAGTGACTACGACCTCGCCCAGCTGCTGCAGCAGCTCGGCATCGGTGAGGCCGTGGTCACCGTGCTCAACCCCAAGGGTGCCCCGACCCCGGTCGCCTGGACCCGCATGCGGGCACCGCAGGCATCCATGGACCCGCTCAATCCGACGGCAATGGCGGCCGGCGTGGCAGCATCGCAACTGCAGGCGAAGTATGGCGCCGAGATCGACCGCGAGTCCGCCTACGAACTGCTGACCGCCCGGTTCGAGGCGACCGCCAAGGCGGAGGCGGCACGACAGCAGCAGGCGGCGGAGCCGGAGTCCGGGTCGGAACGCCCGGCGACGGCCCCCCGCCCGAGGTCGGAATCCCGGTCGGCCAGGGGCGAGGATTCCCTCATCGAGTCACTGTCGAAGAACACCATGGTGCGCCAGGTCGCCCGGACCGCGGCCCGGGAGGTCACCCGGACCCTGATGGGCCTCCTGAAGCGCTGAGCGAGTGGATCGCTCCCCCGATCGCAGCAGCTAGGGGGCCTCTTCCTCGTCGTGTGGGTCGACATCTTGAGCGACGGGGCCGTCGCCCGGTGCAGCTGACCGCCGAAGGCTGCCCGTGGGTGGCGCCCGATCATTGCTGACACGGGCGCGGCAGCATTCCCGGCCCAGCCGCGTGAGCGTCCGGGGACCTGCCGGTCAGATCAACAGGTCGGTGGCGCTCGCCTGGGCCAGAATCCGCCCGGCCCCGTTCACCCAGTTCCGTTGCAGTCCCTCCAGTGCTGCGGGGATATCGCCAGCAACCAGGCTGTCGGCGATGGCGGCGTGCTCGGCAGCCACCCGACCGACCACCTCCTCGCCGGGAACCATCAGGGACTCGTACCGGTGGAAGGACTGTCGGATCGAGGCGATGAGATCCAGAAGACGTCGGTTCGGGCAGGCGCTGAGCATCACCCCGTGCCATTCATCGTCGCGCTCCATGATCGTGGCATGTTGCGCCTGCGAACTGTTGAAATCGGCGGCCATCTGGGCAAGGCGGGCACCCAGTTCCTTCATCGACTCCGGCGGGCTCAGCGTGATGGCCAGGCCCTCCAACGCCGCCATGACGGGAGCAAGCTCCTCGAACTCGCGGGCGCTGAGCGCGACGAAGCGGAACCCCTTCCCGCTCTCGGACTCGATCTGACCCTCGGACTCCAAGGCGATCAGGGCCTCCCGGAGCGGGGTCCGGCTCACGCCGATCTCTGCGGCGAGTTGGACCTCGTTGATCCCCTCGCCGGGCCGCACCTGGCCGTTGCGCATCCGCGCGAGCAACTCATCACGCACCTGGTCGCGCAGGGCGCGTCGCTCGATCGGCATGCTCCTCCTTATGGTCTCCGGAAGCATACGCGGCCCCACGCTCCCATCAGCGAGTTTCTCGGAGACAGCTTGCACGATTGTATTCAGTATTCTTAGGCTGACCCTGTGGCGATGGATCACACGAGCGAGAGGTGGGGAATGGCAGAGGCCTGGGCGGACCAGACGATTCAGTCCCACCATCGGCTGGCAGCGCGGGCCTGGTTCGTCGGGTACCAGGATCGCGAGACGGCCCTGACCGGGGCGCGCGGCCTCAGTGATCAGGTTCGTTCGCTGAACGGTTCCTGGTCCTTTGCGCTCTTCGCGGGTCCCGAGGCTGTTCCCGACGATGTCTGGTCGCATCGCCAGGCCTGGCCCACCATCGGGGTCCCCGGATGGTGGCAGACCCAGGGGTACGGCCAACTCCAGTACACCGATGAGCTCTACCCGTTCCCTGTCGACCCGCCGCGACCTCCGGCGAACAACCCGACCGGGGTGTACCAGACCACGTTCGCGCTGGACGCCCCCGACCTGGAGCAGTGCATCATCCTGCGCCTTGACGGGGTGGAGAGCTTCGTGGATCTGGCAGTCAATGGAACGCCCGTCGGGTTCAGCAAGGGCAGCAGGCTCGCAGCAGAGTTCGACCTCAGCGCGCACGTGGTCGAGGGGGAGAACCTGCTGGTCCTGCGGGTTCCCCAGTTCAGCGACGCCAGCT
>JBKEBV010000042.1:0-12123 GCA_047973315.1 Propioniciclava sp.
GCGGGCAGCGTTGCCAACTGCACCCTCGGCGCTGCCTCCGCAGGCCTTTCAGGGCTGCGCGGCTGATTGCAGGATCTCCAGAATCCGGCCGTCGAGTGAGGAAGAATCCTCCTCCAGCTCGCGATCGTCAAGCACCTCCTCCAGCTGAGGTCCGAGCCCGTGGATGGCGTTCTCCGCCAGCACCCTCGGTCCGTAGCGCCACAGCGCGGGGTCGTCGCTCACCAGCATCGCCGAGAAGAGCGCGTCGAGTCGCTCGGCCGGGGCATCGCCGAGACTCGGCTCCGCATGAGTCAGCATGCCGAAGTCCCGCACACCGAGGACGTCGGTGACGAGCACATCGACGAGGGTCTCCATACTCCCGAAGTACGGGGTGAGCCGCTCGTCGTCATGCATCAGGATCAGCACCGTGTCGCGGGGCGGACCTGAGGTGTACACAGCGGCGCAGTTGGAGTCGTCGTGCAGCAGGAACAGTGCGTCGGGGCAGAACTCTTCAGCCCACCACTCCATGCTGTCCTGCTCGTCAGACGACATCAGAGTGATGCAGCCCGATCGTTCGGGATGCGCTGAGCACCAGCGCTCATACCGCTCGAGTGCGGCGACCGCCTCCGGGGTAAGACCTTCGATGTGGAGGTTGGCCAGTGCCATGGCTTCCCTTTCATCCTCGGTGTGGCGTACCGGCATGACGCTGACACCAGCGACCCGTTCTCCATCCGTGCCGCAGACTCATCTGCTGAAGGTGCGCCGTCTATTTCTTGCAGGCGTCCAGGGTGCAGGGAGTTTCCAGCCATCGTGAACGACCCGCTCCGGGTCACCGTGCCGGTGTTGGCGAGCTTCAGCCGGTAGGCGACTCTGGGCATGTAGTACCGGGCCGACCACGTCCGGCCGGCATAGATCTTCACCGAGGTGGAGTTCACGGTGCCGGTGACCGTCCGTCCACAGTTGTTGTCGATCGCCACCCGCCAGGTCTCTGTCGTCTTGCAGGCATTGAGGTGCAGGTCGCCGGTGAATTTCGAAATGCCCGGAACGGACCACCTCATCGGTCGCGTTGACCCAGATCTTGTAGGCGATCTCGGGAGCGTAGTAGTGGCCGCTCCAGCTCTTGCCTGGCGTGAGCGTGACGATGTCCCCAGCCTGGTGGACGCCGGAGTGGACCGTGACGGTCTGGCCGCAGTTGTTGTAGACCGACAGGCTCCATGTGGACCGGGCCCGCTCGGCGTGCGCGGACGTGCCGCCGCTGGCGACGATGACGAGCGCCAGGACAACAGCAGCCATCAGGCGCGTGGCGTGGCGGCGGGGGCGGGAAACGGGCCATGGGGGTTCTCCTCGCTGAGTCAGGAAGCACGGACAGCACCGCGGCCGGGCGTCTGCGGACAAGGGGGTGACGAGGCGCCTCAGCTCCCTTGTGCTCCGGAAGGGGAGAGGCGTCGGGACAGATCCGTTCCCGGTGAGGTTGAGCTGTCGGGTCTACGCGCCCGTCGTGGCGGGTATCAGCCCAGCGCGGCAACGGCCGCCGCGGCGGCCCGTTCAACGTAGGTGCTTGCCCGGGCCCGGGCCGCCGCCGGGGTCGGTGCCATCTCGGCGGCCGAGACGATGGTGCTGATTCCCTCCTCGAGGAGGGCGTCGGGCCCGAGTGTGGTGACCCCCACCACCGCGATCGTCGGCACCCCGAGGGAGCGGGCGATCCGGGCGATACCCACCGGGGTCTTGCCGAACCGCGACTGCTCATCGAGGGAGCCCTCACCGACGATGACGACATCGGACTCACCGATCGCCTCCGCCAGCCCCAGCACCTCGGCCAGGACCTCGCCGCCGCCGCGCAGCCGGGCACCCAGCACCGCCATGGCGCCAGCAGCGAAGCCTCCTGCGGCGCCGCCGGCGCCGAGTACGTCGCGGCCGGGCGCCATCGGGGCGTAGTGGCGTGCCAGGTGAGCCAACCGGTCGCCGAGGATGGCGACCGTCCCGGCGTCGGCGCCCTTCTGTGGGGCGAACACTGCTGCTGCTCCCCGGGGCCCGGTCAGCGGCGACCGCACATCGGCGCACAGGTCGATGGTGGCGGTGGCGAGCCCGGGATGGAGCCCGGTGGTGTCGATCCTGGTGATGGCCGGAATCTCGGTGGTCCGGGTCACCGGTTCGCCCTGCGCGGTGAGGAACCTGACGCCCAGGGCGCGTAGCGCGCCGAAGCCGCCATCGGTGCTGGCCGAGCCACCCAGACCGATCACCACCTCGGTGATGCCGCGGTCGAGAGCGGCTGCGATGAGTTGCCCGGTGCCCGTGGTATCAGCAGCGAGGGCGGTCGCCGGGGTGGGGACGACGTGGCGCAGTCCGCTGGCTTCGGCGAGTTCGATGACGGCGGCGCCGTCGCGGAGGGCCCAGGAGGCGGTGACCGGGGTTCCCAGTGGTCCGGCCACGACACCGACGATCCGTTGGGCGCCGGCGTGGATCATCGCGTCGACGGTTCCCTCGCCCCCGTCAGCGAACGGTAGCTCCCGCACCCGGGCCGAGGGGTCGGCCCGGTGGACCCCACGCGTGATCGCGGCGGCGGCCTGGGCGCCGGTCAGCGTTCCCTTGAACTTGTCCGGAGCGACCAGGTAGCGCCGCGGGGCGGGCGCGTCCGCAGAGGCGTGCACACCCTCGGTCTACCACGATTCCTCCCTGGCCGGGGCGGTCTGGTGATGCGCGCATCAGCAACAAGGACGACTCGGTGCGCCGCTCGATCAGACGAAAGTACTGTTGACCTGATGCAGGCTCCCCATCGGCGATCACGCGGCGTAGCGTGTGGCCAGGAGGTGCGTGTGATGCAGTACAACACTCTTGACGATCTCCCCGGCCCGGTGCGCCATCACCTTCCCCATCATGCGCAGGAGATCTACCGCGCGGCGTTCAACAACGCCTGGCAGGAGTACACCGACCCGACCCACCACCGGGACGGCACCAGCCATGAAGAGGCGGCCGCCCGGGTCGCCTGGACTGCGGTGGAGCGGGTCTTCACCAGAACCCGCGAGGGCGCCTGGGTGCGGAGCCGCTGAGCTGGTCATGCCGAACGGATCGCGGCCAACGGGCTGAGGCGCATGGCGCGCTGGGCCGGAATGAACCCGGCCACCGTGCCGACCAGCGTCGCGAACGCCACCGAGGCGATCATCAGCCAGACCGGAATCTGGGAGATGGTCGCCGGCCCGCCGTCCATGCCCGCCGACGCTCCCAGGGTTGCGTTGATCGCGGCCGAGATCAGCAGGCTGAGGACGAGCCCACTGACGCCGCCGATCAGCCCGATCGCGGCGGACTCGGTCAGGAACATCCTCCGGATGTCGCGCAGCGATGCCCCCAACACCTTCATCACGCCGATCTGCTTGGTCCGCTCGTAGACCGACATCATCATGGTGTTGGCGATGCCGATGGCCGCCACCAGCAGTGCGACCAGGCCGATGCCCCCGAAGACTGCCTGGATGATGAGGGCATAGGACTGCATCTCGCGGATGAGTTCGATGTTGCTCGAGGCGTCGTACCCCTCGTCGCGCAACTCGGCGGTGAGTTGCTCGGCCAGCTCAGCGCTCTCGGCGGTGATCCTCATCTCGCTGTAGACCAGTGAGGCGCCCTTCGGCTTGCCGTCGGCGGTCGCCGGTTGGCCGGGCAGCGCCTGGCCGGGGAAGGCCTTCTCCAAAGTGGCGACCAGGGCGTCGAGATCCACCACGACGTCCATGTCGTACTCGTCCCAGGATTGCGGGTCACCGGCGAGCACCCCGGTGATCGGCACGATGACCCGCTTGGTGGGGGGCGGGGTGGATGCCGCGGCGTCGGCAGCCTGTCCCTCCAGGGTGGCGAACAACTGATCGCGGTCCCAGTCGATCTCCGGTGCCTCGTCGCTGCCCGGCGCCGGGTCGAGCGTCCACTGCACCTTGTCCCCGGCCAGACCGGCCAGACCCTCGGCAGGCATGGGGAGCCGACCCCGGGCGAGATCGAACTCCTCGCGCTCCAACCCGTCGTAGGGCATCCCGGTCAGCGAGAGGTAGCCCTCACTGCCGGCGACCCTGATCTGGACCGGCACCCGGAGCACCGGAGTGACCGAGACGATCCCCGGCCGCTGCGCCAGTTCGGCCAGGGTGGCATCGTTGAGCACCTTGGCATCAGCAGCTTGCTCCTGGTCGCCCTCGCCGTAGCTGATTCCGCTGTTGTCGTAGACCATGATACGGGTCAGCGACGTGCTGTCCATCGAATCGACGACCGAAGAAGTCATGCCGATCCCCAGGGAGACCATCAGCACCACCGACATCGTGCCGATCAACACGCCGATCACGGTGAGGATCGTTCGCCCGGCGCGCTGCCGCAGGCTGGAGAGGCTCGCGTCGAGAAGGTCGGACCATCGCATGGGGACCTACTGCGGGTCCTCGATGAACAGCGGTTCGGTGTCGGCCTGCTCGAGCTGCTGGGCCAGCGCCTGCTCCTGGCGACGCCTGCGCCGCCGGGTGAGGATGATCGCGGCGGTGATGGCACCGGCGACGACCAGGAACACCAGAACCGGCAGGGCCCGGGCGAGCATCCCGGGACCGGCCATCTCCTCGGGGGACATCTCGTCGGCCTCAGGATCGGTCCCACCGCCTGCCTCGATCATCAGCTCGGCGGTCTGTTCCAGCGTCGACTTCGTCCCCGAGGCGTCCTCGTAGGTGATGGTCACGGTGACCGGTTCTGAGGTGGCGGCCTCGCCATGCACGATCAGGTCGATCGCCCCGGAGGCGCCTGGCTCGATATTCCCCACGAAGACATCGTCGGCGGTGACCGGTTGACCCTCCTCGACGCCCGCGCGCACGTTGTACAGCGGGACCTTCCCGAGATTCTGCAGGGGGAACGAGATCCCCGCCTCCTGTCCGACGGCGATCATCTCCGGCACCACCTCGACGGTGCCCGTCTCGGCGCGGGTGCGTTGTTTCACCACGACGGCGACGGCCTCCTCGGCCTGCAGCGGGGATCCCGAGGCGCGGTCCTCGTACTCGATGGACACCGACAGCTGGTGGGGGCGCTCCTCCAGAGTGGGGAGCGCGGTGAACTCCAGCGAACGCGATGCCGAGCGCTTGGCGCCGATCGACTCGACGTACAGCGATGAGGCGCCGGTGGCCGGCAGGAACGATCCCTCGGCCGAGGCGACCGTGACCTTGATGTTGCCGACCGCGCGCCGCGACGACATGTTGGTGAGGGTGAAGGAGACCCGGAACGGCTGGCCGGCGATCACCTCACCCGGGGTGGTCCGGAAACTGGTGAGCATCAGCCGGGGGGAGGAACTGGGCGAGCCGCCGCTCCCGCCTGAGGACGACGCGGCCGATCCGGTCTCGGCAGCACCGCCGGTGACGCCCCCGGCCGCGGAGGTTCCTCCGGACACGGTGCCCCCCGCGGACGAACCACCTGCTGAGGCTGCGGGTTGCCGGACAACGAGCTCGACGGTCTGCGGCTTGGTCGTCGTCACCGGCTTGGGGGATGCGGTGTCCGGTTGGGACACGCCTGCGACCTGGACGAACACCGTCCGCTCGATGACGATGCGCTCGTCCCCGTTCCCGTACTGGATGGACAGTGGAAGAGCGTAGTAGCCGCTGGCCAGCCCCGAGCGCACGGTGAAGGTTCCCACGGCGACATCGGCGGTGGCGTCGGCGGCGAGGTCGCCCGCAGTGGCGGTGTAGTCGGTCCGGGTGATCTCAAAGGGGAACGTGGCCGGGTCGACGGAGGGTTTCGGGCTCACCAGCACTCCCAGCGCGGTGGCATCGCCCCGGTTGACCAGCGGAACGGTGACGGCGATCTCCTCGCCGGTCTTCCCCGACGGAATTGCGCCCTGGCCCAGTTCGATCTGGGCGGTGGGTTCTGCCGCAGCGGGCAAGGGGGCGACCAGCAGCAGGGCGGCGGCTACCGCGCCACCCAGAAGGCGGGCGAGGATCTTCATCGGTGGGGTTCCTGTCCGACCACCACCGAGGTGGTTGTCTTGTCGAGGGCGGTGATCCTGCCGTCACGCAGGTGGATGATGACGTCGGCGAATGAGGCGAGGTGTTGGTCGTGGGTGACCATGACCCACGTCTGGTGAAACCGGCGCGACAGCTGCTGGAACAGCCGAAGGGTGGTTTCGGCGGTGTGCGAGTCCAGGTTGCCGGTGGGCTCATCGGCGAACACGATGCGCGGCTTGACCACCAGTGCCCGGGCGATGCCTACCCGCTGCTGCTGGCCACCGGACAACTGGGTCGGCTGGTGGTGCAGGTGATCCCCCAGCCCCATCTGCCTCAGGGTGATCGTCGCTCGGGCGAGTCGCTCCGCCTTTCCCATCCCCTGGAAGACCAGCGGGAAGGCCACATTCTCCACCGCAGTCATCGAGCTGATCAGGTTGAACGACTGGAAGACGAAGCCGACATTCTCCCGACGGAAAGTTACCAGCTGGTCCTCGTTGAACCGGTGGAGCGGCTGGTCCGCGACCCAGACCTCGCCGGCGGTCGGCTTCTCCAGGCCACCGAGCATGTTGAGCAGCGTCGATTTTCCGGAGCCGGAGGTGCCGACGACAGCAGCGAAGGTGCCGCGGGTCAGTCGGAGACTGACCTGGTTGAGGGCAACCACCGGGGGAGCGGTCCCGATCTGATAGACCTTACTCAACTCGCGCACGTCGACGATGACATCCGTCGGCACGGAGGACTCATCCACGCGGGGCACCTTTCTGGGCACGGTGGTACGGGCCCGTGCCCATGACTGTACGCCGCGACGGCTGTCACGGCGCTGGTATACGATCTCATCCCGGCGGCCGGGGAAGATCATCCCTACGGAGGAGGCAGTGCCTCCGGGGTCAGCGCCGATCAGCCGACGATCGCTGTCATGCCCACCAACCCCCGGGCGTGGCGAGCCTGGTGATGACCCCGATCAGTGGCCGACGAAGGACCGGATCGCGCCGATCTCGCGGGTCGCCTGTTCAACGCCCCGGTGGTGGGCGGCGACCAGCCGCTCGAGGTCCCGTTCGCCATTGCCCACCGGCATCCGGTCGGGGATGAACAGGTAGGCATCACCGTCAGCGGCGAGATCGAACAGCTCCGCCCGGGTCGCGTTGTAGCGGTCATGGCGCGTCAGCAGCGCCTCGGCCACGGCGGGGAACCGGCGGAAGTAGCGTCGGTAGCAGCCCGCCAGGGGCAGCGGCTTCTTCACGTAGTCGCGTTCCTGGGTCAGCACGACGACGAAACGGGAGAATCCTGCCGCCCGGGCGGCGTCGAGAGCGATCCCCCCGGTGGGGCCGAGGGCACCGTCGACGTAGAGGTCGCCGTCGACGTCGACCGGAGGCATGATCACCGGCATGGTTGAGGAGGCCTGTACCCGGGCCATCAACGCGTCCGGTGAGGTCACGTCCGCCTTATGCCAGGTGATGGTCGCCGCATCAGAGCATCGCAGCGCCTGGATGGCGATCTCGGCCGGGTTGGCGTGGAAGGCGGGGAAGTTGAACGGGAGCGCCTGATCGGGGCCGGCTGTCTGCCGGTAGATGTAGTCGGCGTTGAACAGGCCTTTCCCCCGCATCCAGGTGCCCAGGTTTCCGAATTGGGGGTCGGCGACAAAACTGGTGAAGGAGGCTCGTGCCCGCCAGCGATCCCTGGAGACATAGTTCACGGTGTTGCTGGCGCCGGCGGAGATGCCGGCCACCCAGGGGAAGTACAGCCCTGCGTCGAGCAGAGCGATGACGACCGCCGACGTCAAGGCTGCTCGCATGCCGCCGCCTTCGAAGATGAGTGCGACATCGCCGATGTTCGGTGCGGGATCGGCGGACAGGTTCACCGGGGGCTCCTTCCTCCGTTCAGCCCGGGGAAGCGCTGATGGCGGGCGTGGGCCGGTGGTGCAGGTTCGGTTGGTTGAGCAGGGCACAGAGTGTCCTGGTCGAAACCCTAACGTGCCTCAGCCAGGAGGGTTTCGAGACACCGCATCCCGGCTCGAGCCGCCAGCGTCCCGGACCTGCCGTGGTCCCATCACGGTGACCTGCCACGGCTGCAACCGGTCCAGCAGTCCGCGGTCGGCGGTGGCGACGGTGAGGTCCGCGCCGGTCAGGCTCAGGTCCCGGCACAGCTGCACGATGGCGGTGTCGCCGTCGGCGTCGGCGTGCACGACGCACAGACGTCCGCGGCGCTCCGCTGCCCCGGCACGGGCCTGTCCCTCCAGAACCACGATCACCTGGTCGAAGCCCAGGCTGTCAGCCTGAAGTCTTCCGATCAGCCGTGCAGCGGCCCCGGCCCGGTCCTTCCACCAGCCGTCGGGGCGGCTGCCGACCACATTGGCGGCGTCCACCACCAGCACAGAACCGCCGGTGGTGGACCTCATCCGCTCAGGCGAGGCGGTCGATGATCGCGTTGAGGGTGGCCGAGGGGCGCATCACCTGGCTCGTCCGGGCGGCGTCGGGCCGGTAATAGCCACCGAGGTCCACCGGACGGCCCTGGACGCCGAGCATCTCGGCATCAATGGTGTCCTGCTCGGCGACCAGCGCCTCGGCCACGGGGCTGAACACTGCTGCCAAGGACGGATCCTCGGCCTGGCCGGCGAGTTCCTCGGCCCAGTACCGCGCCAGGTAGGCATGGCTGCCGCGGTTGTCGATGCTGCCCAGTCGACGGGCGGGCGACCTGCCCTCGTTGAGCAGACGTCCGGTGGCGGCGTCCAGGGTGTCGGCGAGCACGCCAGCGCGCGGGTTGTCCTCGGTGCGGGCCAGGTGAGCCAGACTCTCGGCGAGGGCGAGGAACTCCCCGAGCGAGTCCCAGCGCAGGTAGTCCTCGGTCACGAGTTGCTCCACATGCTTGGGAGCCGATCCGCCAGCGCCGGTCTCGAACAGCCCGCCGCCGTTCATCAGCGGGACGACCGACAGCATCTTGGCCGAGGTCCCGAGCTCGAGGATGGGGAAGAGGTCGGTGTTGTAGTCGCGCAGCACGTTCCCGGTGACCGAGATGGTGTCCAGGCCACGCCGGATCCGGTCGATGCTCACCCGGGTCGCCTCCACCGGCGAGAGCACCTGCAGGTCGAGGCCGTCGCTGTCGTGGTCAGCCAGGTACCGCTCGACGAGCGTGGTGAGATTCCGGTCGTGGGCCCGCTCGGGGTCGAGCCAGAAGATCGCCGGCATGCCGGACACCCGGGCCCGGGTGACGGCCAGCTTCACCCAGTCGCGGATCGGGGCGTCCTTGGTCTGACAGGCACGCCAGATGTCACCGGCCGCCACCGGATGCTCCATGAGTACGGTGCCGTCGGCGGCACACACCTGCACCACGCCGTCGGCGGCGATCTCGAAGGTCTTGTCGTGGCTGCCGTACTCCTCGGCCTTCTGGGCCATCAGTCCGACATTGGGCACGGTCCCCATCGTGGTGGGATCGAAGGCGCCGTGGGTACGGCAGTCGTCGACGACGACCTGGTAGATGCCGGCGTAGCTGCTGTCGGGGATGACCGCCAGCGTGTCGTCCTCCTCGCCGTCCGGGCCCCACATGTGCCCGCCGCCGCGGATCATCGCTGGCATGGAGGCATCCACGATGACATCGCTGGGCACGTGCAGGTTGGTGATACCGCGGTCGGAGTTGACCATGGCGAGCCGGGGTCCGTCGGCGATCTCGGCCGCGATCGAGGCCCGGATCTCGCTGCCGTTCGGGAGAGCGTCCAGCCCGGCGAGGATCGAGCCCAGACCGTTGCTGGCCGACAGCCCGGCGGCAGCGAGGTCGTCGCCGAAGCGGTCGAAGGTCTGCGGAAGGAAGGCGCGGACGACGTGGCCGAAGATGATCGGGTCGGAGACTTTCATCATGGTCGCCTTGAGGTGGACCGAGAACAGGACGCCGAGATCCTTGGCACGGGCGATCTGATCGGCGAGAAACGCGTCGAGTGAGGCGGCGCGCAGGACGGTGGCGTCGACGACCTCGCCAGCCAGAACCGGCAACTCGGCCCGCAACGGGGTCACCGCACCCGTGTTCGCGTCGACATGCTGGATCGTCAGCGTATCGGCGGCGGGCAGGATCACCGACTGTTCGTTGCTGCGGAAGTCGTCGGCGGTCATCGTCGCGACCCGGGTCCGGCTGTCGCTGGCCCAGGCACCCATGCTGTGGGGATGGGTGCGGGCGTAGGCCTTGACTGCTGCCGGAGCGCGCCGGTCAGAGTTTCCCTCGCGCAGCACCGGGTTGACCGCTGACCCCTTCACCGCGTCGTACCGGGCGCGGATATCAGCGGCCTCCGGGCTGGCGTCGTCGGCCTCGGGGTAGGCGGGCAGGGTGAAACCCTGGGCCTGGAGTTCGGCGATGGCCGCAGTCAGCTGGGGGACCGAGGCCGAGATGTTCGGCAGCTTGATGATGTTCGCCTCCGGGGTGCCGGCCAGTCGGCCCAGTTCGGCCAGCGCGTCGTCGACCTGTTGGTCGGCGGGCAGTCGGTCGGCGAAGGATGCCAGGATCCGTCCGGCGAGAGAGATGTCCCGGGTCTCCACGGGTACACCCGCGGTCGAGGCGAACGCCTTGACGATCGGGAGGAAGGAGTAGGTGGCCAACAGGGGTGCCTCGTCGGTGAGGGTGTAGATGATCCTGGCCATGCGTTCGCATCCTCCTGTGGTCGCCGTGTGAGCGGGATCAGCCTATCGGGCGTCCACAGTGGTTCCGAACGCGTGGTGACCCCCACGTGGAGGGGCCGCAGAGGCCCCACGCGTTGCGTGGCCGGAGAAGCTGTGACGATTCCAGCCGCGATGAACCGAGTGAGACGTCCCTCCATCCACGCCACCCGGACGAAGCGGCAGTCACCGCTGCCCGTGGACGCTTGATCGGCTCACCTGATGCCCTCGCCTGAGGGCTTCCCGTCCTTTGTAGCCCTCCTGCCGTGGGCATTTCAAGACCGTTGGCGTGTCGTCCACACCGGCGCTGGCCATGTCCACAACACGCCAGCACCCATCCACATCCGTTCCACAGGAGCCTGTGGACAACAGGTGCGCGGAGCCGACGGTCAGCGTGCGGACATGGGTACGAAGTCGCGCTGCCGTTGGCCGGTGTAGATCTGCATGGGGCGCATGATCTTCTGTTCAGGGTCGGTGACCCCCTCCAGCCACTGGGCGCACCAGCCAGCCGTACGCGGCACGGCGAACAGCACCGTGAACATCTCGGCCGGGAAGTTCAGCGCCTCGTAGATGAGGCCCGAGTAGAAGTCGACATTCGGATAGAGGCGCCGGCTGACGAAGTAGTCATCGTTGAGCGCGATCTTCTCCAGTTCGACGGCGATCTCGAGCAGCGGGTTCACGCCGGTGACCTCGAAGACCTCCTGGGTTGCCTTCTTGATGATCTTCGCCCGCGGATCGTAGTTCCGGTAGACACGATGGCCGAAGCCCATCAGGCGCGCATTGCCGTTCTTCACCCCGTCGATGAACTCGGGGATGCGATCCAGGGTGCCGATCTCGCGCAGCATCTTCAGCACCGCCTCGTTGGCGCCGCCGTGGGCCGGACCGAACAGCGCGCCGACGCCGGCCCCGGCCGAGGTGTAGACGTCGTTGCCGGCGGAGGCGACGGCGCGGACCGCATTGGTCGAGCAGTTCTGCTCGTGGTCGGCGTGGAGGATGAACAGCACCTCCATCGCGCGGGTCACCCGCGGGTCGGGACGGTAGACGCGCTGCTGACTCTGGAAGAGCATGGCCAGGAAGTTGTCGACGTAGCCGAGCTCGTCATTGGGGTACACGTAGTGGCGCCCGATGGAATGGCGGTAGGACCAGGCGGCGAGCGTGGGGATCTTCCCGATGAGGCGCACGATGTTGCGCTCACGGGAGTACGGGTCATCGATGTGGCGGGCGCTGGGGTAGAACGTTTGCATCGAGGCAACGCCGGACATCAGCTTGGCCATCGGAGGGGCGTCATACCGGAAGGCCTGAATGATGCTCCGCACAGTCTCGTGGACGAAGCGGTGAGTGTTGATGTCCTTCTCCCACTGGGACAGCTGGGTCTCGTTCGGCAATTCGCCATGGAGGAGGAGATAGGCCACCTCGAGGTGGGTCGAGTGTTCGGCCAATTGCTCAAGCGGGGACCCCCGGTACTCGAGGATGCCGGCATCGCCGTCGATGTAGGTGACCGAACTCTTGCACGCGGCGGTGTTCATGAAGCCGGGGTCGTAGGTCGCCAACGGGCCGGCGTCGGTGGGGATCTG
>JBKEBV010000003.1:0-5537 GCA_047973315.1 Propioniciclava sp.
GGCTTCGCCGCGCTTTCGGCGAGGTGCAGGCCGTCGACCATGTCACCTTCACGGCGCCGCACGGTGCGGTGACCGCGTTGATCGGACCGAACGGCTCCGGAAAGACGACCCTGCTGCTCATCCTCGCCGGGCTGCTGCGCCCCGATGCCGGACAGGCATGTGTGGGCGGCCACGGACTGAACGACGGCGCTGCGCTCCGGAGTCAGGTGGGGTGGATGCCCGACGTGTTCGGCACCTGGGACTCGTTGAGTTGCCTGGAGGTCCTGACGACATTCGCCGAGGCGTACGGGGTCTACGGGGGTGCGGCCCGTTCACGGGCCGACGAACTCCTGGAATCGGTTCACCTGACCGCGTTCGCCCGACGGCCCGCCCGTGTGTTGAGCCGGGGGCAACGGCAGCGGCTGGGTTTTGCCCGCGCGCTGGTGCACGATCCCGCGGTGGTGCTTCTCGACGAGCCAGCCTCGGGGCTCGATCCCCGATCGCGCATCGACTTGCGCGACATGCTGCGGGGCCTGGCCCGGGACGGCAAGACGATTCTGGTCTCGTCCCATGTTCTGGTTGAGCTCGAGGAGGTCTACGACCATGCCGTCTTCCTCTCCCGGGGCCGGACTGCGGAGGCGACGGAGCGGTCGGCGTCCCCGGCGCAGCGGGGGTGGCGGCTGGCCTCCCTCGACCCGGCCGCCCTGCGCACCTTTCTCGACGCCACCCACATCCCCTGGGCCGACGCGCCGAACGGTGATGTCGTCGTGGCTCTGAGCGGACGCGACTCAGCGCAGGAGCTGATCCGGGCCATCGTGGCAGCGGATGTCCCGCTGCACACGGTCGCCCCGGTATCAGGTCAACTGGAAGAGGCCTACCTGACTCTGGATGAGGAGCGACTGTGAGAACGTGGAGCATGTCCTGGGCCGGCATCAGGACCGTGGCCTGGTTGGACCTTCGCCAGCGGGTCAGGTCGCCCCGCTGGATCATCGCGCTGGTCGCCTGGTTCGTGCTCATCATCGGGCTGAGCGCGCTGGTGATCGTGGCCGTCGAGTCCTCCCGGGGCTCGGGCGGAATGGCGCTCCAGGGCGAGGTCTTCTCCTTCGGGTTGGTGACCTACCTCCTGCTCGGTATGAGTCTGGTGATCGCCCCGACCTTCACCGCCACCGCCATCAACGGGGATCGGGAACATGGCACCCTCGCGTTGCTGCAGGCGACCCGGCTGAGTGCGGCCGAGATCGCTGCGGGCAAACTGCTGGCCGCCTGGCTCACCTCGGCGATGTTCCTGGGGGTCTCGCTGCCCTTCGTGATCTGGTCGCTGGTCGCCGGTGAGATTCCCGTCTGGCAGGTGGTGGTGTGCTTCGCCGTGATGATGGTCGAGGTCATGATCGTGTGCGCCATCGGTCTGGGCTGGTCGGCGATGATCGGCCGGCCGACCGGCTCCACGGTGCTCACCTATCTCACGGTGGTGCTCGTCACGGCGCTCACGCCCATCATCATGGCGTTGGTCTCCACGCTCACCCGCACCGAGATCACCGTGCGGGAATGGAACCTGAGCCCGGCCGCCGCGGAGCGGTACGACGAGCAGGTGGAACAGTACCTGCGGGACAACCCGGACGCCGACGGCACCGGAATGCCCGCACCCCCCCTGGGCGAATGCGCCTGGAGCACGTCCACCGAACTCCAGCCTCGCAACGACCAGGTGTGGTGGATTCTTGCGGTCAACCCGTTCGTCATCGTCGCCGACGCGGCGCCCCTCCCGGAGTCCGCGCGGAGTGATCTCGCCTCCTACGTCAGTGTCAGTGAGGACCCGCTCATCAGCCTCCAGTTCTTCGTTCGCGGACTCCGGCTACCGCCGGTGACCGAGCGGGACTTCTGCACCGACCTTTATGAAGGGAACCCGGCCTACCAGGTGATCCGGGACAGTAACGGGAACGTGGTCAGGGTCACCACAGCTGAGGGAACCCCCGTCGAGGTGGAAACGCCGGTGACGCGTCCGGCAGTAACTGCAGAGGATCCTATCTGGCCGTGGGGTCTGGGCGTCTCCTTCCTCGCCGGCGCCGCGTTCTTCTGGATTGCCGTCCGACGGCTCCGGGTGCCGTACGGGACGCTGCCGCGGGGAACCCGGATCGGCTGAGGCCAGCAGCGGGCGATGAGCGCCGGCGCGCGGCGCCCGGAACGTTTCGGTGGGAATCGTCCCGTCCTGCGCTGCTGACGCCGCAGGCTGCGGCGACCATCGATTGATCCGGGCTGAGCGCGTCACTCCCGAACGCCGGGGCGGGCCACCCCGCACTCGTAGGCGAGCACGACGAGTTGCACACGGTCCCGCGCCTCGAGTTTGCTGAGAATGTGGCGCACGTGCGTCTTCACCGTCGTCTCCGACAGGAACAGCGCGGCGGCGATCTCGGCGTTCGAAGCACCCGCGGCGATGTGCTCCAGGACGTCGCGCTCCCGCTCGGTGAGCTCGTCCAGGCGAGGATCATGACGGTTCGCCGGTCCCGCGGCGACGTGGTCCAGCAACCGGCGGGTGGCCGACGGGGCGATCACGGCGTCGCCGCTGTGCACCGTCCGGATAGAGGACAGGAGCTGGGCTGGCGGGGCGTTCTTGAGCAGGAATCCCGATGCCCCCGCGCGGATGGCGGCCAGCAGATACTCGTCCAGGTCATAGGTGGTGAGCATCACCACCCGTGGCACAGGTCGCGCCGCGGCAGCATCGGCGCAGGTCAGCAGGCGCCGGGTGGCCTCCAGGCCGTCCATTCCCGGCATCCGGACGTCCATGAGGACGACATCGCAGGCCCGCTGGCGGAGGGTGCGGATCGCCTCGGTCCCGTTGGCCGCCTCGGCCACCACCGTCATGTCGGGCTGGGCCTCGATGACCATGGCCAGTCCGGCGCGGACAAGCTCCTGGTCGTCGACCAGAGCAATACGGATCTCACTCATCGGTGTCCTTCCGGGGTGGGGGGTCTTCTTCCGGTTCGGCGTTGTGGGGGAGGGTCACCTCGACGAGAAATCCGCCCGGGGTTGGTGCGGCGGTGAGGCTCCCGCCGACGAGTTCGGCACGTTCTCGCATGCCGATGAGGCCCAAACCGAACCCCCCCAACGGGTCGTCGGCGCTGGTGGGCCGCCCTCCCTCATTGGTGATGGTCAGGGTCACCTCGCCGTCGCTCCAACGCTCGGCGACCACCGTCCGGGCAGACTCTCCGGCGTGTTTGATCACGTTGGTCAGCGCCTCCTGGCAGATCCGGAACAAGGCCATCCGTGATCCCGCGGGCAGCGGGCGGGGCCGGCCGGTCCGCACGAGGGCGACCGAGAGTCCCGCCTCCCGGGCCCGCGCCACCAGCTCGGTGGTGGAGGTCTGTTCATCGGCCGGCATCAGCCCCTGGGCGGCATCGGTGCCGTGCCGCAGCACGCCAAGGATGCGGCGGGTGTCAACCAGTGCTGCTCGCCCGGTCTCGGCGATGGTGAGGAAGGCGCGACGCGACGCCTCTGCATCGCTGACCACATAGCTGCCGCCGTCGGCCTGGGCGACCATGATCGCCAGCGAATGGGCCAGGACATCATGCATCTCGCGGACGATCCGGATCCGTTCCGCGGCGACGGCGAGTTCGGCTGTCCGGTGTTGGGCGTCGACGGCGGCCGCCTTGGCCGAGTCGGCCCGGATGAGTGATATCCGGGTGCGGCGAAGCGTGAGGGCGAGCATGACGCAGCACAGGAGCAGGAGGGCTGTCAGCGGGACAACGACCCACCAGGCCTGGGTCATGGGAGGTCCTCAGCGCGCATGCACCCAGTATTCCTACTGGTGAGGTTGTTCGGCGCAGCGACCGAACGGTTCGTCTGGAACGCCCCGGATGGTCGCGCACGGTCGGTAGCCTCGGCGCCCCTTCGGCCAGGGCGCACGGTGCGCTCAACGGAGTGCTGCGGCTGCCTTGCGGTAGTAGGAGCACCCCATGGGGCGGTAGACACCCCACGACGACGTCAGACCATTGCAGACGGCGGCCGCCTGGGCGAACCGTTCTCCCTTCTGGTTGGCGTAGGAGCCGGCGAACATCTGGCTGGTGGTGGTGTGGATCGCGCGGGCGGCGGCTTCGCGTTCGCTGGTCGCCGCGCTGGTGTAGAGCACGTGGCCGAACTCGTGGGCGAAGACTGCTTTGAGCTTGCTGTAGCTCCAGGTCTGGTAGCCCCGCTTGCTGATGTACACCTTGGTGTTGGCCAGCGAGCCGTAGACGAAAGAGGTCGCCGCGACCGCATTGGACGGGAGCCCGGCGGGAAGGGCCTGGGTGCAGGTGATCGTGGGGAGTTTGGAGAGCCCCACCTTCGCGGCTGCGGCGTTGGCTGCCCTCCGGCATCGCGACAGGGTACTGGGGCGGCTCGTCGACAGGTATGCGGAGTGGACCCAACGGCGATTGTCGAGTTGGGCCCAGCGCCCGGACATCCGGCCGTTCAGTCGGACCCGGGTGCCCTTGCGCAGGCTGTCCACCACGCGGTAGCGCGTGCTGGGTCCGGTACGGACGTTGAGTGTGGTGGTGTAACGGGTGGTGGTCGCGGCTTCGGCCTGGGGGGCATCCACGGTGGCGAGCAGCCCCGTGGTGAGGATTCCCGCCAAGGTGAGCGTTGCGATCTGGCGCAGCCTGTGGGTCAGTGCTGACATGATGCCCAGCTCCTCGGGTGACGCGGGTGGTGATTCCGGTGGCTGCTCAACCGGGGTGAGGAGCTTTCTCCCGTGCGGCGGGATCACCCGCTCGAGGAGCCGTCGGGCGTCGCGTGGGCGCCACGAGGTGCGCGGCTGCCGGGGCCGGGGGGATCCGGCAAGTCATTCAATACTGGATCGTCTATTTCAATATTAAATCACCTTGTGGGTCGCGTCAAACCCGAGGTCGCTTCACCGTCGACGGCGGTCCGGATCCCTCGGGCCTCGCCGCGCGTCGCGGTGGCCCGTTGGGCGGAGAGGGGAGGGATCCGCTAGGCTGGATCGGCATTCATGCGGATGTAGCTCAATGGTAGAGCCCCAGTCTTCCAAACTGGCTACGCGGGTTCGATTCCCGTCATCCGCTCTGGTTCGTCAAGCTCAGAAGTCCCATCACAGGAGTGCCGCCAGTGCCCAGCACCGTTGAGAAGCTCGCCCCGACGCGGGTCAAGCTCACCATCGAGATCCCCTTCGCCGACCTCAAGCCCCACCTTGATCGGGCCTACAAGCAGATTGCCGAACAGGTCACGGTCCCCGGGTTCCGTAAGGGCAAGGTGCCGGCCGCGGTGATCGACCAGCGCTTCGGGCGCGGGGCCGTGCTTCAGGATGCCATCAACGAGGCGCTGCCGGGCGCCTACAGCACCGCCATCACCGAGCATGAGCTCGTCCCGCTGGGCCAGCCTGAGGTTGATGTCACCAAGCTTGAGGACGGCGACGTGGTGGAGTTCACCGCTGAGGTCGATGTCCGCCCCGAGTTCGACATCCCCGAGTCCTCGACTCTGAGCGCGCAGGTTCCCACCCTGGCCGGTACGGAGGCAGGCGTCGATGAGCGTGTCGAGGTGTTGCGGCAGCGGTTCGCCACCCGCACCGATGT
>JBKEBV010000059.1:0-5524 GCA_047973315.1 Propioniciclava sp.
ATCCGGAGCTGTCCCGCAGCGGTAAGTGGGAACGACCGCCGTCATATGCACTGGGAGTGATCCCGGGAAGCGACGGCCAGTAGGCCCGGACCGGCAACAACGGTCCCGCCCATGAGCCCGACGACCTGCCCGCGCCGTTCCGCACAGCGGAACGTTTGGTTCGAACGACCTCGTTGGAGGGTCGGGGCCTGCGTGGCGCTGCCGCTGCGTTCCTCGGATTCCTCGGTGTTGCTCGACCCACACCGTCTGTCCACGAGGAATGAGAGACCATGACCCAGTTGACCGCCCCGGCACCGTCGGCCGATGTCGATGCCAGCATCCGCGTCTATAGCAAGCCTGCATGCGTGCAGTGCACCGCCACCTACCGCGCGATGGACAAGCTCGGCCTTGACTATGAGGTCATCGATCTCGCCGAAGATGAGGACGCGCTCATCGAAGTTCTCGCAATGGGCTACCAGCAGGTCCCGGTGGTCGTCACAGATGCCGACCATTGGTCGGGCTTCCGACCGGATCTGATCAAGGCCGCCGGGGAACGTATCAACGTGGCCTGACCCTCACGGGGACCCAAGCCATGTCTCAGATCGTGTACTTCTCCTCAACCTCGGAGACCACGCACCGTTTTGTGCAGAAACCGGACTTCCCCGCTACCCGCATTCCCCTGCACGCTCAGGATCATGCCCTCCAGGTCCACGACGCCTATGTCCTGATTGTCCCCACCTACGGTGGCGGGAACGCGGGCGGAGCGGTTCCCAAGCAGGCCATCCGCTTCCTCAACGATGCCAGCAATCGCGCCCACCTCCAGGGCGTGATCGCGGCCGGAAACACGAACTTTGGGGCTGCGTACGGCATCGCCGGAGACACCATCGCCGCCAAGTGCGGCGTCCCCCACCTCTACACCTTCGAACTCATGGGCACAACCGACGACGTCGACCGTGTCAACAAAGGGCTGACTCACCTATGGCAACGACTGTCACTGACACCGGCGTAGAACGCCTCGACTCTCCCGGCGTCGACTACCACGCGCTGAATGCCCTGCTCAACCTGTACGACGACGCGGGCCACATCCGCCTTGATGCCGACCGGCAGGCGGCCCACCAGTATTTCCTGCAGCACGTCAATCGGAACACAGTCTTCTTCCACTCGTTGAAGGAGAAGCTCGACTACCTCGTCGAGGAGGGGTACTACGAGCCGGAGGTCCTCGATTCCTACGACTTCGCCTTCATCAAAGCCCTGTTCAAGCGTGCCTATGCGGTGAAGTTCAGGTTCCCCACGTTCATGGGTGCGTTCAAGTACTACACCTCCTACACGCTGAAGACCTTTGACGGCTCCCGTTACCTCGAACGCTTTGAAGACCGTGTGTGCATGGTGGCGTTGACCCTGGCCGCGGGCCATCGCGGATTGGCCGAGCAACTCACCGACGAGATCATGGCTGGCCGATTCCAACCCGCTACCCCAACGTTCCTGAATGCTGGCAAGGCCCAGCGAGGCGAGTTGGTTTCCTGCTTCCTGTTGCGGGTGGAAGACAACATGGAGTCCATCGCGCGGGCGATCAACTCTGCCCTCCAGCTATCAAAGCGGGGCGGCGGCGTCGCACTGTCGCTGACCAACATCCGCGGTGTGGGTGCCCCGATAAAGAAGATCGAGAATCAGTCTTCGGGGGTCATCCCGGTCATGAAGCTGCTGGAGGACGCGTTCTCCTACGCCAACCAACTGGGCGCCCGCCAAGGCGCCGGAGCCGTGTACCTGCATGCTCACCATCCCGACATCCTCGCCTTCCTCGACACCAAGCGGGAGAACGCAGACGAGAAGATCCGCATCAAGACGCTCAGCCTCGGGGTGGTGATTCCCGACATCACCTTCCAACTGGCCCGCGACAACGACGACATGTACCTGTTCAGCCCCTACGACGTGGAGCGGGTGTATGGGGTTCCCTTCACCGAAATCTCGGTCACCAAGAAGTACCACGAGATGGTGAACGATGCCCGGATCAGCAAGAAGCGGATCAACGCCCGCACCTTCTTCCAGACGCTGGCCGAAATTCAGTTCGAATCGGGATACCCCTACCTCGTCTTCGAAGACACAGTGAACCGCACCAACCCGATCGATGGCCGGATCACCATGAGCAATCTCTGCTCGGAGATCCTGCAGGTCTCCACCCCATCGACCTACCACGAGGACCTCGCCTACGAGACCGTCGGACAGGACATCTCCTGCAACCTCGGTTCGCTGAACATTGCCCACGCGATGGACTCACCCGATTTCGGGCGCACCATCGAGGTGGCGGTGCGGGCGCTCACCGCAGTCGCCGACGCATCCAATATCTCCTGCGCCCCGAGCATCGAACACGGAAACACGCTCTCCCATGCGATCGGGCTAGGGCAGATGAACCTCCATGGCTATCTGGCCCGGGAGTCGATCCACTACGGATCCGCAGAGGGACTCGACTTCACCAATATGTACTTCTACGCCGTGACCTACCACGCGATTGCTGCTTCGTCGCAGATCGCTCGCGAACGCGGGGAGCGTTTCGCCGGCTTCGAGCGGTCGGCTTACGCGAGCGGGGACTACTTCACCAAGTACATCGAGGAGGATTGGACGCCGCAGACGGCGAAAGTTGCGGCCCTGTTCGAGGCCGCCAGCATCCACCTTCCCACCCCCGAGGATTGGCGTTCGCTCGCCGCCGACGTCGTCGAGCACGGTATGTACAACCAAAACCTGCAGGCAGTCCCTCCCACCGGATCGATCAGCTACATCAACCACTCCACCAGCTCGATCCACCCCATTGCCGCCAAGGTCGAGATCCGCAAGGAGGGCAAGATCGGACGCGTCTACTACCCCGCGCCGTTCATGACCAACGACAACCTCGAGTACTACGCCGACGCTTACGAGATCGGCCCCGAGAAGATCATCGACACCTACGCCGAGGCCACCAAGCACGTCGACCAGGGGCTATCGCTGACCCTGTTCTTCCCCGACACCGCCACCACCCGCGACATCAACCGCGCCCAGATCTACGCCTGGCGCAGGGGCATCAAGACGCTCTACTACATCCGACTCCGCCAGCTCGCGCTGGCGGGAACCGAAGTCGAGGGCTGCGTCTCCTGCATGCTCTAGCCGCGCCACCGAACGACCACCGCCCACGAACCAAGGAACCACAGCCATGGCACAGAAACTCACCCTTCTCCGCGGAGTCCAAGCCATCAACTGGAACCGCATCGAAGACGACAAGGACCAAGAAGTCTGGGACCGTCTTACCGGCAACTTCTGGCTCCCGGAGAAAGTTCCGCTCAGCAACGACATCAGTTCGTGGGCCACGCTCAAGCCGCACGAGCAGCAGATGACCACCCGGGTCTTCACCGGCCTCACCATGCTCGACACGATCCAGGGCACCGTCGGCGCCGTCTCGCTGATCCCCGACGCCCGGACCCCGCATGAGGAGGCCGTCTATACCAACATCGCCTTCATGGAGTCGGTGCACGCCAAGAGCTACTCCTCGGTCTTCTCCACGCTGATCTCGACCGCCGAGATCGACGACGCCTTCCGGTGGAGCGAGGAGAACGAACACCTGCAACGCAAGGCCCGCATCGTGCTCGACTACTACTACGGCGACGACCCCGAGAAGCGCAAAGTCGCCTCCACCATGTTGGAATCGTTCCTGTTCTACTCCGGCTTCTACGCCCCCATGCACTGGTCCAGCCACGCCAAACTCACCAATACCGCCGATTTGATCCGGCTGATCATCCGCGACGAAGCCGTCCACGGCTACTACATCGGCTACAAGTATCAACGCGCCCTCCGCGACGCCGATCAGGCCCGTCGCGACGAACTCAAGGACTACACCTTCGAACTGCTCTACGAACTCTATGACAACGAGGAATCCTATACCGAAGACCTCTACGACCCACTCGGGCTTACCGAGGACGTCAAGATGTTCTTGCGGTACAACGCCAACAAGGCGCTCATGAACCTGGGTTACGAGGCCCTGTTCCCCGCAGCGGCGACCGCCGTCTCACCGACGATCCTGGCCGCGCTCAGCCCCAACGCCGACGAGAACCATGACTTCTTCTCCGGCTCCGGCTCGTCCTACGTCATGGGCAAAGCAGTCAACACCACAGACGAAGACTGGGACTTCTGATCTCCAGGCTGGCTCAGCTGCCCGCCCCAGTCAGCCGTACGCTCGTCAACGCCCGCGAGCCGGGGCTCGAACCGACGAACTGAATCACCGCCGCCGCTGCCCGGGGGCGTGACGCCCTCCGCTACGGTCCAGGCACCCCCTATCGGGGACTGTGGCACCAACGGTGTAAGTGGCGTTTTCATCTTCAGTTGGTTTCTGAGTTCGGCGAAGGTGATCGCGAACGCGTTGAGTGCGGGCTTCCACCGTGTCACCAATCGTGTCTGACCGGTGCCTTTGGGGTCCAGGCTCCCTCCAAAATGAGCTGAGATCTCGCCGGTGGTCAGGCCCTTGGCGTACAGGCTGATCACCATCTGGTCCAGATCTGTCAGCCGGCGTTGCCGCTTGCCGACGATCTGCGGCTCAAACGTGCCATCCCGATCGCGGGGTACATCAATGTCGACCTCACCGACCGCATCGGTGACCACCGTTTTCGACCGGTCAACATTGCGGGAGTTCCCATGGTTCCAGCCGAGCGGATTGCGCTTGTCATAACCCAGATGGTCGACCATCTCTTCGGCCAACGCGGCTTCCAGGACGGCCTTGGTCATGAACGCCCACCTGGCCATCTGGGCCGGTCAGGTCCGTACCGTCGACACGCGCACGGGCCACCAAACCCCGCACCACTTCCTCGTCAGTCGACGACAACACCGGCGGATCGGCAGGCGGACCCACCACCGGCACTTGGCCCTCGCTGGGTCTGTTGCAGGGGGGGTGACAACTGATCTGGCTTGTGTGGTTGGGTGGGTCGGGGGGGATGTCATTGTGTCGAAGCCGTATCCAGGAGAGTTCCGTGAAGATGTGGTGCGGGTGGCCCGGGTTCGTGAGGCGGGGGTGACGGTGGCCTAGGTGGCTGTTGATTTCGGGATCGATGAGGTGGCCTTGTTCCAGTGGATCCGTTGTGCCGAGGTCGAGGAGGGAGGTGTTCCTGCGAGGGAGTCGGCCGATCTGCGGGCTGCGAAGCGTCGGATCAGGTTGTTGGAGCAGGGGAACGAGGTTCTCCGGAGGGCGGCGGCGTATTTGTTGCTAGTTCATCTGGCGGGAAAGTGATGTACCGGCTCGTCCGTGAGCTGGCCGTTGACGGGGTTCCCGTCACGGTGACGTGTCGGGTTCTGAAGTTCGCTAGAGCGGCGTACTGCCGATGGTTGGCTCAACTGATCACCCCCGCCGAGTTGGTGGAGGCCTACCGGGCGAATGTCTTGTTCGATGCGCACACTGATGATCCGGGGTTCGGTTACCGGCTCTTGGCTGATGAGGCCCGTGAGGCGGGTGAGGCGGGTGAGGCGATGGTAGACCGGACGGCGTGGCGGATCACCTCGACCTGGATCGAACGGACGTACCACCGGCGCCGTC
>JBKEBV010000058.1:0-9828 GCA_047973315.1 Propioniciclava sp.
CTCGACCAGATCGGACTCGTAGGCGATGACCTGGTCGAGGTCCTTGTAGGCGCCAGGAGCCTCGTCGAGAACCCCGGCGTCTTTGCGGCACTCGACGCCAGCCGTCTGCACCGCAAGGTCATCGATGCTGAACGCCCGCTTCGCTGCACCGCGCGACATCCTCCGCCCGGCACCATGAGATGCCGATTTGTAGGACGCCGGGTTGCCCAGGCCCCGGACGATGTAGGAGCCGGTCCCCATCGAGCCGGGGATGACCCCCCACTCGCCGGTCCGCGCCGAGATGGCGCCCTTGCGGGTCACCACCAGTTCGACGTCGTCGTAGACCTCCTGCGCCACATAGTTGTGGTGACAGTTCACGGCCTCACCGAAGCTGATCCCCGCGAACATTTCTGCCAGAACAGCTTTCAGCGACTCCACCATGACGTCGCGGGACAAGGCCGCATAGTCCTGGGCCCAGTAGAGGTCGTGGAGGTAGTCGGCCCACTCCGGATAGGGGTGACCGTCGGCGTCACGCGCCAGGAACACCGCCAGATTGCGGTCGGGAAGATCACTGTTCCACTCCTGCTCCTTCGCCATCGCGATGTGCCGATCAGCGATCTCCTTGCCGATGTTCCGACTTCCCGAGTGCAGCATCAGCCACACCCTTGAATCCGCGTCACTGCACAGCTCGATGAAGTGGTTGCCACCACCCAAGGACCCGCACTGGTTGTAGGCGCGCCGCTCCCGCTCGCCGATCTTCGGCGCACGCAGCTCGCCGAACCTCCCCATGTGCCGCGTGAAGCGCGTCTTCAGCGCTGTCGGTCGGCGCAGGATGTCGGCGATTCCGTCGTGGGCGTTGAACCCCACGGGAACCACGTCCTCGAACCTGCCGCGGATATCGGCCAGGCTGTCGGGAAGGTCGTCGACGCTCAGGCTGGTGCGGACAGCGTTCATGCCGCAGCCGATATCCACCCCGACCGCGGACGGCGAGACAGCCCCCCGCATCGCGATCACCGACCCGATCGTCACCCCGTAGCCCACATGGACATCCGGCATGACGGCCACACCATGGGTCCACGGCAGCTTCGACACGTGACGGATCTGCTCGAGGGCCGCTGGCTCCACCTCGTGCAGCGGGCTCCACAGGCGCGTGGGCGCGCCGGCCCCAGGAACAGCCACCGGCAGACTGACGGCAGCAGTGTCGATCATCATCTCTTCCTCTCTCCCTACCTGACTGACCAGCCGCGGGCGCCGCCGGACTGGTCTGACATGACAAAAGCCGCCCTCCGGTCTCCCGGCGGGCGGCTTCTCCACGCGTGACGATCACGTCACATGAAGAACCCAACCCGGCGCAGGACCGTCGACCCCGTGCTTCCCGGGGCGGGGAAGATTCAGGGAGCGCGGCAGGCTGAGCGACAACGTCGTCTCACGACGCCAGATCTCTCCCATCAGAACCCCTCCTCTCAGGTCAGCATTACAGGATCGGCCCTGAATGGTCATTCGTCAAGTCGAGCGCCTCCGCCGTCGCGGCGAAGCACCGGGAGGAAGCGCCCAGCTCGGTGGACATCGCCCTCGCGCGGATCGGGCGGGCACCCCGACGCTGACCGCATGCCAGCGACCTTCCGTCGACCGGTCTCGGCCCTCGCGTCGGTCCTGCTGCTCCTGCAGGGATGCCAGTCGGTGTCCGCACCGGTTCGTCCGCAGCGACCTCGAGCGCCATCAGCACCGGTGCGACGAGTGCCTGGACAGCCTCGTGTGATCGCGGTAGTGCGCCGGGTTGGGCGGGCACCGACCAGCGGGCACCGGGCGAGAGCACCTCGCCCATGAGCCCGCCGTCGGTATGCCCGTACCCGAGCGCATGACCCATCTCGTGGCGCAGCACGGTGGCGAGGTCCATCCGCTGCCATCCCCACCCGGCCGCGTCATCGTCCACCACGATGTGGGTGCCCCGGGCCTCGCCGAGCATCCCGACCGGCAGGTCGCCGATCGATGCGGTGATAGCGGACGGGTCAGCGCCGGCGGCCCGCCACTCGGCCGCGACCGTGGTGAGCGCCTCCGCCAGGGTCAGCTGCAGCGGACCGACTCCATCGCTGACGGTGGCAGGCTGGCTGCGGAGCGACTGCCCCCCGCTGAGGACCGAGGACCAGAAGGACTGCGACGCCCGATCGACCGCATCGGGACCAGCGACGGCGGCAGCCGCAGCGCGCGCGGCGTTCACGTCGCCGGCCGCACCGAGGGGGGCAACCAGGGCGGTGGCGAGAGCGATGACGAGTCCGCACCAACGACGACGCACCCGAGCACGACGGGCGGCTCCGCTGCTCAGCGCGGCGGCCCCGTCTCGGGCTGGCCTTCGCAACACGTCATCTCCAGTGGAGGGTTCGGCAACTCGTGAGCACCGCATACTGTGTCACCTGCCGAGGGGACGGGGAATCCCTCCTCCGGCACCGACCGGCCGCCACCCCCTGAGGGTTTCCAGCCCCAGCCCCAGCCGCACCACTCCGCGCCGGGTCCCGCAGCCAGGACGCTCCCCGACCGTGAAGTCCCTGATCACCATGCTGATGAATCCATCCCGTCGGGTACCGGCGGCACCGGCTCCGGCGTCGCTGCCATCGCAGGTTCGTGGTCCGGACGACAAGCATGGATGGGCGTACTCGCTCCGATCGCCCCGGAATCCTGAGAAGGTCGCGCCGGCTGCGGCCTCACGGCCCGTGAAATGCCGCCGAATTTGTGTCCAATATGTGGACATATGGGTCGCACGGCGAGGGACCTTCGGAACGTCGAGGGATGCCCGACGCATCCCCGCAGCGGAGACGGGTCGCCCGCGTGCCGACAGGCTCGCGGACGACCCGTCCGATGGTCAGCGCTGCAGTCCCCTCTTGGCAGCGATCAACGATCCGCCCGCCGCGATCAACACCAGCCCCGCAAGCACCACCCCTGGCCAGGCGTCGGCGCCGGTCATCGCCAGCACTCCCGCTTCCTCTTCCTGTGGCACTGTCGTCGCCGGCTCCTCGACCTGCGGCACCGTTGTCGTCTCCGGCTCCTCAATCGCCGGAAGCAGCGCCTCCAGTTCGTTGGTCACCGTGACGGCGACCGTCTCACCGCCGGTGATCGCGATCGAGTCAGCCGACAGCACCGCCGGGGCCCAGGTGGCCCCGTCGACGTCGGCGGGCGCAGACTCGGCCACCGACACCACCGCGCCGAGCGGCAACTCCGGCGAGGTCACCACCGTGCCGTCGGCCGGAAGCACCAGCGATCCGGAGCCTGCCGCGAAGCCTGGCCCGGCCGGGTAGGAGTAGGTCAGCGTGAACGTCGCGTCATCGGCCACCAGGTCCACGCCCGAGCCGGTGAGGATTTTCGCCGCCGTGAATGTCCCGGTCACCGGGGTGGCGGTATTGGTCAGCGTCACCGGGGTGGTCTGGCCGCCGGCAAGAGCGAAGTCGTTGTCGGAGAAGGTGGGTGCACCCCAGGCAATACTCTCCGGGCCAGTCGGGGTGACCTCGACCAAGGTCACTGTCGAGCCGCGCGGGAAGGTGGGACTGGTCCAGGTCTGGCCGTCGGTCACCGTGAAGTCTCCGGTCTCGCTGGACGTGTCCGGATGGGTCACGGTGTAGCTGCCGGTGAAGACCTCGCCAGCCACGGGCTCGGTGGCTCCCCATTCAACAGCCTTGGTCACCGCGAAACGGCCGACATTGGTTCCGGTGCCCGACGCCGATCCGCCGAGGTTGGCCGCCTCCGAGCTCAGGCTTCGGGTCACCGACCCTCCGACCGTCACGGTCGCCTTGTTGGAGTACACCGCGCTGGCACCCTCGTCAGTGACCGGATAGCTGACGCGGAGCCGGTAGAACTTCCCCTCCTCGGCGGTGAACTTCACCTGGGTGCCCTCGGCGGTCTCGGTGATGCTCAGCCCGACCTGTTCGGGGGCGATCTCGACCCATGGCCTCAGGTTGCCGGCGCCGCCGAGCTCACTGGTGAGCACGGTGTAGCTTCCGGCAGCCAGATCCTGATGAGGTCCGCCCATCTCGACGATGGTGACCAGTTCGCCGGCCGCCATTCCCGTCACCGGCGCCGGCACCTGGACGATCCAGTTGGTCACTTGGTGCAGTGCCTGATAGGCGCCCCACTTGCTCTCGGTCATCCCCGTGAACCCGCAGTCGGCCCCACACGTGCTCGGCGCAGCCGGCCGCACGGTTGTGGTCGCGGTCACCTCGCCGAACCGGTAGGTCACCGTCGTCTCCTCAGTCACCGTGGTGGTGACCTTCACCCAGAAGGTGAAGCTCCCGTGCACGTTGAGCGGATTGGCGGCCAGGTAGGCGCTGTCGAGGTCGCAGGTGATCTGCGTGTTCGACACCTCACAGGAGCCCATCTCGACGCCGTTCTGGTCGAGCACCGGAAATCCCGCCGGGCGACCCTGCAGTTCGGCTGGGAGATCCATCACCAGACCGGCCGGCGTCGTGGCACGGTCGGGGAGGGACCAGTTGGCCGAGATCTGCGCGTAGCTGCCGGTACTCACCTCCGACGCCTCGAAGGAGACACTGCTGAGCGTCGCCTCGGTGGCATACGGCGGATCGGCCATGGCCGATGCCGCTCCCCCCACCACCAGCATCATTGCTGCGACGGCGGCCAGCGCCGCCCTCCTGATCCACCGCAGGGCTCTGCGCATTGCTTTTCTCCCCCGTCTGTATTCGGGGCGTCCCGGTCGCGCCCCCGCGAGGAACCTAGGGCTTTATCCCTAGCCAGGGTAGGTTTGTCATCCACTCGGAGGAATCAGACATCCGCTGATAGCCCTGTTGATCAAATCCTCAATTTTTATTTGCGGTTTGTGCCACGACCACCACCATCGGAAACGGCCCCGTGGTTCGGCACCATCCATCGAGGGGTCGCCGCCGCGATCCGATTCAGGAGCCGAGCGAAGCCCACAGCGACCGCGCCTCGTCGGCCTCCGGCCCGGCGAAGGTGGCGAACAGGCCCACCGCCCGGCGCAGCCGGTCGCGGGCCCGGGAGCGGTCCTGGTCGGCCAGATCCTGGCGAGCCAGGCCGACGAGTGCGCGGCCCAACTCGAAGTGCGAGTCCGATTCGGTGGCGATCCGATGAGCCTCCTCCAGATGCGCCCGGGCCTTCGCCGCGCGCCCCAGGTCGGCCAGGCACAGCGCGAGATTGGTATGGACGGTGGCCAGCAGCGTCGGCTCCCCCACAGTCGCCGCCCCGGCGAGGGCCTGCTGGTGGGCCGTCAGCGCTTCAGTCAGCAGACCCTGCCCGCTCCGTGCCCGACCCAGAGTGGTCAGCGCGTGCGCGTGTCGTCCGACGGCGACCTCACGGGTCACCCTGATCGCCGATTCGGCAACCTCGACCGCGGCCTCCAGCTCGCCGGTCACCACGTGGACCTCGGCGAGATTGCTCAAGGCCGCGCCCGTCCGAGCGTCATCGCCTCGTTCGGAGAAGAATGCGGCGGCATCGCGGTGGCACTTCTTCGCCCGGTCGAATTCTCCGGTGTAGCGCAGCACAACGCCGATATTGTCGGTGACGGTCCCCCACGCCTGCGGGTAGTCGGCGGGTTCAGTCAATGCGCGCACTTGGGAGAAGCTCTCCAACGCTGCCGCCAGATCCCCCCGATAGACAGCATCCATGGCCAACGTGTTCCGGATTCCCAGCTCCGTGCGTGGCAGGCCCGCCTCCCGGGCGAGGTCAGCGGACCGCCGGAGATAGCCCTCCGCGGCCGGGTCGCCGTCACGCACCAGACAGCGGCCCAACCGATGCTCGGCCTCGGCGAGGGCCTGGGCGTCGCCGAGTTGATGCGCGCAGGCCATCACAATCCGGTAGATCGGTTCCTCGAGCAGGTGCGCCGACTGGGCGTCGATGTAGGCGAACAACGGCCTCAGCAGGGCGAGAGTCAGGTCGGGGCGCCGGTCGGCTAGATGCTCGGCGAGTTCGACGACATGGCTGATCTCCGCTGCGAACCATATCAGAGCCGCCGACCGGCCAAGGTCGGCCACCTGGTCCGCCTCGACACCGTCCCGAGGGTGGGCCGCCGCTGCGGCCTCAAGAGGGTAAGCCGCCGCCGCGGCCTGTCGCACCGAGCGGAGATAGGTCAGCGCGAGCCGGTCGATCGCCTCCTCGCGATCGGCCCGGGTCTCCTCGTGCAGCGACTCTGCCGCCGCGAAGGTGCGCACAAGCGCATGCATTCCCACCGACCCGGCCGGACCCCGATCGGCCAGATGGGTCGCCTCCAGCTGGGTGAGCACCGCCTCCGCGATCGCCGAGGTCGTGCCGAGCAACGGTCCCAGCCCGATCGCCGGCACCCGGTCCAGGGGTTGGGTGGCGCACAGCCGCAACATCCGGCGGGCCGGCGCTGCCAAGGAGTCGTAGGACAGCCGGAGGGCGGCCGAGACATCAGCGTTCAGATGAAACTGCTCAAGCTGGGTGCGGAGCGCGCCTGCGTGGTCGGCAAGAGTCCAGTCACTGCGCTGGCTGATCCGGGTCGCGGTCAGCACCATGGCCAGGGGGAGCCCTCCGGTCAGCTCGACGATCGTGCGCGCGGATTCCGGATCGGTGTCCACCCGGTCGCCTCCGAGATACTGGGCCAGGAAGCCGGTCCCCTCATCCAGCGTCCATCCGGCGATCATCACTCGGTGACCCCGGTCGACGGTCAGGCTCAACCGACTGGTGATCACCACCGGGGTGGTCCTCACGGCAGCCACGAGCGGGGCCACCTGGGCGCCGGAGGCGACATCGTCCAGCAACAGCGCGATCCGACGCTCAGCGAGCCGACCGGCCAAGCGGGCGGCCCGCGCTGCCAGGGTGCCCTGATCGCCGCCGTCCTCACCCAGAAGCCGATCCAGTCCGTCGAGAATTGCCTCGGCTGACACCTGCGGCCGGCTCGGGTCACTCCCGCCGACGTCCACGGTGATGGCGCCGGTCAGCCGCCCTCGCTCAATCATGGAGGTCAGCGCCACCACGCCGACCTGGGTCTTGCCCGCGCCCGGCATGCCGACGAGCATCGTCGTCCCCGCCGCACGAACCTGGTCGATCTCCCGCCGGTAGGCTGAGGGCGTCAGAATCGGTGGCAGGTCCGGCCGCGCTGTCACCACCGCGCTGCGGACCGGCCGACGCTGGAGCGTCTGGCACCACCCGCGCCACCGCTCGATCTCGTCGGCGTCAGCTCCCAGGGCGGCGAGAATGTCAAGGACCAGCGACGCCCGGATCCGCTGGCGACCCTCCCGGAAGCAGTCGTAGATGGTGACCCGCCCGGGGCTCTGCTCACTCGCCGGGAGGCCCCGCTCAGCCCGGACCGCGCGGACCCTGCGGGCAATCTCGGTGAAGGAGGGCGACATCGCTGCCACCCGGCGTTCCCGCAGCCGCAGCACCAGCTCGTCGAGGGTGCGGGGAGGGAGGAGGTCAGTGCCCACCTCGGGGATCGGTCCCCCTGTTGCCAGCATAACGGTGATGCTACCGGGAGCATTCGGGATTGTTCGGGTTACGCCCGGACGCGAGATCTGCCGTCATCGGCCGCGCATCATCGGGGGAAGACGATGGGAGAAAAATATGTCTTGGTTGGGCCGAACCCTCACGGCTCTGTTGGCCGTCATGCTCGTGTTCACCTCCGGCTGCTCAGCGGTGGCCGAGCGCCTGCCTGGCGGCGGAGGCGGTGCCGATGGCACCGGCAGCGTCACCGTCACCTGGCTCGCCTACACCGACAACGGTGGCACCACCGGCAAGACCACGATCACCCGCGAGGCGCCGGAGACCCCGGGCGACTTCCGGGTTGAGTTCTCCGCCAACGAAGTTGGCGGCATCGGAGACAAGGCGCAGGCCGGGGCCTGGAGTGCGGCAATCACTGCGACGCTCCTTCTCGGCGCACCACTGGAGGGAAGGTTCTCTTTCGAGACCGATGGCATGGTTGACGGTCCCAGCGCCGGGGCGTTGACCACCGCCGGGATCATGACCATCCTCCGCGGAGACGACTTCCTCGACGGCGTCACCATGACCGGCACCATCAACACCACCGGCACGATCGGGCCGGTCGGCGGCATCCCGGAGAAGGTGGTGGGCGCCGCTGAGGACGGATTCACCAAGGTCCTCATCCCGCTCGGCAACCGGAACAGTCAGAATCAGGACGGCGAGACCGTCGACGTGGTCCGGGAGGGCGAGCGGAACGGCGTGGAGGTCATCGAGGTCGGCGACATCTACCAAGCCTACGAGTTGCTTACCGGCGAGAAGATCGAGGTTCCCGGCGTCCCCTCCGACGTCCGGCTCGACAACGCCTCCTATGACAAGATCAAGCCGCAGACCGAAGCCACCCTCGCCCGCTACCAGCAGGCGCACAAGGAGTTCGAACGGCTTCCCGCCGACATCCGTGCGCTCTTCGTCGAGGGCGGGCAGGTCGCAGTGACCGAGGCGATCGCCGCCCGGGCCGAGGACCTCTCCTCCCAGGGCCTCCAGGCCGGCGCGTTCACCAACGCCAGCTCGGCCGCCATCCTGATGGAGGCGATGAGCGGAACCGGAGAACTGCTGAGCCCGCTCGCTACCCGCGGCATCGACGGAATCGGCACTGTCTTCGATCAGGCGAGCGACATCTCGGTGGCCCAGCGGGAGCTCACCTCCTTCTTGGATCGGCTGGCCACCTACGAGCCCAAGACCGTCGCCGACGTGGAGGGCCTGGTGAACGGCTTCGCCGGCGCGTTCGACGCCTACTCGCTGCTGCTCTTCGCTCAGGATCAGCTCCACGTCCTGGAGCAGCGATCCGAGGAGGGCTCGCTCGGAACGGAAGAACTCGTCGCGCGGCTGGCCGCGGCCACCTTGTGGCGTGAGGCCGCGACCGGGTTCCTGGAGAGTTCCAAGGCAACCTTCGAGGCGGGCCGCGACAACCCGGGGGTGGAGGTCTCCGCCGATGTCGATCTCGGCCAGGTCGGCGACTTCTTCCGCCTGGGCGCGGAGGCCAACTTCACCGCCTTCAAGGATGGCGTGGTGGCGCTGAATGCCGAAGCCCTCGACGTCTCGAACGATCGCATGATGGCGATCATGTCGCAGGCCGACCTCATGGTGGCCACCGCCACCGGCCAACCGCTCATCGCCCGACACGTCAGCAACTACATCGGTGAGGACAAGCCGAACGCCCAGTACGCAACCCTGGCCTACGGGTTGTCCAACTACTCCCGCAACCAGGCGTTGATGAACAAGTACTACAACAACGCCATCTTTGATGAGAACCTCCAGATCACCGGGCTGAAGTCCGATGCAGCGATGTCACGCAGCCTGGATCTCGGACGCCAGCAGCTGGCTGGCGAGATCCAGACGCTACGCGACGGCGGCACCGAGCCGGTGCTCTCCGTGGGATCCTACGAGGTCGCCTCCCTGTTGCGCTCCTCCGAGGTGACGGACCAGTTCGAGGCCGTCATCCAGTACTCAAGCGCATTCGTCACCGCCCGGATGATGGGATACCTGGCCGGCTACCACGGTTGACCCGTCATCGAGCGCGCTCGCACCGAACCTGACCTCCGCCCTCCGGCCGTACTGGCCGGGGGGCGGACGGCGTGTCTGCCGGGATCGCCACAGCGTTGGCCGGTCCGCGGGTGCGGGGAATCACCAGTCCTCGTCGGCCATGAGGAGCCAGGCCAGCCCCTCCCGACCGGGTTGGACGCCCGAGGCATGGTCGGCCAGCAGGAGCCGCGCGGCCCGCGCGGCCACCTCACCGGGAGGCGCTGTCGAACCGGGCGCCCTCGAGGGCCACCCCCACGGCACCAGCCGCAACAACGCGATCAGGTAACCGGCCTCAGCCTCGGCCAGGCGCATGGGTTCGCCGGGAAGGCCGCCACCAAGCCTGCGGACGGCCACCTCCACCGCGTGCCGGAGCTC
>JBKEBV010000182.1:0-22002 GCA_047973315.1 Propioniciclava sp.
CCGAGGTCGCCTACGAGGTCCTCTGCCGGGCCCATCATCGCCGCCGGATGACCAGCCTCCGCGCGCAGGAGCAGGGGTTGGCCCCCGAGCCGCTGCCCTTCGGGTGACCGCGCCCGCCCGGTACCAACGAACCGAGCACGCACCTGAGCGGACGGCCGACGACGGTGCCGGCGCCTGCAACGACCCTCACCGAACTGGAATCGAGGATCGTCCCGGGCGGGGAGAGTCCGCGCCGGTGAGCTTTCGGCCGTGCGCTCAGGTGGGACGGGGCGCCCGGGTGCGCGCACGGTTCAACCCGGGGCAGGCGATAACCGTGCTCGCGGGTTCACCCGGGTTCAGTCCCGACCGGGCCCGGCGCTCGGTGCCGAGGCGGGCACCTCGAGGTCGTCGGTCGGGAGGGCATCAGCCTCGGCGGGGGGCGCCTCGGCGTGCGGGGCGGTGATGACGGTCTTCTCCGGCACGGTCATGGTGACCTGCTCGGCGTCCAGCCAGCTCCGCACCCGGACCTCGTCCTCCAGCTCGCTCGCCCGCCGCGGGCTGGCCGCCGCCAGTGCCAGGAAGACCGTGTAGCTGATGCCGAAGGCAAGGATCGTCGCCCAGCCGTCGAACTCGGCGCTCACCAGGGCGTTGGGGATGTACCAGATGTCGTTGTCCACGCCGTACAGGGTGGGGGTGAGTGCCAGGAAGGTCATCCGGACCACGAAGCCGACCAGAGCGGAGACCAGCAGCGCGATCGAGCCTGGTCGCTTCCAGAAGATGCTGGTGATGAACGGACCAGCCAGACACACGAGCATGATGTCGAAGGCCAGCGTGAGCAGGATGCCGGTCTGGCTCACCTGGATCGCCAACCCCGCCGCGAGCAGCGAGATCGGGATCATCACCACCCGGGTCCACCGGAGCAGCGGGTCGAAGGCCTGCTGGCGCTTGCGCCGGACGGCGGCAATATTGCGCACGGCGATCGCGCTGGTGGCCAGCATGGCGCCTGAGGCCGTCGAGAAGGACGCCGCCACGATGCCGGACAGCACCAGAATGGCGATCAGCGGCGGGGCGGCCTCACCGAGCAGCTGGTAGAGGATCGGGCCCTCGGTGGTCGAGAAACCGGCCGAGACCGCCGCCAGCGACACCAGCGCGAAGATGACCCCCACCGCGGCCGTGATCGCCGCAGCGCTGAAACAGGCGCGCTGGGCGACCTGCGGGCTCTTCGCACCGAACACCCGCTGCATGAAGTCGATCGCCACGATGTCACCGATGCTGAGCGCCAGCAGGGTGGCCCAGTTGATGGCCGACCCCTGCGCGGGATCGGTCAGCTGACCGACGTCGAACGGCCCCATACCCTCGGGGATGACGATGCCGTAGGTCATCGCCACCCACACCAGCAGGCTGATCGAGGCGACAATGGTGATGACCACCTGAATGGCGGCGGTGTAGGCGTCGGAGAACAGTCCGCCGGCGACGGTGTAGGCGAAGACGAGCGCCAGCGTCACCGCAACGCCCCATGCGTACGGGACCCCGGCGAAGCGTTCCCATCAGGAAACCGCAGGCCACCAGGTTTCCGGCCAGCAGGACGACGAAAGAGACGATCATGATGATGCTGGCGACCACCTCCGAGGGCCGACCGAACCGGAGGCGGAAGAAGTCGGCCAGGGTGAACAGGCCCAGGGCATTCATGGGTTTCGCCAGGAACAGGCCGGTGATCAGCAGGCAGATCGCCAACCCGAGCGCCAGCGAGGCGCCCGCCCAGAATCCGAACTGACTGGTGAGGTCGGTATTGCCGACGGTCGCGTTGGCATCGACGGCTGCCCCGACCAGGGATATCCCGACCAGCGGCACCCCGAGCCGACGGCCCGCCACCAGAAAGTTGGCGCTGTCTCCGTCGATCTTGCGGGCGATCCTGATGCCCACGAACACGATGACCAGAACGGTGAGGGAGACACCGAAGATGATCATGCTCTGCTCCTTCCGATGGGTGGCGGCCGAGGCGTCGACGCGAGAGAGGTGCTCGTCAGACTTCCGATCGACCGATAGATAGCAGAAGTCTGCTGGGGCGGATGTTTCGATGGTGTGGATCCGTGCAACGATCCGGTTAACCAGCTGCTGGCGGGCAACGATCATGTTTCGCCCACCCCCGGAAAGGGGAGAACCGCAGCCAGGCCGGTGTACGGATCAGGACGCGGCCGCCCCGCGACGACCCGACGGTGGGACGGTCCGGCAGATCGAGGCGGCTCCACCACGAGCGGCGCCGACCCGGGCGCGGTGACGGCCCGGTGGATTCGGGCTCAGCCGGGGGGCAGGGCGGCGAGCAGTGCTGGCCCGTCGGACTCGGCGGTCGCGATGGCGTCCTCGGAGAGCCGGAGCACCCGCAACGCCGCGGTGGCGATCACCGGGGCATCGGCGACGGTGAGCGCCCCGGGCGCGCGGCGGCGACGGATGATGACACTCTCCACGATGCCGATCACCAGACCGGTCCACCCCTCGGCGTCCACACAACCGCAGGCGTCGATCAGCGAGGTGTAGCGCCGTTCCAGTTCGGTGCGCACCTCGTGAAACTGGGCCAGGCGCGCATCGTGTAGTTCGGGCAAGAGATACAGCGCCCCCAGATTGTGCCGGCCACCCAGCAGCAGGGTCGCATCCGACACACACAGGGCCCACAGCCGGGTGGCCGCCGGCTCAGGACGGTTGTCGAGCCACTCCGCGGCCGCCACCGACGGCCGGAGGGTACCCAGCAGCAGCTGCAACAGAATGTCGTGCTTGCCCGCGAAGTGGTGGTACATCGTGGCCTGCCGGATTCCAGCCGCGCGCGCGATCATGTGGGTGCTCGTCGCGGCGTACCCGAGTTCGCTGAACAGTTGGGCCGACGCCGCCAGGATGTCCTCGCGGGTTCCCCGGCCGGTCAACGACTCGCCCGAGGCGCGGGGTCGTCCGGTGCCGGTGGCCATGGCGGCCACGCTAGCAGGGGGGAATCCTGCTGGTGGGAGGCTGGCTCCACCCGGCATAGTGGCGGGTAACGCCGTCGAATATGGACGGGCTAGGATCTCATCTGTCGAGCGACAGGAAGGCGTCGTCGAACACCTTCCGACCCACCTGGCACCGCAGAAGGGATCACCGCCATGGCCGAGCCGACCGGACACCTCACCGACACCGTCCTCAACGCGCGCGACGACGCCCGCGCCCAGGGCAACCTCACCAGTGAGTGGATGCCCTATCTGCCGGCGTCCCGTTCGCCGTTCGCGCCCCCCGGCGTGGAACCCGACCAACTCACCTGGGCCGAGACCGTCGCCCCCGGCGGCTACACCCACCGGGTCATCGCCCGTGGGACCCGGCTCCGGCTCGACGACATCACCGGCGAGGCCAATGCCCACCTGCTGCTCTTCAACGCTCGCGAACCCTGGGAACGGATCAACGTCGCCGACACCGTGAAGATCCCCTGGCAGGCCTACCTGGGTGCCGGGCACCCGCTGCTGTCCGGCGACGGCCGCGTCCTCGCGACCCTGGCCGAGGACACCTCCGGCCACCACGACGCCCTCTGCGGCACCTCCACCGACCGGCTCAACGCGGCCCGCTACGGCGACGACCGTCCCGACGGCCCCTCCCCGTCGGGGCGCGCCCTGTTCGTCAAGGCCGCCGTCAAACACGGGCTCGCCCCCCGCGATCTGCCGCCGAGCATCTCGTTCTTCCAAGGCGTCAGGGTCGCCGACGACGGTGCGCTGACCTGGATCGGCTCGGCCGGACCGGGGACGCACGTCACCCTGGTCGCTGAACTCGATCTCATCGTGCTGATCGCCAACGTGACCCATCCGCTGGACCGGCGGGAGGCCTACAGCGTCGGCCCCCTGCGGGTCCACGCCTGGCGCGGGGACCCCACCGGCATCGGCGACGACCAGGCCCGGGCGACGCCGGAGCACCGTCGCGCCTACCTCAACACCATCGACTACGCGGAGGCCCTGGACCGATGAGCACTTCGATCCCCACCACCCGGATTTCCAGCACCGTTCCTGTCGGCGCCGTGGCCGCCCCCGATTCGCCGCTGGAGTGGTCCGGCAGCGCGGTCGACGGCCGGGTCGTCCTCGACGAACGGGTCGTCTCGAATGCGCCCTGGTCGGGCGTCGTCCCGGCCGGTCACGTCCTGACGATCGTCGATGTCGGCGGCAACCAGTCGGCTGACTTCCTCGTCTACGACGCCCACGACCATGCTCACCGGTACAGCGCCCCCGACACCCTCGTCGCGCAGGGCAACGCCTACCTGCAGTGGGGGTCCGTGCTGATGTCGAACGAGTCCGAGCCGATGATGACGGTCGTCGTCAACGAGATCGACCGTCACGACACCATCGGCGGGGCCTGCTCGAAGGAGTCCAACACCCTCCGTTACGGCCACCACGTGCACTACCAGCACGCCTGCCGGGAGAACTTCCTCACCGAGGCCGCCCGGTACGGCATGTCGGCCCGGGACGTGGTGTCGAACATCAACTGGTTCATGAATGTCCCCGTGGAGGCGGACGGGAGCCTCGGCATCGTCGACGGGATGAGCGCCCCCGGCAAGCGGGTGGCATTGCGCGCCGAGCGGGACGTGCTGGTGCTGGTCTCCAACTGTCCCCAGATGAACAACCCCTGCAACGCGTTCAACCCGACGCCGCTGCAGATGGTTGTCGTCGACCCCACCCGCCCCGCATGACGGTCCCGACCCAGCCGCCAGTAACGTCCCGGGCGCAGGCGCCGCTCCCGCAGGCACCGTCGCGCGACGTCGTTCTCATCGCCAACCGGGGCGAGATCGCCCGCCGGATCATCCGGTCGGCCCGTGACCTGGGTCTGCGGAGCGTGGCTGTCTTCTCCGACGCCGACCGCGCCGCGCCGCATGTCCGGGAGGCCGATGAGGCGGTCCGGCTCGGGCCGGCCGCACCACGGGAGTCCTACCTGAAGATCCCCGCAGTTCTGGAGGCGGCCCGGGCGACCGGTGCCGGGCTGATTCACCCCGGCTACGGATTCCTGTCGGAGAATCTCGGCTTCGCCGAGCAGGTCGAGCAGGCGGGCCTTGGGTTCATCGGACCGACCCCGGAGCAGATCGCCGCCTTCGGCGAGAAGCACACCGCCCGTGCGTTGGCCCGACAGGCCGGGGTGCCCCTGCTCGCGGGGACCGCGCTGCTGACCGACGCCGATCACGCGGTCGCCGAGGCGGAGCGGATCGGTCTGCCGGTGATGCTCAAGGCCACCGGCGGCGGCGGTGGCATCGGCATGCAGGCCTGCTTCACCCTCGACGAGGTCCGCAACGCCTACGAGATCGTGGCGGCGATGGCAGCGGCGAACTTCGGATCGACCGGGATCTTCCTGGAGCGGTTCATCCGTGACGCCCGCCATGTCGAGGTGCAGATCTTCGGCGACGGAACTGGGCGGGTCGCCGTGCTGGGCGACCGGGACTGCTCGCTGCAGCGACGCCACCAGAAGGTCGTCGAGGAAGCCCCGGCTCCGGCGCTGCCCGACCGCGTGCGCACCGTCCTGCACGATGCGGCGCGCTCGTTGGCGGCCTCCATCGACTATCGCAGCGCGGGCACCGTCGAGTTCGTCTACGACCCGGTCCGCGAGGAGCCCTCCTTCCTGGAGGTGAACACCCGCCTCCAGGTGGAACACCCCGTCACCGAGGAGGTCTACGGGGTGGACCTGGTGGGACTGATGCTGCGGCTGGGCCGCGAGGGTCCCGCCGCGGTCGACGACGTCTTCGCCCGTGCCTGGGTCCCGCGCGGGGTGGCGGTGGAGGCGCGGATCTACGCCGAGGACCCCGGCAAGGAGTCGGCACCGTCGACCGGACTGGTCACCCGGGCCGTCCTCCCGGGCCAGGGCGCCGATCCGATGCCCGGCATCCGGGTGGACGCCTGGGTCGAGACCGGCACCGAGGTGTCCGGGTTCTACGACCCGATGGTGGGCAAGGTCATCGCCCACGCCGCCGACCGTGGCGCGGCCCTGGGTCTGCTGGGCGCCGGGCTCGCCGCCTGCCGGATTGACGGGATCGTCACCAATATCGGTCATCTCCGGGAGCTCACCGCGCTGCCGGCCCTGCTGGCCGCGCGGCACACGTCCACTCTGCAGGTCACCGCGGACCCGGATCCGCGGATCGACGTGCTGGAGGCCGGCACGATGACCACGGTGCAGGACCTGCCCGGGCGGCTCGGTTACTGGCAGGTGGGGGTTCCCCCCAGTGGACCGTTCGATCCGGTCTCCTGCGCGGAGGCCAACCGCGCGGTGGGGAATCCGCCGGGGGCGCCCGTGCTGGAATGCACCGCATCCGGACCGACGCTGACCTTCTCCCACCCGGCGGTGATCGCCGTCTGCGGGGCCCCGGTCCCGCTGACCCGCAACGGCGAACCGGCCCCCCTGTGGGAGCCGATCCAGCTGGCGGCGGGGGACACCATCGCCCTCGGCACTGCGGCCGGCCCGGGTCTGCGCACTTATGTCGCCGTCCGGGGCGGGATCAGCGTTCCGGCCTACCTCGGCTCGGCGTCCACCTTCACCCTGGGCGGTTTCGGTGGCCACGGCGGGCGGGCGCTGCTGCCCGGCGACGTCCTGCGCTGGGATGCGCCGGACGAGGACGCCCTGGACCGGCCGGCCACCATCCCGGCGGGCCGTCGTCCCGCACTCACCCACGCCTGGACCATCGCCGTCACCGAGGGGCCGCACGCCGCTCCGGAGTTCTTCACCCGCGCTGACCTGACCACCTTCTACCGCACCGCCTACGAGGTGCACCTCAACTCGGCACGCACCGGCATCCGCCTGATCGGGCCTCGGCCGCAGTGGGCCCGTCCCGACGGCGGTGAGGCGGGGCTGCACCCGTCCAATATCCATGACACCGCCTATGCCGTCGGAGCCATCGACTTCACCGGTGACACGCCGATCATCCTCGGGCCGGACGGCCCCTCCCTGGGCGGGTTCGTGTGCCCGGCCGTGGTCGCCTCCGGCGATCAGTGGAAGCTCGGCCAGCTCCGCCCCGGGGACACGGTCCGGTTCGTGCGGGTCACCGAGGCCGAGGGGCCCGGCCTGATCGCCCAGCGGATGTCCACCACCGTGCTGGTGTCGCGCGACGGGGATCACGACGACGGCGTGCTGGGACGACTCGAGGCCACGCCGGACCGCCCGAGCGTCACCTACCGCCGCGACGGGACCGAGAATGTCCTGGTCGAGTACGGCGACATGCACCTCGACCTGGCGTTGCGGATGCGGGTGCACGCGCTGCAACAGACGCTCGCCGAGCACGCGCCCGCCGGGATGATCGACGTGACTCCCGGCATCCGTTCCCTCCAGGTCCACACCGACGCGTCGGTGATCGGGCCGACGTCGATGGCGGCGCTGCTGCGGGAACTGGAGGACGAGGTGCCTCCCACCCAGGAGCTCGTGGTGCCGTCGCGGACGGTCCGGCTGCCGTTGAGCTGGGACGACCCGGCCACGCGGCTGGCCATCGAGCGGTACCTGCACGGGGTCCGCTCCGACGCCCCCTGGACGCCCTGGAACATCGAGTTCATCCGCCGCATCAACGGTCTGAACAGCGTCGAGGACGTCTATCGGATCGTCTTCGATGCCAGCTATCTGGTGCTCGGGCTGGGCGATGTGTACCTCGGCGCGCCGGTGGCGACCCCGCTCGACCCGCGGCACCGGCTGGTCACCACCAAGTACAACCCGGCGCGGACGTGGACGGCGGAGAACTCGGTGGGGATCGGGGGCGCCTACCTGTGCATCTACGGCATGGAGGGCCCCGGCGGCTACCAGTTCGTGGGGCGCACGGTGCAGGTGTGGAACCGGTTCCGCTCCGGCGGCCTGTTCCAGGACTCCCCGTGGGCCCTCCGCTTCTTCGACCGGATCGAGTGGTACCCGGTGAGCGCTGAGGAACTGCTCGAACTCCGCGCCGAGACCGATGCCGGACGGGGCGATTTCGCGACCGTCGAGGGAGAGTTCTCGCTCAGCGCCTACACGGCCTTCCTGGCCGAGCACGCCGATTCCATCGCGGCCTTCCGGGCGCAGCAGGGGGCGGCGTTCGCGGCCGAGAAGCAGCGTTGGCACGAGGCCGGTGAGTTCGACCGGGTGGACGAGGTCGTTCCTCCGGCCGCCGAGGAGGTCGTCATCCCCGAGGGGGCGACGCCGGTGCACGCCCCGTTCGCTGCGACGGTGTGGAAGGTGTCGGTCGAACCGGGAGCACAGGTCGACGCCGGCGACCATCTGCTCTCGGTGGAGGCGATGAAGATGGAGTCCTTGGTCAACGCTCCGTGCTCGGGTCGCGTCGTCGAGATCTATGTCACCCCCGCGGAACAGGTCGCCAGCGGACAGGTGCTGGCCGCGATCCACCCCTGAGGATCCGGGCGGCGGCGTCGTGAGACCCTGTTGGCCGGTGTGCCGGCCGGGCACGGGGTGCCCTGCTCACTCAACCAACCGGAGGAGCGATACCGGTGTGACCCTGGTCGTCCGCGGTTTCCCGGGCAACGATAGTGGGGCCCGGGAGATACTCCCGGGCCCCAGACCAACGCGTGCGCTCTAACCGATCGGGCCGGACCAGTTGAGGCCGTAGCCGAAGGCCCAGTCGTGGCCGGCTGCGTCGACATAGGTCTCCATGTCGCCTGGCACGTCCTCCTGCTGCGCCTCGACCGCGTCCATGCTGGCCGGGAATCCCATCGGCAGCGAGCTCTGCGGTTCGTGCTGGCCGGTGGCGACCTGGATGAGTGCCTCATCGCTCACCCCGAAGCCCACCATCACCGCGGTCGACTCCGGCTCAATCTCGGTCGGGACGACCGGGTTCTTGGCGTTGATCACCGTCACCACGGGGATGTCCTTGCCGGAGGCGTCGATCGCGGCCAGGGCCCGGGTGAAGGCCTCCAGGTCGGCGGCGTTCTCGATCCGGGCCGACTTGCCGGCATAGGAACGGTTCTCCCGCTTCTGGTCGACCATGTCACCGGAGATCGACACCGTGCGGACCTGGTCGCCGTCGGCGGTGTAGGGCCCCCATTGCAGCGACAGCGGGTAGTACCCGCCGGTCTCGGTGTCGAAACCGGGAACGGCGTGGTAGCTGCCGTTGCTCGGGCTCCGCCTCCCGACCATGACCACGTCGACATCGGACAGGTCAGGTGCGGTGAACGACACCACTTTGTCGTCGCCGTCAAGCTCGACCTCGTCGGTGACGACCTCGGCGACGTACTGGTCCAGGACCTCCAACGAGAGCGAGGAGCCCTGGGCGTCGGAGCCGGGGATCAGCGGGCCACCGAAGATCTCAGTATCGGTGCTGGGCACGTAGACCTTCTTGTCGGCCCAGTCGGCTGCGGTGGCCTCCGACAGCAGCCCGTCGTTCTTGGTCAGCACGACCGAGTTGAGCTGCACCTCGAAACCGGCGGTCACCGCATCCGCAGCGCCGGCGACCGTGGCTGAGGCCTCCAGATCGAGGTACGGGTTGTCGTACAACTCGGTCTCGAAGTAAGGCTTCAGGATGCGGGCGGCCGACTCGCGCCAGCGCGCGTCAGCTGGCCACGGCCGCGATCGTCCTCATGGGTAAGGCCTTCATCGCCTCTCCTCCTCTGATGTTGAGTGCGCACTGGTCGTCCGCTCGAACACCCGGCCTCCGGGCAGGGAACCGGACCCGGCTGACACGCAGAGCCGCCGTGGCTCTGGCACCCGCCCTTCATCGGGTCACGCATCCCGGAGGGCATGGGTATGACGAGGGATACCAGCAGCAAAGCAGAGGCACCGGCGAGTGAGGCGCCTGTCGTTGCACAACCTGTCGGGCCCACGGCACGATCTGTGGTTCTCGCGGCACGAACGGTCGGCTGACCAGTGCCACCACGGGAGCAGGCGGGTGTCACCCTGGGGATGATGTGGGACCGGCGTCACCGCAGCTACGGTCGAGCCATGGACCCTCAACCCCGACCTCGACGGCTGCTGTGGACTGCCGGCCTCCTCCTGTTCACCTCCGCCGCGGGGGTCGGAATGCTGCTGGTGCGTGCCTCCTTCGCCGGATATCCGTACTTCCGGTTCCTCGTCTGGAACCTATTCCTGGCCTGGGTGCCGTTGGTCATCGCCTTCGTGTTGATGGCCCTGGATCGCCGTTCCACCGGTCGATGGCTGCTCGTGCCGGTGGGTGTGTTGTGGCTGCTGTTCCTCCCCAACGCGCCCTACATCTTCACCGACCTGATCCACCTCGGGAGGCTGCCCGGCGCTCCACTCTGGTTCGACATGGTGCTCATCGGCACCTTCGCCGCGACCGGGCTGGTGCTCGGCTGGGTATCGCTGGCGGTGGTGCAGGGCATCGTCTCCCGACGGGTCGGTACCGGCGCCGGCTGGCTGATGGCGACCGGCGTGCTCGTCCTGTGCACGGTCGGGGTGTATCTGGGTCGTGTCCACCGGTTCAACAGTTGGGATGCGCTCCTGGACCCGTCCTCGCTGCTGGAGGTTGTCGGGTCCCGACTGGCCGACCCGTGGGCCAACCCGATGCTGGTGGTCATCCTGGGATGCTCCAGTCTCGCGCTGGTGGTCGGCTACGCCCTGGTCCGGGCCGTCATCGGGAGCCCCACGGCGCGCCTCCAGCACGAACCGTCGGTGCTACCGCGGTGAGCGCAGGGACTGACCAGGATTGCTCGCACCCCGATGAGCCGGCGTGCTCCTGGCCAGAAGATCGGCCAGAGAAGCACGGTTCCGACGGTTCGGCACGGTGGCGATGATGCCCCGATCCCGACGGATGCGCGTCGTCGCCGCGGTTCTTATCGCCCTTCTCGCCGCGTGGCAGCTGGTCAACCTGGTGGGCTTCCTGCTCTTGGTGTGGATCATGCTGCAACCGTGGGATATCTGACGGCCTCTGGCCGGCGGCGACCTTGGGGTGGCGAACGGTCACGCCCGCCGCACGAGACCCGCGGCGATCCCGCCCGGTGACTCGTCGCCGCGGACTAGAGCGGGACTGACCTCGCCGAGGCGCTCGCTGGGGGATAGTAGATGCCATGACCTCATCACCGGTGCAGACGAACGCGGCGACCCCACCGCCGAAGCCACCGAGCACGGCACGTTACCGGGTGGCGATCGCGGGGCTGCTGCTCGTCATCGCGGCCCTGCTGATCGCGCTGGTCCTCTCCGGGGCGGTGGCGCCAGCCCTCTCGGGCCCGGTCGGGACGTCAGCGTCGGCCGAGCCCCAGCCGACGCCCAGCGCCGATCCGGAGCGGGACGCCTTCATGCTCAGTCTCCCGCGGCGCATCGAGGGCGATCCCCTGGCCCAGGGGGCGGTCGATGCCCCGGTGGTGATGACCGAGTGGAGCGACTACCGCTGCCCGTTCTGCGCGGCGTTCGCCCAGGAGACCGCTCCGGAACTCCAGCGTTTCGTCGACGACGGGACCCTACGCATCGAGTTCCGCGATCTGGTCGCTTTCGGGGACGATTCCCTTCTTGCCGCTGCGGGAGCACGGGCCGCCAGCCGCCAAGGGATGTTCTGGGAGTACCACACCGCGCTGTTCGCCACGCTGGACTACACCGTCGAGGACGGTCATCCGCCGGTGGACGACGCCCTGGTCATGCAGATCGCCCGCGAGGTCGGCGTCCCCGATCTCGACGCGTTCGAGGAGGACTACCAGTCCGAGGAGGTCCGCAACGAGGTGATCCGGGACACCCAGGAGGCCCAGAGCTACGGCCTGAACTCCACCCCCACCTTCCTGATCGGGACCGAAGTGATCCCCGGGGCACAGGCGGCGGAGGTCTTCGAGCAGGTGATCACCCAGCAGGCGGCCCAGCACGGCTGAGGCCCCAGCCCGGATCCGGTCTCAGGCTTCGGCCGTCACCTCCGGCGGGGGTGAGAACGCCAACCAATACGGATCACCGATGCGCTGGCCGGCTAGGCGGGCGGCGGCCAGCACGGCCGCACCGAGGCCGTCGGCGTCGGATCCCAGCTCGTCGGCGGGAAGGGCGATTCCGATCCCGATGGGTCGTCCGCTGGCATGATCGCAGACCGCCGCGGAGATCCCGGCGACATTGTGCACGAACTCGCCGCGCGAGACCGCGAACCCGCGACGCCGGATCAGGGCTATCCGTTCCACCAGTTCGGCCATCGACCGTGGTGCCGAACCGCGGGCCTGGCTCAGGTCGTCCTGCACCAGTGCGCGGATGGCGTCGTCCCCGAGCCGGGAGAGCATCGCGCGGCCCATCGACGTGCCATAGGCCGGCCCGCGGGTCCCTTCCGGGGTGTACACCTGCAGTCGGCCGCCGCGGCCCAGGCGCATGTGGATCACCAGCGAACTGGACCCATCGAGCACGTTGAGGTAGCCGGTGTACCCGGTCTCGGTGACCAGCCCCGCCAACGCGGCGCGCAGTTCAGTGGTCGTCGCATCGGGTTGACGGGCCCACAGCGCTGACTCCTGGATGAGGGCCCCGGGTTGATAGGCCAGGGTGGCCGGGTCCCGCTCCAGGAATCCGTAGGAAGCCATCATCGACAACGTCCGCGACGCCGAACTCTTGGGCAGATCCAGGTGGCTGGCGACTTCGGTGACGGTGAGGGGGCGTTTCCGGTCCGCCATGAGGCGAAGCACGTCGCGGGCGTTCGCCAGCGTGCTCATCGGTCACCCCCTCTCTGCCGGGCCCACACTATCCGGATGGCAGACCTGCCCCTTGACGCGGGGACGTCACCCCTCCACCCTTGGTTCAACATATTGGGAATATGTTCCATATACTAGAACTCAGGTGGACACATGAGCGTAGAGAACTCAACGACCCAGGTGCAGCACGGCCCGCATCCCAAGGCGCTGGCCCCGGCCAACCTCGCGCTGACAGCGATCCTGAGCGTCTTCGGCGCTCTGGTGGGCATGCAGATCATGGCCACGCTGGGCGTCACGCCCAGCACCTCCCTCATCGGCGCTCTGGTGGCGATGACCCTGGCGCGTGTGCCGCTGGTCTTCTTCCGCGGTTTCCGCAACATCCATGCGCAGAACCTGGCACAGACCTCGATCAGCTCGGCCACCTTCGGCGCGGCCAACAGCCTGTTCCTGCCGATCGGTATCCCGTACCTGTTCGGGCTGCCGAACATGATCGTCCCGATGCTCATCGGTGTCTCGGCCGCGATGCTGTTGGACGCGTGGCTGCTCTACCGGCTCTACAACACCCCGGCCTTCCCGGCCAAGAACCCGTGGCCGCTCGGCATCGCCGCCGCTGAGGCCATCAAGGCCGGCGACTCCGGCGGGAGGCAGGCCAAGGTGCTCGGCGTCGGCCTGATCGCCGGCATCGCCGGTGCGGTCGCCGGACTGCCCATGTCGGCGCTCGGCATCGCCATGCTCGGCGGTTTCGCTGCGATGGTCGCCTTCGGGGCGGGGTTGCTCACCCGGGCCTACCTGCCTGACCTCACCGGCTTCGACATCAACGCGATGTACGTGCCGCACGGGGTGATGATCGGTGCGGGCCTCATCGCCCTGTTCCAGGTGGGTCGGGCCGTGATCAGTGCCCACCGCAAGAGCAAGGACGCCGGCACTGACGCCGACTCCCTCGACGCCAACGGCGCCGCGCGGCTCGGTCGCTCCCTGGGCCTGGGCGGTATCGGCTACCTGGTGATCTCCCTCGGCCTGGCGCTCGGCACCGGTCTGGCGACGCAGATGTCCTTCGGCATGCTCGTCGGCTTCATCCTGTTCGCGATGGCAGCGGCCTTCGTCCACGAGATCATCGTCGGCATCTCCGCTATGCACGCCGGCTGGTTCCCCGCCTTCGCGGTCGCGCTGATCACGCTGATCGTCGGCATCATGGTCGGCTTCCCGCCGGAGGCTCTCGTCGTCCTCGCCGGTTTCAGCGCCGCGACCGGTCCGGCCTTCGCCGACATGGGCTACGACTACAAGGCAGGCTTCCTGCTGCGCGGCGAGAACGCCGATCCCGCTTTCGAACTCGAGGGCCGCAAGCAGCAGATGATCGCCGGCATGGTCGGCTTTATCACCGCCATCGTGGTCGTCGCGGTGTCCTACAACGTCTACTTCGCCCAGGGCCTCACCGCTCCGATCGATGCCGCCTACGTGGCAGCGATCAACGCCGGCGTCTCGGCCGAGACTGCGCGCAACCTGCTCATCTGGGCCATCCCCGGAGCGATCATCCAGCTGGTCGGCGGATCCAAGCGTCAGCTGGGGATCCTGCTCGGTACCGGCCTGCTGATCCTCAGCCCGAAGGCCGGCTGGCTGGTCCTCGTCGGCCTGATCCTGCGGGTGGCCTACAAGCGCTGGAAGGGTGAGGAGAGGGCCGGCGACATCGGCAACTTCGCCGGCGGCGTCATTGCCGGCGATGCCCTCTACTCCTTCTTCAGCGGCGCCTTCAAGGCGACCCGTTAGCCGCCACCCGACCCCCTCTTCCTGATACGAAAGGACCTTTCATGAAACGAGCGATCACCCGCGACGACCTCGAGGCAGCCGTATACGGCGGTGCCATTCTCGGGGGCGGAGGTGGTGGCTTCGTCGAACCGGGACTGCGGACGGCGAGGCTCGCCCTGGATGCGGGTGCCCCGCAGCTGTGGACCGTGGACGAGTTCGACGACGACGACCTCACCACCACCGTCGCGCTTGTCGGCGCTCCCGCGGCCCCGGACCCGATGATCACCCCGGCCAACTCTCTGCGCGCCCTGGAACTGCTCAGCAAGCATCTGGGTGATCGGCTGGTGGCCATCCATCCCAATGAGAACGGGTCCGAGACCTCGGTCAACGGGTGGTTCCAGTCAGCGGTCACCGGGCTGCCGGTGCTCGACTTCGCCTGTAACGGGCGGGCCCACCCCTCCAGCGTCATGGGCGCGATGGGGCTGCATCTGGTGGAGGGCTACCGTTCGGTGCAGACCTGGGCCGGTGGCCATCCGCACAACTACGTGCAGGGCCTCACCGAGGGTTCCCTCGACGGCGCGGCCTCGATTGTGCGGCGGGCGTCCATGGAGGCCGGCGGCTGGGTCGGGGTGGCCCGCAACCCGGTCACCATTGGTCACGCCCGGGCCAACGGTGCCGTCGGTGCGATCAGCCGCGCGATCGATCTGGGTCACACCTACCTCAACGGCGGGATGGATGCCGCCGTCGAGGCGCTGGGTGCCCGCATCGTCGCTGAAGGACGGGTCGTCCACTACTCGTGCGTGCAGCGGGAGGGCCTCGACATCGGCAAGGTTGTCCTTGATGACACCGCATCGACGACGCTGCACTTCGTCAACGAGTACATGGTGGCCGAGCAGGGCGAGGACCGGTTGGGCAGCTTCCCCGAGCTCATCATGACGTTCAATGCCGAAGGGGTCCCTGTGCCCTCGGGCCACGTGCGCGAGGGCGAGGTGATGCGCGTCATGATCGCCCCCACCTCGTCGATGGCGCTGGCACCCACCATGTTCATGCCCGACCTCTACCAGCCGCTGGAAGAAGCCCTGGGGATCACCTTCGCCCCCACCCTCCATGCCTGACCCGAGGGTGGACGTCGACCAGATCCGGGACTTCTGTTCCCGGATCTGGTCCGACGAGCTCGTGGGGACGATCGCCAACTACATCCGGGTGCCGGCCAAGAGCCCCGCCTTCGACCCCGACTGGGAGACCAACGGATATCTGCATCGGGTGGCCGAGGACGCCGCCGGGTGGCTGAGCGGGCACGGTATCTCCGCCGAGGTGCTCACCGCACCGGGCCGCACCCCGCTGCTGTTTTTCGACGCCCCCGGACGGGGCCCTCGGGCCGAGGAGACCGTCGTCTTCTACGGTCATCTCGACAAACAGCCCGAGTTCGACGGCTGGAGTCCGGGTCTGGGGCCGTGGGATCCGCATTTCGACGGGACCAGGCTGTATGGCCGCGGCGGCGCCGATGACGGATATGCGGTCTACGCGGCGGCAGCCGCGGTCGCGGCGGTGGACGACCAGGGGGGCGACCGTCCGCGGTGTGTGGCAGCGATCGAGACCGCCGAGGAGTCCGGCAGTCCCGATTTGGGCTTCTGGTTCGACGAACTCCGGCCGCGGCTGGGTCGCGTCACCGAGCTGTACTGCCTCGACTCGGGCGCCGGCGACTACGAGCGTCTGTGGTTGGTCACCTCGCTCCGCGGTCACTGCGGTGGTCGACTCGAGGTGCGGGTGCTCGACGAGGGCGCGCACTCCGGTGACGCGGGCGGCATCGTGCCGTCCACCTTCCGGATCGTGCGTACCCTGCTCGACCGCCTGGAGGACGCCACCACGGGGGCGATCCGGCTGCCGAGTGCCAACGCGACGATCCCAGAGCTGCGCAGGGAGCAGGCTCAGCAGACCGCCGACATCCTCGGCGACACCGTCTGGGAGCGGTACCGCTGGCACGGTGACGGCGGCGACGGGTCGAAGGCCGCCACGCCGGACCGGGCCGAGGCGCTGCTCAACCGCGCCTGGCGGCCGGTCCTCGAGGTCACCGGCGCCGATGGGCTGCCCCCCACGGCGGGTGCGGGCAATGTCCTGCGTCCGGTGACCGCGATCAAACTCTCGCTGCGGTTGCCGCCGACGGTTGCCGCCGAGGCGGTGCTCACCGACCTCGCCGACGTGCTCACCAGCGATCCGCCGTTCGGGGCCGAGGTCGGTTTCACCCCCGATCCGGTGCTGGTCGACGGCTGGAACGCCAGCGATCTGCCCACCGGGTTGGCGCAGTCGCTCGATGAGGCGAGCCGGGCCTGCTACGACGGGAAGGGCGTTGCCGCCATCGGGCAGGGTGGCACCATCCCGCTGATGAGTCTGCTCGCCTCAGCCTTCCCCGAGGCGACCATGATCGCCGGTGGCGTCCAGGGGCCGGGCACCAATGCCCACGGTCCCAACGAGGCCCTGCATGTCGGCTATGCCGAGAAGCTGACTGCTGCGCTGGCCCTCGTGCTGAACCGGGAGCGTCGGGGCGGCTGAGTCGAGGTCGGCTACTCGCACACCACGCCGTCGGAATCGGCGTCGCGGTACCAGGCATACTCGGAGTCCTCGCCCTCCCGATAGTGGCCGTACCCGGCCGCTTTTGCTGCCTTGCAGGTGTCAAAGCGCGGGTCGGTGTCCGTCGACCCCACAGCATTGCGCTTGCGAGGGGCAGGCGCGGTGACGGTCACCTCGGGCGGTGTCACGGTGACGGTCACCTCCGGCGGGGTCGCGGTGACCGGCGCAGCGGTGTTGGATGCAGTGGTGCCGCGGCCTATACCTCCCGGCGTCCCTGAGGTGGACTCAGCGCCGATGTCGGATGAGGGTGGGATCGGTGAACAGTGCGGCCGGGCGGGGTTCGACGAGGGGGCCGAACACGGCGCGCACCGGTTTTGAGGCCAGGATCAGGCAGATAGCGACCGAACCCAGCACCATCCCGGGAAGCAGCAGCCAGGCGGGTTCGAAGGCTCGCAGCACTCCGGTCTCACGGAGGCCGAAGAGAACCAGGGTGTGCAGCAGATAGATGTACATCGATGCCGCGCCCAGCGGGGTCCACCGGTGGCGGCCCCGCGGTACGAGGGCGAAGAACGCCGCCATCAGTAGTAGCGCCGCCCCGATCATCAGCAGTCGGATGCCCCCGGCCCACCAGTCGTCGACCCCCATCGCGGGGTAGGCGCTGCGGTAGTACAGCCATTCGATCAGGTGGAACTCCCGCCAGAAGTCGGCGAAGAACCAGCCTATCCAGCCCGCTGCGGCGAGAACCGCGACGGCGGCGAAGGGCACCCAGCGGGGTTGCCGGTCCAGCAGATGCCAGCGCGACACCAGCCCCTTCTCCCGGACCCACCAACCGAGGGTGAAGAAGGGCAGCAGCGCGAAGGCCCGCGACAGCGAGAAGGTGGTGTTGACCGCCGGCAGGTAGCCCACCACCACCGAGATCACCAGCGTCCAGGCGAGTGGCCACCGGAGGACGGCCAGATAGGGGAGGGTGACGCGGAACAGGGCCAGCGCCAGCAGATACCACAGGGTCCACTCCGCGGCGGTGGGATCGAAGGTCGCCTCGCCCCGGATCAGGCGGAGGATGACATACCAGCCGGTGTCGAAGATGAGGTAGGGCAGCAGCAGGTCGGTGAACAGTCGCGCCATCCGCTGGCGGGAGGGCGGCGTCGACCGGGAGAAATAGCCGGACAGGACCGCGAAGGCGGGCATGTGGAAGGCGTAGATCAGCACGTAGGTGCCGTAGATGACCTTGCTGTCGGGATTCAGCGTCGACAGCGCGTGGCCGAGCACCACCAGGACCATCAGGAGAAAGCGACCGTTGTCCCAGAAGGGGGTTCGGGCCTGGGGGGCTGGGCTGGTGGCGGGCGGGACGGCCGAGGGCGGACTGCCTGCCGGGTGCGGGGTGAGAGTCATCGGTGGACCGTGGGTGGGGTACAAGGTGCTGCGCGCGGAACGCGCTCATCCATCCTACTTTGCCCGGTCAGCCGGCGGGCGGATTCCCCGACCGCCGCGATCCCGCACCGGCTCGACCGGAGCCCGGGGAGCACCGCCGATCGGTAGCGCTGGGGAGCCGGTCCGTCTCAGCCCGGATCCGCTGCGGCCTGTCCTGGCCGATCGCCTAGAGTGGTCGCGAACCGACGCCGGTGTTCCTCGAGGGCGGAACGCTGGCGAGGAGGATTGTGGGCAACATCACCGACCGGACGCAGAGGCCTGTTCGCGGTTGTCTTCCTGGCAGCGTGGCTCGTCACCGGCCTGATCATGGTCTCTGGCCTGGCCGGTTGGCTTGACCTCGCCGCGCTACCCCCGGACTTCGGGGTGCTGAGGTCGTCCTTGCTCCTGTTCGCCCTCAACGCGCTGGCTGGCCTGCAGGCCGTGATCAGCGGATTCGCGTCCCGGACGGTGCTGGTGGTGACCGACGAGGGGGTCCTGCTGAGCGGGCCGCGCGGATGGCAGGTCCCTCGCAGCGAGGTGTCCGGTGCCTGGGGTGGGCCCGACGGCAACCGGCTCAGCCTGCGGTTCACGCCTGCAGTCACGCGGGGGCGCGTCGCCTGGGCGATCCGATTCTCCGGCTGGTTCGGGCTGGGAAAGGCCGAGCGTGGTTCCCTCGTGCTCTCGGTCGACCGCGCTGACGTCGATGGTCTCCGCCGCCTCATCGGTGCCTAGGCAGTCGTGATCACGTGAGTGCGCTGCATCGGGGAATTCGTAGGCGGGTTGCAATGACTGAGAAGCCGAACTCATCCGGCACGCCCAGGTACTGGCTGGGATAGCCCATGAAGTTGCCCGAGTCGACCGCCACCACCCGCTCGCGGGGCAGCACCTGGTCGAGCCTGGCGCTGAGAACGCGGGGATCGATGCGTTCACCGGTGGACAGGTCGTCGGTGTTGACGTCGTTCCACCGGATTCCGGTACGGATCTGTTCGGCACGCTCGGCGGAGCGGTATCCGTCGGTGGCGTCGGGGCGTTGCCGCAGCAGTGCGGTCACCGCTGCTGCGGTGGCGGCGCTGTCGCCGACGATCCCCCGCGCCACCGGGCGGAGCCTGCCGAGGGCAGCCGGGTTGGTGTCGACCTGCACCAGGGTGGCATCACTGCCGATGAGCGCGCCGTGCCGCATCGTCCACATGTTCAGCGCACATCCGAAGGCGACGATCAGACCCGCCTCGGTGATGAGCTCGGCTGCCAGCGGGGAGGAGAAACCTCCCGAGATCCCCAGGCAGAACGGATCGTCGTGGAACAGTCCGTTCGCGACCGCCGAGGTGGCCAGCAGCGCCCCGGACGCCTCCGCCAGAGCGCGCAGTTCGGCACCGGCCTCCCGTCCGCCGCGACCGGCGAGGATCACCGGCCGGCGTGCTTCGGTGAGCAGATCGGCGAGGGCGGCGGTGTCGTCGGGGGCGGGGGCTCGAGCGGGGGGAGGGTCGGTCGGCCGGGGCAGGGAGAGCTGGGCGGCCCCGACCGGGAGTCCCTGCCTGTCGCGGCCAATCTGCTGTACTCGCGGCGCCAGGAGCGCGCCCGGGAGCAACGCCTGGAATCCTCGCCGATACCCCGCCTCGACTCCGGATCCCCCGCCTCACCCGGAATGCACCCGACCCCGCTCGGTACCCACCCATCCTGGCTGCGACAGCCGACGAGAACACCCGACAGCCGCCCTGGGGGAGCGATCGGCGGCTACGCTGCACTCGAGGTTGACTTCGAGGAGGCTTCATGACCGCAGACATCCACGCGTTGGCCGGCGAGTTCATCGCGCACGGTGGTGCGGATCAGTGGGAGGCGCTGTCGATGGTGCTCACCTTCGACGGCGGCGAGCTCGACGGCACCTACGGGTTCGCCTACGGTGCCGACGGCAGCATCACCGCGACGTCGGCGCGCCCGAGCCGGGTGGGTCCGCTGGCCGTCCGGGTCGCCGAGAGCGCCACCGGGGACCCAGTGCTGCCGGTGAGCATGCTGGTGCAGGTGGAGCGCTCCTCCGGTCGTTGCCGGGTTGTTGTCGAGCCGACGGACACCTCCCGCTGGCAGGTGACGCCGCAGAATCTCGCCGCCATCCGGCAGGAACTTCGACCCACCTTCGGGTGATCCCTCGGCCGAGGATGACCCGTCCCGGTCCTCCAGGCGCCGCGGGGGCGTTCGGCGCACCCGGTCAGCCGCCGATGGTGACCATCCACTGATGCCGAACCGGTCGGTGACCGCTTCGTAGCTGTCGCCCCACGCCTGGGCGTCAGCGCGCTGCTCAGCTGCTGCGCCTGTGGTGAGGCTGATCCGCGGCCGGCAGTTCGGTTCCTGCTGGCTCGCGGAGCACGTCGAGGAGGGAACGGAGGTCCTCCATCGCAGCACCCGCACTGTCGCGGACCAACTGGGCCGACTCGGCGACGCGCGGATTCTCCGTGGAGTTGGCCTCCAGTGCTCCCGCGTGGAGATTCAGCAGCGACAGACGGTGCCCCATGGCGTCGTGCACCTCGCGGGCAATCCGCTCGCGCTCCTGCCGCCGGGCCACCTCGTCACCGAGGCGGTCGGAGGCCGCGCGCTCGTCGGCGGCCGCGCTGGCCGCCCGGCGTTCTTGGCGACGCGCCCGCACGAGGAGGCCGAGGCCGAGGGTGAGGGCCAGCTGGGCCACCACGATCACGATGGGCTCGACGACGCCGACCCTCAGCTCGCCGGAGGGGTCCGTGCCGACCGGTGCGAGCAACGACTTCCAGAAGGAGGCCTCAAGGGGTTGGTGGCTGAGGTCGATGAGGACGGCGGCGGTGGTGGCAGCCACGAACACAGTGGTCAGGAGGACGGCTGGGCCCGCCGGCGCCCGAGCAGAGCGCCCAGCGCCACCAGCGGGAGGGCGTTGCCGAGGGGAGCAGCAGCGGAGCGACGGCAGTGCTGAGCGCGATCGCGAAGGGAAAGCGGTGCCGCCAGAACAGAACAGCCGGGGCGGTGGTGGCGAGGAGGAGAACCAAGCCGCGACGCCGACGGAGGCGTCAGGCGCGGACACCCGCTGGCCCAGCAGCGAGAAGACAACACTCGTCAGGCTCAGCACCGCGATGGCGAGGACGAAGAGGACCGTCCGCCACCACGGGGGGCGTTGATCACTCACGGTCTCGTAGCTGAACACACTGGGATCGTAAGGCGTGCCTGCGACGGCCCACCTCCGCCGAACGGCGGGAGTCGTGGCCGCGAACCACACCCGATCGGCGGGGGTCGCCTGCCCCGATCGGCCGATGCCGGGTGGGGCCCGGGTTGGGTTCGCTGGTGTCACCAGCACAGATCAACCGCGCAGGGAGACGCCATGACCACGCCGCAGCAAGCCCGGACCCGAGCAGTCCGGATCGCAACCCCAAGGGACCCCGGTCCGCGGCAGCCTTACCCGGGGCAGCAGCCCGGGCAGCCGCCGCATTCCGGGGGCCAGCAGCCTCCGACCTACCCCGGCGCCGCTGCCGCGGTGGCACCGGCCCAGCCCAAACCGTGGTTCAAGAAGTGGTGGGTGTGGTTGCTCATCGTCATCGGGGTCTTCGCCGTCGCGGGCGCGCTCGGTGGTGGCGGCGATGCCGCTGACCAGGCCACCCAGACGACTGCCTCCTCCGAGCCAGAGCCCGAGCCGAGCGAGGAGCCCAAGGCCGATCTGACCCTGGACGACGGCTGGGAGAAGACCTCCGACGACTTCGCCGTCTACATCACCGGGTATGTGAGCAACAACACCGACAAGCCC